>JBJMQD010000439.1:0-8041 GCA_045802855.1 Myxococcales bacterium | reverse complement strand
CCGAACTTGCCTGCGCAAGCCGCGCCCTACGATCTGATGCTCCTCTGCACGCGTACCGACGCAACCGACGCGGCGCTCGCGGCCGCCATCCCACTGCTCGCGCCCGACGGCGCGTTGGTGTGCGTGCAGAACGGGCTTCCCGAGGAGCGCGCCGCCCGCATCGTCGGAGCCGATCGCGTCCTCGGCGCCGTGATCGGCTGGTCGGCGAGCGCGAAAGGTCCGGGCGAGTACCGCATCACGGGCGGGGGGAAGTTCACCCTCGGCGCCATCACGGCGGCAGGTGAATCGCGGGTCGGGCGGGTCGCCGATCTCCTGGGACGGGCATTTCCCGTGAAGCGCACCGCGAACCTCATGGGTGCGCGCTGGAGCAAGCTCGCCATGAACTGCGCGCTCTCGACGCTCGGGGCGGTTTCGGGGCTCGACTTCGGCGGGCTTGCGGCGAGCCGCGACGCGCGCGAGCTCGCCGTCATCGCAGTCCGCGAGGCGGTGCAAGTCGCCCGCGCGAAGCACGTCCGCCTCGAGCGAGTCGCGGGCGTCGATCCGTCCTGGGTGGTCGGCGGCGGCCCTATCGCGCACCTCCTCATCCGCATCGCCGCCGGGCTCCGTCCGCGCCAGCGCTCGGGCATGCTCGTGCGCCTCCTCGAGGGGCGGCCGGCGGGACAGATCGACGACCTCAACGGGGCGGTGGTGCGAGCGGGACGCGAAGCCGGCGTCGCCGCTCCGCTCAACGCCCGCCTGGTCGAATTGGTGCACGCCATCGAACGCGGCGAGGAGCGTCTCGGCCCGCACCAGCTCGCCGCGCTTCGCGCAGCGCGTTGACACCCTGGCGACCGGCGGCTATTTTCCGCCGCCCTCTAAGGAATCCTGCGTGGATAGCGCCTATCTCGACCCCTACGTTCCGATCCTGATCCTCCTGCTCATCGCGGGCGTCATGTGCGCCGCGATCAGCTTCGTCGCGGGCTATCTCGGCCCGAAGCGCATCTTTCCCGTCAAGGAGACGGCGTTCGAGTGCGGCTCGCCGACGACGGGCGATCCCCATGCCCGCCACTCGGTGAAGTTCTACCTGGTCGCGCTCCTCTTCATCGTCTTCGACATCGAAAGCGTCTTCATCTACCCGTGGGGAGCGCTCCTGCGCGATTTCGCCGCGCAGGGACTCGGCTGGTTCGCGTACGTGGAGATGCTCTCCTTCATGTCCACCCTCGCCATCGGCCTCGTCTACGTGTGGCGCAAGGGCGCGCTCGAATGGTCGTAGGAGGAACCGAATTGGCGGACGACAGGCTTCCGATCTTGCGGCCGGAGGGAAACGTTCCCGAGTCGGCCCGGCTGCAAACGACGCTCGGCGACGATTCCGGCGCGGTCCCGGTCCTGCTCACCCGCAGGGACGAGGCGATCGGGTGGTTCGAGGAGAAGATCTCGGGCGCGCTCGGCTGGGCGCGGGCGAACTCGCTCTTCCAGTACCCGTTCGTCACCGCCTGCTGCGGCATGGAGTACATGAGCGTGATGTGCGGGCGGTACGATCTCGCTCGCTTCGGGGCCGAGTTCCCGCGCTTCACGCCCAGGCAAGCAGATCTGTTGATGATCGTCGGCACCATCAACGTGAAGCAGTCGCCCGTCCTGCGGCGCGTCTACGAGCAGATGTGCGAGCCGAAGTGGGTGATGGCGTTCGGCGTCTGCGCCTCGTCGGGCGGCTTCTACGACAACTACGCGACGGTGCAGGGGGCGGATCGGATCATCCCCGTCGACGTCTACGTGCCGGGCTGCCCGCCGCGTCCCGAGCAGGTCCTCGACGGTCTCAAGATCCTGCAGGAGAAGATCCAGACGCAGCGCCACGTGCTCCACTCGGTCGAGCAATCGCCCCGGGTGCGAGACGACAAGAAGCGCAGCTTCCTCGGAAAGCTTCTCGCGAAGTAGAGGTCCCATGGCCCAGGCGCTCGTCGAGCTCTTGCAGAAGGCCCATCCTGCCGCCGTCCTCGGAACGCACAGCCACCGCGGAGACGAGGTGGTGGTCGTGCGCCGCGAATCGGTGCAGGACCTCTGCCGGTTCCTCAAGGAGGGCGAAGCGCGGATGCAGCTCCTCCGCGACATCGTCTGCGTCGACCTTCTCACCTACGACACGGAGATGACCGGAGGAGGCGCGCTCGCCTCGAACGAAGTTCCCGCCTACGACCTCGCCCGCAAGGGCCCGCGCGAACCTCGCTTCTACCTCGCGTACAACCTCTACAGCGTGGTGCGGAAGCAGAGCCTGCGGCTGCGGGTCGATCTGCGCTCGGACGACGTGAAGGTGCCCACCGTGTCTGACGTGTGGAGGACCGCCGACTGGTGGGAGCGGTACCTCTTCGACATGTTCGGGATCGAGTTCATCGGCCACCCGAACCTGACCCGCCTCCTCATGTACCCCGAGTTCCAGGGGTACCCGTTGCGCAAGGACTACCCGACCCGCAAGCGTCAGCCCCTCGTCGACGAGCTGGACTTCCCCGATCTCGTGCGCGGCCCGGGCCCGGGTCCGGGCGGCGCCGGCGTCCCGATGAGCCAGACGCACGTCGGGCGCAAGAACGTGGACCCGACGACCTATGACTGAGCACCACGACGATCCGCTCGCGCTCGAGTCCGATCTTCCCTCGAGCCTGATGACGGTGAACCTGGGACCGTCGCATCCGGCGATGCACGGGACGGTGCGGCTCGTCGTCAAGCTCGACGGCGAGACAATCGTCGACGCCATCCCGGAGATCGGCTTCCTCCACCGCGGCTTCTCGAAGAGCAGCGAGAACTCCACCTGGCACCAGGTGCTGCCCTATACCGACCGCCTCAACTACGTCTCCCCCATCCTGAACAACGTCGGCTACATCATGGGGGTCGAGAAGCTCATCGGCATCGAGTGCACCGAGCGGGCGAAGTACCTGCGCGTCCTCGGCGGCGAGATCTCGCGCATCTGCGATCACCTCACCTGCGTCTCCGCCATCGGCCTCGAGCTCGGCGCCTTCACCGTCTTCCTCTACGGCGTCGAGGCCCGCGAGCTGCTCTGGGACCGCATCGCGGAGTGGACCGGCGCGCGGGTGACGACGAGCTGGACGCGGGTGGGCGGCGTCGCGACCGATCTGCCTCCCGGATTCGTGGAGAGGCTGCGCGAGTGCCTGCCGCGGGTGATGGAGCTGACCCACGAGATCGACGTGCTCCTGTCGCGCAACCGGATCTTCTACGACCGCACCCGCGGCGTCGGCGTCATCGACGGCGACGAGGCGCTCGACTGGGGATTCACCGGCCCGTGCCTGCGGGCGAGCGGCGTCAACTACGACGTCCGCAAGGCGCATCCGTACGCCGTCTACGACCGGATGGACTTCGAGGTGCCGCTCGGCGAGCGCGGCGACACCTACGATCGCTACATCCTGCGCCTCCGCGAGATCGAGCAGAGCCACCGGATCATCCTCCAGTGCCTCGACCAGATTCCGCCCGGCCCCATCATCATCGACGACTGGCGCTATGCGCTCCCGCCCAAGAAGGACGTCTTCGGATCGATCGAAGGCGTGATGGCCCATTTCAAGCTGATCATGGAAGGGATCAAGGTGCCGGCGGGCGAGGTCTACGTCTACACCGAGGGCGCGAACGGAGAGCTGGGCTTCCACATCGTTTCCAACGGGCAGGGGAAGCCCTATGCGATCCAGGTGCGGGCGCCCGGGTTCCCCATCCTTTCCGCGCTGCCGCGGCTCATCAAGGGCCACATGGTGGCGGACCTCATCCCGGTCTTCGACTCCATCAACATGATCGGCGGCGAGGTGGAGCAATGAGCCCCGACAAGGCGCCACCGGGAACGCAGCCCGCCGCCGCGACCACGGGCGGGGGACAGCCCGGCGCGGCGCCAGGGCAGGCTTCGATTCCCGCCCCGCCGAAGATCGTCCGCCTGGAGGTAGACGGAAAGCCCGTCGAAGCGGACGTGCGCGACAACCTGATCGAGGCGGCGCGGCGGATCGGCGTCTCCATTCCCTATTTCTGCTACCACCCGCGCCTCTCCATCGCGGGGCAATGCCGCCTGTGTCTCGTGGAGACGAGCGACGCCCCCGGGCGCCTCGTCCCCGGGTGCCAGGTGCGGGCCAAGGAAGGCCTGAAGGTCACCACCAATTCACCCGCCGTGAAGGAGAACCAGCGCGGGGTGATGGAGTTCCATTTGATCAACCACCCGGTCGATTGCGCGATTTGCGATCAATCGGGCGAATGCAAATTGCAAGATTACTACATGGATTACGATCACCAGCCCTCGCGCATCCGGACCTACAAGTTGAACAAGCCGAAGCGCGAGGTCTTCGGACCGCTCGTCGTCTACGACGCCGAGCGCTGCATCATGTGCACGCGCTGCGTGCGGTTCATGGACGAGGTCGCGCAAGAGTCGCAGCTGTCGGTCGTGCAGCGCGGGTCGTGGTCGCTCATCGCAACCTTCCCGGATCAGCCGCTCGACTCGAAGTACAGCGGCAATACCGTCGACATCTGCCCGGTGGGCGCGCTCCTCAACCGCGATTTCCGCTTCCAGAGCCGGGTCTGGTTCGTGAACAAGTCGCCGGGCATCTGCACGGGGTGCAGCAACGGCTGCAACGTCTACGTCGAGAGCCGCGGCGACCGGGCCTACCGGCTCCTTCCCCGGCGCAACGAAGAGGTGAACCAGGTCTGGATGTGCGACGAGGGCCGGCTCACCTACCACGAGGTCAACGAGGGGCGCGTCGAGTGGGCGCGCGAGGGCAGGGGAGAGGCGGCGCAGAACGTCGGTCCCAGGGTCGCCGTCGAGCACGCCGTCGAGCGCATCCGCCCGCTGATGGGGAAGGGCGGGGTGGCGATGTACCTCTCCGCCCAGTGCACCAACGAGGAGGTGGCCACTGCGCTCCTCCTGGGCCGCGAGATCGGCGTCACCCGCTATCTCACCTCTGGCAAGCCTCCCGGCGACTCCGACGACTTCCTCATCCGCGCCGACAAGAACCCGAACGCGCGGGGCGTGCGGCTCGTGGCGGAAGCGTTCGGGGCGAAGCTCGAGGATCTGGGCGGCGGCATCGTCCAGGAGAAGGCGCTGATCGCCTTCCGGACGGACGGCCTCACGCCTCTCGCGCTCGAGCGGGTCGAGGTCCTCCTGGCGGTTGCGCAGAACGAGGACGCGGCGACGGCGCGCGCGGATTTCGCGTTCCCCTGCGCGAGCGCCTACGAGCAGGACGGCACGCTCGTGAACTGGTACGGAAGGCTGCAGCGCACCTGGCCGTCGGTCACGGGAACCCGGGCTGACGGCGCCGGTCCGGCGGCCGCGCGGACCGATCCGGGCATCGCCACGATGCGCAGATCGGACGCCGCGCCCGGGTGGCTGTGGGCGGAGCGGCTCCTCGCCGGACTCGGATTCACCCACGCGATCCGGAGCGCGCAGATGGCTTTTGCCCTCGCCGCCGAGCGCGCGCCGGAGCTTTCCGGACTCACCCTCGATCGCGTCCCGGACGACGGCGTGGTCATCGCGCCGTCGGCGTTCCCCGCGCAATGGCCGAAGCGCGCGCCGAGACCCGCTGCGCGGCCCGAGACGCGCGGTCCGCAGACGACGCCTCCGGGAGCAAAGGTCGGCCCCGAGGCCTCCGGAGGGTCGCGCTGATGGCTTCCCCGCTCAATGCGAACTCCAACTCGCCCGATTCCCGGATCCATGCGGCACCGGTGCAGACGCCCGGTATCTCGCTGGAAGTGCCGTCCGTCGCGACGCCGATGGCGCGGTTCTCTGCGAACGACTTCGGATCGTCGAGCCCGCCGCGGGAAGCCTACGACAAGCACCTGTTCGGCTCGATCTTCGGCTGGGGCGCGTTCGCCGGGTTCCTGCTGGTCCTGTCCTGGGTGTTCCTCGCCCTGGTCCGCGCCTTCGCCGAGCTGGACAGCCGTCCGTTCGGGACGTTCCAGGGCATCGGCAACATCGTCGCGCTCGACCTCATCTTCGTGATGATCACCGCGACGCTCCTCACCATGGCGGAGCGGAAGTGGAGCGCGCTCATGCAGGATCGGGTGGGGCCGAATCGCGCCCGGCTCCCGATCCCCGGGTTGCGCGACATGCCGCTCAAGGGCCTCCCGCACATCCCCGCCGACGTCCTGAAGATGCTGTTCAAGGAGGACTTCCTTCCCGAGGGAGCGGTCGCGAACAAGCTGCTCTTCAATCTCGCGCCGCTCCTCGCCTTCGGACCCGCCTTCTGCCTCTTCGCGGTCGTCCCCTTCGGTCCTCCGGTGGAGTTCGCCGGAAAAGTGATCCAGCTCCAGATCGCGCACCTCGACTGGGGAATCCTCTACGTCTTCGCGCTCGCCTCCCTGGCGGTCTTCGGCACGGCGCTCGCCGGATGGACCTCGAACAACAAGCTGGCGCTGCTCGGCGGATTACGGGCCTCCGCCCAGCTCGTCTCGTACGAGGTGACGCTCGGGCTCACGCTCGTCGGTACCTTCATCGTGTTCGGGTCGCTGCGCCTCGACGAGATGGCGCTCCTGCAAGGCGCGAGCGATCAGTTGTTGCACGTGGTGATGCGCCTGCGCGGCTCTATCGGGGCGACGCCCGCCGACGATTCGCTGGTCTGGGGCTTCCTGCCGGGATGGGGGGCCCTCTTCCAGCCCCTCGGGATGATCCTTTTCCTGGTCGCCGCCATGGCGGAGATCAAGCGCGCGCCGTTCGACACGCCTGAAGGCGACAGCGAGATCATCGGGTACTACCTCGAGTACTCGGGCCTGAAGAGCGGCCTCTTCCTCATCGCCGAGTTCGCCGAGGTGGTGGTGATCTCCGGAATCGTCACCGCCATCTTCCTGGGCGCCTACCACATTCCCTGGATCGAGCCGTGGCTCGTCCGGCAATTCAACGGCGTCCTCGGTTTCGCGGGAACGTCGTGGCTCGCCGTCCTGCAGGTCTTCTCCTCCATCTTGAAGGTGCTCTTCCTCATCTGGGTGCAGTTCCTCGCCCGCTGGGCCTTCCCCCGGTTCCGGTACGACCAGATCATGCGGCTCGGCTGGAAGATGATGCTCCCCGTCTCGCTCGCGAACGTGGTCGTCACCGCCGGCGTGTTCCTCTGGGGCGGCAGGGAAGGCCTCGCCCTCCTCGGAGTGGTGGAGTGGATCGCCATTCTCGCCTTCATCGCCTTGAGCGCCGCGACGCAGGCGGAGACGGCGGGCCACGTTCCCAGCGTGACCACTTCGCACGGGACGCCCGCCATCGCGCACGGCACGCCTGCCGTTCCCGCGACCGGTTCCGCGCACTGAGGACCCTCAATGGCACACGCGCCTGAACCGATGGAGGAGACGGCTTTGCCGGCGACGGGCGGAGGCCGAAGGCCGGAGCATCCGGTCGACGAACGCCGAAGCCCCGGGCCGGAGGCAGACCTCAGCTTCGGCGAGCGCCTCTACCTGCGCGAGGCCATCAAGGGGATGGTCGTCATCGCCAACCACTTCTTCCGCAACCTGTTCGGCTTCCGCGATCCGAACCCCGAGATCATGGAGCGCCGCGGCCCGGGCGTGAACCTCGTCTCCACCATCAACTACCCGGAAGAGCGCAAGGCGTACCCGCCGGGGTACCGGGGGATGCACAGGCTCGTGCCGCGCATCGACGGCCGTCCCCGCTGCGTCGCCTGTTACATGTGCGCGACCGCCTGCCCCGCGCAGTGCATCTACATCGAGGCCGGCGAGTACGACGAGCAGGCCATCGAGAAGTACCCGGTCCGGTTCGAGATCGACGAATTGCGATGCATCGTCTGCGGCTTCTGCGTCGAGGCATGCCCGAAGGACGCCATCCGGATGGACACGGGAAGCCACGCGCCGGCCGTGCTGTCGCGGCCGCTCGCGGTGTTCGACAAGCAGGCCCTCCTGAAGGGGCCCGCCGTCGAGCACGCATCCGATGTCCTCACGTACCGGGTGCCGCTCAAGACCGTGTCCGCGCCGCGCGACGAGGAGCCTGGGCACAGTCACTGAGGCGGTTCGGGTGGGGGGATTCCCCCCGGCCCACGACGTCAGCGCACAATAAAACTGTCCCTACGGCCGCGCTTCTGTCGATTTGGTGTGGAGGATACCT
>JBJMQD010000423.1:0-7212 GCA_045802855.1 Myxococcales bacterium | reverse complement strand
AGGGGTTTGTGACTGGTGGGTCACAATGTGGCGAAACCCTTGAGGATTCGGCACTTGGGCGCGTGATCGGGTGCCGGGTGGGCGGGTCTCGGATGGGGTGGAGGATCGGATTCGGGCTGCGGGGTGGGCGTGGGCGCGGGGCACCTGTCCCGGGACGGGTAGGGCGGTCACCTGTCGCGGGACGGGTAGATGCGGGTCACCTGTCCCGGGACGGGTAGGGCGGTTCACCTGTCCCGGGACGGGTGACCGTCCGACTGTCGCGCACCGGACTGCGACCTTTCGAGGGGACGCTTGCCGGATAGCTCCCCGATCACCACCTCTTTCGCGACGACCCTTGTGTTGGGGCGGAGGTGGGCGATGGGCGGGCGGGGGGTTTCCGGGCTGTTTTTGGCTGTGGCGTTCGTCCTTGCTGGGTGCGGGAGCGGCAATCCCACGTCCGGCAGCGTCGGCACCGGCCAGAACCGGTGCACCAAGGACTCCGACTGCGCGGACGGTCGCTGCCAGTCCGACGGGACGTGCTCCATTCCGCAGACGCAGCAGCAGCCGAACGCATGCGCGAACGTCGCCTGCCCTGCGGGAACGTTCTGCGCGAACGGCCAGTGCCTCCCGGCGACGGCGCAGTGCAAGCCGGCCGACCCGGCCTGCATCTTCATCCCGCACGGCGCCTTCGAGCCGCCGGTGCACGCCTGGTGGTGGCCCTTCGAATCGCCCCTCGGCCCCGAGGATCCCGTCATCGGCGGCAGGGTGCGCAAGGACGTCCTCTTCCCCGACTTCAACGAGGTGATGTCGACGCCCGTCGTGATCCGGTTGCACAAGGACGATCCGGAGCCCGCCATCGTCTTCAACACCTTCTCCACCTTCACGGCGAGCTCGAAGGACACCGCGCTCGAGACCGCGGGGATCATGCGCGCCATCCGCGGCTCCGACGGGTCGGCGATCTGGACGGCCCCGAAGGACTTCCCGAGCTTCGAGCACATCATCGACGCGAACTCGTCGATCGCCGCGGGCGACTGCAAGGGCGACGGCACGCTCTGCCTCGTCACCGGCAGCTGGGACCCGAACGACACCCAGCCTCCCAGGGCGCACTCGCACGGCGGCCTCATCGCCTTCGACGGAGACGGAAACCTGCTCTGGGAAAACCGCGGCAACCCGGCGACCGGCGACCCCGAGCCGCGGGTCTGGTGGGGCGGCCCGGCCATCGCTCGCCTCCTGCCCGACACTCCGGCGGCGCAGATCGTCGTGGGCACCGGCGTCTACGACGGCGTGACGGGAAAGACGATGTGCAGGCAGTCCTTCCCGCCGACGGGTCCCGACCAGGTGGGCGGCAACGGCGACGGCACCCTGACGATCATCGCCGACATCGACATGGACGGAACCCCCGAGATCGTCACCGGGAACAATGCTTACAAGCTGATCCGCGACCCGACGTCTCCGACCGGCTTCACCTGCAAGCCGCAGATGGGCGCGCAAGGAGGAGGCGTACGGATGACGGTGCGTCCTCCGAACTGCCCGTTCGGGCAGACCCGCGGGACCCAAGGGCCGAACGCGGGCTCCAACGTGTGCCTGTGCCCGAACGGCTTCGAGGACCTCTGCCCGGACGGCTTCCCGGCCCTGGCGAACTTCTCCGGCTACGGCGCCGCCATGGGGCTCAACCCCGCCGATACGCACCCGGTCATCGCGGTCGTCAGCAAGGGATTCCTCCGCATCCAGGACTGGACGGGCGGCATCCTCCTGAACCCCATACCGCTCCCGGCGGATCCCGACTGCAACAGCGAGTTCAACGCCGGCGGGGCCCCGACCATCGCGGACTTCGATGGCGATGGATTGCCCGAGATCGGCATCGCCGGCCAGGGCGGGTACGTGGTCTGGAAGCCGGGCCCGCAGGGCTTCGTCTGGCGAACGAAGACCAGGGACTGCTCGTCGAACACCGGAAGCTCCGTCTTCGACTTCGAAGGCAAGGGCCAGGCGAACGTCGTCTACACCGACCAGTGCTTCTTCCGCATCTACGACGGCAAGACCGGCGCCGCGCTCGTGCAGGAGAAGAACGCCAGCTGCACCGCGTACGAGATGCCGATCGTGGCGGACATCGACGGGAGCGGCCGGGCCAAGGTGCTGGTCCCGAACAACAACATCTGCAACTACTTCTGCCCTGACTGGCCGAGCGGTCCCGGTTTCCTCTCCGACACGTTCTTCGTGGGCCTGAAGGCCCTCGCCTCGCCATCCGACAAATGGGTCAACACCCGCTCCGTCTGGAACCAGCACGGCTATCACGTCACCAACGTGAACCTCGACGGCTCGCTGCCGTTCCCGGAGCCGTTCTCCTGGGGGCCGGGGCAGTCGAACACCTTCCGGCAGAACGTGCAGGGGCAGGGCGTCTTCAGCTCGCCGGACCTCTCGATTTGCGAAGTGAAGCCGCAGCTCGCCAACTGTCTGCAGGGTGAGGGGACGGTCTCGGCGACCATCTACAACGGCGGAGCGATCGTGGCGAAGCCAGGCGTCCCGGTGAACTTCTACGCAGACTTGACCGGGGGCCCCGTCCTCATCGGGTCGTCGGTGACGAAGACCACGCTTCAGCCGGGACAGACCGAGGAGATCACCATCCCCTGGAAGACGCCGCCGCAGAGCGTGTCGGTACCCATCCGTGCGGTGGTGGACGAGCAGCAGAAGATCGGCGACTGCCACCCCGAGAACAACACTGCCGTGAGCACTCCCGTGAAGTGCTCGCCGCTCGGGTGACCGGGTAGGCGAGCCCGCCGCGCGCCCCGGAGCAGCGCCGGCACTTTTGCGGGGCGCCGCGTTGTAATGTCCGCCCCCGATGGGTACTCCCGCATCGGAAGTCGCGGCGACTCCGGCCGCGCCTGCCAAGGGGCCCGCCCGCAGGGGCGGGGCGGCGTTCGTCGCCGCCGGCATCCTCCTCAGCCGCCTCGCCGGACTCGTCCGGCAGAGCGTCTTCGGCCATTACCTCGGCACTTCCGACGCGGCGGACGCGTACAACGCCGCGTTCAAGATTCCCAACTTCCTCCAGAACCTGCTCGGCGAGGGCGTCCTCAGCGCCTCGTTCATTCCCGTCTACGCGTCGCTGCGCGCTCAAGGCGACGAGACGGAAGCCCGCAAGGTGGCGGGCGCGGTCGCCGGACTCCTCTCCCTCGTCACGACGGCGTTCACCATCGCCGGCGTCGCCGCCACCCCGTACCTCATCGACGCCATCGCTCCCGGATTTTCCGGCGACAAGCGAACGTTGACGATCCTTCTCGTCCGTATCTTCTTCCCCGGCACCGCCCTTCTCGTGCTGTCCGCGTTCTGCCTCGGCGTCCTCAACAGCCACCACCGCTTCTTCCTCAGCTACGTCGCGCCCGTGGTCTGGAGCGCGGCGCAGATCGCCGCCTTGATCATCGGAGGGCTCGGGTTGCGGCTGGGCCCCTTCGATCTCGCCAAAGTCACCGCCTGGGGCGCGGTGGTCGGGGCGCTGCTCCAGGTGGCGGTGCAGTTCCCCTCGATGCTCTCCTGCCTGGGCGGGCGATTGCGCCTCTCCCTCGGCCGGGCGAACGCCCACGTCCGCGACGTCATCAAGAGCTTCTTTCCCGTCGTCGCCGGGCGCGGAGTCGTCCAGCTGAGCGCCTATATCGACAACGTCATCGCATCCTGGCTCCCGAGCGGAGCGGTAGCGGCGCTCGCCTACGCGCAGACTTTGTACACATTACCGATTTCTCTTTTCGGTATGTCGATCTCCGCCGCGGCGTTACCGTCGATGTCCGCCGCCCAGGGAACGCGCGAGGCGCTCCACCGCCAGCTTTCGGCGGGGCTGCGCGCCATCGCCTTCCCGGTCGTTCCCTCGGTGATCGCCTTCCTCGCCTTCGGCGACGTGGCGGTGGCGGCCCTTTTCCGCGGCGGACGGTTCAGCGCGGCGGACGTCCGGTACGTGTGGATGATCCTGGCCGGTTCGACGGTCGGCCTCCTCGCGGCCACCCAGGCCCGGCTCTACTCGAGCACGTTCTACGCGCTCCGCGACACGCGGACTCCGCTCAAGTTCGCGGCGATCCGCGTCGCTCTCACGGCGAGCCTCGGCGTGCTGGCAGGCTTGTGGCTCCCGCGCGCGTTCCACCTCGACTCCCGTTTCGGAGCGGTCGGCCTGACCGCCTCGGCGGGCGTGGCTGGATGGATCGAGTACGCGCTCCTGCGTCGCGGGATCGGGGAGCGGGTAGGGCGCGCCGCGCTCCCGCGCGGGCTTCTCGGCAGGCTCTGGGCGGCCGCCATCGTCGCCGGCGCGATCGGACTGGGAGTGAAATTCGCGCTGGCGGGCCTCGGCGCGGGGCGCGCCGCCGCGATCGTCAGGGCCGGTGCCGTGTTCGGGGTTTTTGGCGCCAGCTACCTCGGCCTCAGCCTCCTCCTGGAGGTCCCGGAGGCGGCGGGCTCGCTGCAACGTGTGCGCCGGCTGCTGCGGCGGTGAGATCGGATGCTGGCGAATCTCGTGCGCGTGTAGACTCGCGCGCCGTGCGCGCATCCACGCTCATCGCAGCCATGTCGTGTCTTCTCCTGCATGCCGCCGCGGCGCAGGAGTCGAAGGGTCGCGTCCTGACGGGGCAGGGCGCGTTCGGAGACTGGACCACCGACGCTCCCGGCGTGCGCCGGCGGATCACCGTTTCCGATCTGCCCAAGCCGTTCGCCACCGAGTCGGCGACGAACGACGCCCGGATGGTGAAACGGCCGGACAAAGCGTGGCCCCGGGTGCCGGACGGCTTCCACGTCGAGGAGTTCGCGACCGGTCTCGACGACCCACGGCTCATCCGCGTTGCCCCGAACGGCGACCTGTTCGTGGCGGAAAGCTCTCCGGGACGCATCCGCGTCCTGCGCGCCAAGGACGGAGCCGGGAAGGCGGAACGCAACGAGGTATTTGCGAAGGGCCTCGAGCGCCCGTTTGGAATCGCGTTCCATCCGCCGGGACCGGATCCGAAATGGGTCTACGTCGGCGAGACCGGCGCCGTGGTCCGGTTCCCCTACCAGGCCGGAGATCTCAAGGCGCGCGGTGAAAAGCAGGTGATCGTGCCCGACATTCCCTCGGGCGGGCGCTTGCACGGCGGCGGTCACTGGACGCGCGACGTGGCGTTCTCGAAAGACGGCAAGAAGATGTTCGTCTCGGTAGGATCGCGTTCGAACGTGCAGGAGAGCTCGTCCGTCGACGAGACCCGGCGCGCCGACATCCTCGAGTACGATCCGGACGGAGGACCGTCGCGCGTGTATGCCTCGGGAATCCGCAACGCCGTCGGAATCGCGGTGCACCCGCAGACAGGGGAACTGTGGGCCTCCGTCAACGAGCGGGATGGGTTGGGCGACGATCTCGTTCCCGACTACGTGACGCGCGTCCGCGAAGGTGCCTTCTACGGCTGGCCGTGGTTCTACCTCGGTCCGACGCAGGATCCGCGACATCCGGGGGCACATCCGGAGCTTCGCGACAAAGTGGTGACGCCGGACGTGCTTGTGCAATCGCATTCGGCCTCGCTGGAAATGACTTTCTACACCGGGCACAAATTTCCGGCGGAGTATCGAACCGACGCCTTCGCGGCCGAGCACGGCTCGTGGAATCGCAAGAAGCGCACGGGTTACAAAGTGATTCGCATACCGATCCGGGACGGCAAGCCGACGGGCGAGTACGAAGACTTCATGACGGGGTTCGTCACCGGCGACGGTCACGTCTGGGGACGCCCCGTCGGGGTTTCCGTGGCGAACGACGGCGGCCTCTTCGTATCCGACGACGGCGGAAACGTGATCTGGAAGGTTTCGTTCCGGGGCCGCTGACGTGCGCTACTGGCTGACGAAGACGGAGCCGACGACGTTCTCGTTCGACGATCTCTTGCGCGCGCCGCGCAAGACGACGGGCTGGGACGGCGTACGCAATTATCAGGCACGCAATTTCCTGCGCGAGATGAAAAAGGGCGACGCAGTCCTCGTCTACCATTCCAACGCGGACCCCAAGGCCGTTGTCGGGATTGCCGAGGTGGTGCGCGAGGCATACCCGGATCCGACCCAGTTCGATCGCAAAGACGACCACTACGATCCCGATTCCTCGCCTGACGATCCCCGCTGGTTCCAGGTGGACGTGCGGGCGGTGGAGAAGCTTTCCAGCCCCGTCACGCTCGAGCAGAT
This sequence comes from Myxococcales bacterium, assembly GCA_045802855.1. Classification (GTDB taxonomy): domain Bacteria; phylum Myxococcota; class Myxococcia; order Myxococcales; family 40CM-4-68-19; genus VBKO01. Next base: position 1,071 of record JBJMQD010000423.1, on the reverse strand, counting down.
GAAGCTCTCGAAGGAGCTTCGCGGTATGCCGCTTCTGCAGCGGGGCAACAGGCTCTCGGTGCTGCCCGTGTCCGAGGCGGAGTTTCGCGCCATCGTCCGGATGGGGAAGAGCGGGGCGTGACCTCCAATGCTCCGGCCTCCCGCCTCCGTCCGTCGCGGGCAACCCCGCTCCTCCGCGGCGCCGCAGCGATCGCGGCAGCGCTCGGAGCGGCGGCGATCTGGGCGCAGTCGCTCGTGGGATGCAAAGTGTCGGGCCTCGCCGCGCTGCCGCTCGCGCTCGGCGCGGCCGCGCTCGCGGTCGTCGCGGAACAACGCCTGTTGCTCGCCGGCGCTGCCGCTCGCGGCGCCCCTCCGCCGAACGCGTCCGTGCCTTTGTCGTTCCGGCTGCCGCAGGTACTGCTCGGCATCGTGGCAACAGCCGGTCTCGCGCGAATGTTCTTCGCTCCGCCGCCCGAGATGCCCTTCGCGCGATTCGCGGGTTTCCAGGGGCTCGCCGCGCTCTCGTCGATCTTCCTCTCCGCCTACGTCTGCCTGCACTTGCGCGGCTCGTTCCGCAAGGCGCGGTTCGGTTTCCTGCTCGCGACGTTCGCGGCGATGGGCTTCGCCGCCGGAATGACACCGCTGGAAGTGGCGTGTGGCGTCGCGGCCGCCATCCTCCTCCGGGTCGTCGGCGGCACGACGGGCGAGCTCGCCGCCCTGGCGGTGCTCTTTCCGCTCCCTTCCGGAATCGTGGCGCTGGCGGTCGTTCTCTTGCCGCTCGCGGCGCTGCGCCGCATGCGCCTGTTGCCGGTCATCGCGGCGGCGGCAGGAGCGGGCTTCTCTGCCGCGGCGCTCCTGGGAAGCTCGACGGCATGCGCCTCGCCCGCCATCGGCATCGGACTCCTCGGCTGCGCCGCGGCCGCGGCGGCCCCGCAGCAGCCGTGATTTCCGGTTGCGCCTCGCGGGCGCTGTGGTGTACTCGGGCGACTGGCAAGGGCGCTTAGCTCAGTTGGATAGAGCGTCGGTCTCCGAAGCCGAAGGCCACTGGTTCGAATCCAGTAGCGCCCGCCACTCCACTTTCCTGACTGGGCG
>JBJMQD010000357.1:0-9387 GCA_045802855.1 Myxococcales bacterium | reverse complement strand
TCCGACCGACCTGGTCGACGCATTCCGTCTCGCCCAGACGTACGGGACCGAGCTGTATACGGGGGTGCTGTACCGGAATCCCGATCCGCCGCCGACCTATGACTCGCTCGTTCGGGCGAGGCAGAGGAGGATGCGGGAGGGTGCGGTTCCGCGCGAGAAGGTCCTCGACATGTTCTTGCAGAAGTAAGCCGGCGGCGCTCAGCGCCACACCGGCGCGAGCACGCGGCGCCAGCGCCACACCCGCGCGAGCACGAGAACTGCCATCAGCACGAAGCGCTACAACGAGGACGGGCACTCGCACGCGTCCCCAGCACCTTTGAAAATGAAGCCAGCAGGAGCCGGCGGCCCTCCCAAGGCGGAGCATGCGGTCACGCGCCGGTGCACCCGGGCACCCCCCGTAGACGGCTCCGCGCAGGAGCCGTATTCCATGCGTCATCGCAGCTTCCCGCCACCCCGTCCCGCTCCCCGCGCTGCTCTCGATTCCGCATGAAGCTCGGGTGTCTTCGGCGGTTCCTCCGCCCCGGCGAGGGCCGCCGGAGTCCGGCGCCTCTCTTCCGCAAGTCCCGTGCCCGCCTTGGCGTCTGTCCACGCTCCCCATTAGTGGTTTTTACCGACCGTGGGGACACGTGCGCCGTAGTAAAGACGCCGCGTCACGCAGCAATTTTGCGCGCGCCGCATTCTTTGCGTTTTTGTCAGATTAGACGCGCCTTCCGGGCATGCTCGAGTAGATCGCCGCGAAACTCCGGCGCCGCGATCGCGCACAGCTCGCGCACCCGCTGGGGAATGCTTCGCCCTCGCAAGTCGGCGATGCCGTGCTCCGTCACCACCACGTCGACGTGCGCTCGAGTCGTCACGACTCCCGCGCCCGCGGTGAGCGTCGCCACGATCCGCGAGCGGCGCCCGCCCATTGCCGTCGAAGGGAGCGCGATGATCGCCCGGCCCTCCTCGGCGAGGGTCGCGCCGCGCACGAAATCCATCTGTCCGCCGACGCCGCTGTAGAGGCGCGTGCCGATCGAGTCGGCGCAGACCTGGCCGGTCATGTCGATTTCCAGCGCCGAGTTGATCGCCACCATGTTGTGGAAGCGCCGGATGAGCGCGCTGTCGTTGGTGTAGTCCGACGGCCGCATCTCGACCTCGGGATTGTCGTGCAAGAACGAGTAGAGGCGCGAAGTGCCCACTGCGAACGCGCTGACGATCTTCCCGCGGTTCACCTCCTTGCGCCTTCCCGTGACGACCCCCCGCTCGACCAGATCGACGACGGCGTCCGTGAACATCTCGGTGTGGACTCCCAGATCCTTCTTCTCGCGAAGCCCGAGGGCGACGGCGGCCGGGATCGCTCCGATGCCCATCTGGATGGTCGCCCCGTCGGGAACCAGGGTGGCGACGAACTCGCCGATCCGGCGCTCGACGACTCCGGGCGGTGGAGCCGTGTGCTCGTACGGCGGGACGTTCACCTCGATCGCGAGGTCGATGTCGTCGACGTGCACGAACCCGTCGCCGAGCGTTCGCGGCATCCCCTGGTTCAGCTGGGCGATGACCATCTTCGCGTGACGCACCGCGGGAAGGGCGACGTCGACGGACGTCCCGAGCGAGCAGTACCCGTGTGCGTCGGGCGGGCTCAGGTTCACGATCGCGGCATCGAGCGGCAGGACGTCGCGGGCGAAGAGCCTCGGGATGTCCGAGAGGAAGACCGGGATGTACTCGGCCCGCCCCTCCTCGATCGCCGCGCGCGCGTTCTTGCCGATGAAGAAGGCCCGGTGGCGGAAGTGGCCAGCCATCGCCTGCGCCAGGTGCGGTCCCGGACCCTCGCAGTGCAGGTGCAACATCTTCACGTCGCTGAGCTCGTGCGCCCTGGCGACGAGCGCGTCCAGAAGCACCGACGGGGTTGCCGCACCTCCGTGCAGGAAGACCTGCTGACCTGACCGGATTCCGGCAACTGCCTCGGCGGCGTCGACGACCCGCATGCGCATCCCCTCCTGCCCGCCTCCAGCAATGCCCTGCCGCACGGCGGTGCGCAAGGCGCGCGCAAACGGCCAAAGCGGCGCAGCTGCTGCGGGATCCGGCCTCCCCCGCATCTTTTGCAGCTCTTTCGGCGACCTCGCAAACCGTGCAGCGCGGCGCTGCGCCGCACGTCGCGGCGATTTGGCACGGCTGAAGCAACGTGGGTGTGCAGAGGAGATAGAGGCGGCCCATGGCGATCAGCGGCGTCATCACCACGAAAGAGGTCCTGCGGCACGGCGCGACGATCGTTCGCGAATTCGGCGCCGCGGCCTACTTGCGCTGCTGCACGGCGATCGTGTTCCGCCGCCGGACCACCTTCCTGAACATCATCTTCGCGTAGCAGCCGGACGCGAGTGTCCGCGGACACCTGTCTCGAGGCTCGGTTCCTGCAACGTCACATGGATCATGAGACACCTCGAGCGGAGGACGCTGCTACTCTTGCAGCACAAGCAGCTTCGCGAACGGATCGTCGAGGTCGGCGAGGCGGCGTCGAACGTACTCGCTTGTAGCGAGGGCGAGCTCGCGGGGCGCACGGCCGAGCTGTCGCGGGCGGTCATCACGTTTGCCGACGACCTGAATCTCCATCTGGCGGCGGAGGAGGAGCTCCTCGGGCCCATCCTCGAGCGCATCGATGCGTGGGGGCCCGTCCGGCTCGAGCTGCTCCGCTCGGAGCACGCGCACCAGCGGGTCTTGTTGCACACGCTGCACACCGATCGCAGCCTCGACCCGCGGGACATCGCGAGGCGGGCCCGGTCGCTCGTAGCGGACGTCCTCGTGGACATGAACGCGGAGGAGAAGGACCTGCTCGCGGAGGGGCTCCTCAGGGACGATCCGATCGTGGTGGATCAGAGCGATTGCTGACCCGCGACCTGTACCGGACGTGCCGCGCCCGCCCCGGAAAAAAGAAGGGGCACGCAAGTTGCGAAAGGCTTGCAGGAACCGGCGACCCTCGCCGGCGGGAGGTCACCGTGGATCCGTCGACCAACACTGACGCGCGGACGAGGCGAACGCGCGGTCAGGCGAGCGCCGCGATGCTCGCCTGGATGACGTTTCTGTTGCTGTTCGCGCTGACGAGTGGCGGGCGCGGCCTCTTCACGGAACGCCAACCAGCTCCGAGCGCCGTCCGCACCGCACCATGAACAATTCTCTGTTTGTTGCCTTACTGCCGGAGGGATTCTCGATCCACGATCGATAACCGATGACTAACGTGCGCTTGCCTACGGCGGAGGCCCACGATGGTTTCTTCGGCAAGCGATCACGGAGTCGGACCAGTCCGGATCGGTAATCGGCGCAAATTTTTCGCGGCTACTGCCGTCATGACGGTATTGGGCTCGGCCGCTTGCAGGGGCCCCGTTGGTCCTCCCGGCGCTTCCGGTTCGCCGCCCGATGCGGGGCAGAACCCGGCCGGTGTCGTCGACTACGGCGTGCTCACACCCGAGGAGTTGGCGGTGGCGAGGATCACCGCCGAGGTCTCCGGCGTCTCCATTCCCGCGGACGGCAGGCCGGTCGTGAACGTGAAAGTGACCGAAAGGCACGGCAGCGGGGTACGCGGAATGACGGCGGCGGCCGTGAACTGGCGGTTCGCCCTGCTGAAGCTCGCGCAGGGCGCGAACGGAAGCGCCAACGACACCTGGGTGAACTACCTGGCGGCGAACGATCGCAGCGTCTCCACCATGGAGTCCGCCACCGGCGCCACCCTCTCCGACAACGCCGACGGCACCTATACGTACAGGTTCACGAAGGTGTTGACCGCGGGCCCTGCCGGGGCGGGCACCTCGTACGACGCTACCACGCCACATCGCCTCGTCATCCTGCTCTTCGGCACGGGCAATCCGTTCTCGCCGGTCAACCTCATCAAGGAGTTCATCCCGGCGAGCGGGGCGGACGTGACCGGCCAGAACGACAAAGTCGACTCGGCCGCCTGCCTCGAATGCCACACGCAGTTCCGCGCCATCGCCGGCGAGCAGGGCCAGCTCGGGACGGGACAGTTCCACGGGGGCGTCCGCTTCGACATCCGCACCTGCGTCTCCTGCCACAACGATCAGAGGCGGTTCGCCGTCGCCTCCTCTGGCCCCGACGCTCCGGCCATCAACAGCGACGCGACCTGGGCCGGGGACCTCCAGATCGTCAACAACGAAGCTGTCCTGAACTTCCCGGTCTACATCCACAAGATCCACATGGGCGAGCGCCTCACGCTCAAGGGAGGGACCTACGCGGGCGTCGAGAGACCGTTCGAGACCACGTTCCCGCAGGACGTCCGCAACTGCCAGAAGTGCCACCGCGCGCCGGCGGCGCTGGCGGAGAACTGGCACAACGCGCCCAGTCGGCGTGCGTGCAACGCTTGTCACGACGACATCAGCTTCGTCAGCCCGCCGCCCCCGGGGCGGCGCCTGCACACGGGTGGAGCGCAGCCGAACGACGGGAACTGCCTCTTGTGCCACTCGGCGGGCGCGCCCGCCGGCGACATTCCGACCAGCCACATCCCGGTCTCGCCGCCGAATGCGAACAACATCTACCTGAACCCGGCCAGCGGAAACTCGAACACGAACGCGGCGTGGGTCGCGGCCGCGGGCGCCGTACCGCCCGACGCGAACGTCATCACCTACGACGTGAAGAGCGTCTCGACCTGGGACGACGCCGGAGTCACGCGCCCGCAGGTCGTCTTCAAGCTGAAGCTCGACGGAAAGGACGTCGTCTTCCAGGACCCGGCGACGTCGAAGGAGATGATCCCGGACTTCGCCGGCTCGCCGAGCGCGTTCTTCGCGTTCGCAGTACCGCAGGACGGGAAGGCGACGCCTGCCGACTTCAACGCACAGGGCAGCGCGTACATCCGCAACGTCTGGAACGGAACCGGCACTTGCGCGAACGCCGCCGCGACCACCACCCGGACCGGCGCCGGCACGCTGACCGGCCCTGACGCGACCGGCTACTACACGATGCGGCTCACCTGCGTCGTCATACCCGCGAACGCCTCGATGCTGACCGGCGGCATCGGATACACGTACGCGCTCGGCGCCCCGCAGGCCGATCCCACGCTCAACTTCATCAACCACACGCAGCCTCTCACGCAGACGAACCTGCCCAAGTACCCGTACACGCCGAACCCGAACGGCCAGGCGGGCACGGGTGGGCTCATCGTCCCGGCGCTCGACGTCTGGAAGGTTGCGGAGGACAAGCTGCCCAACGGGACCCCGCGCTTCGCGCAGCGCCGCCAGATCGTGGCAACGCAGAAGTGCGCCGCCTGCCATGTGTCGCTGGGCGTCGGGCCCGACTTCCACGCGGGCCAGCGCAACGACGCCGCGAGCTGCAACTTCTGCCACCGCCCGAACCTGACCTCGAGCGGCTGGTCGGCGAACCAGAAGGACTTCGTGCACAGCATCCACGGCGCCGAGAAGCGAACCGTCCATTTCACCTGGCACGAGCGATCGCCGACCGAGGGGTTCTGGAACACGACGTATCCCGCGGTCCTCAACCGCTGCACGATGTGCCACCTCGAGGGCACGTTCGACTTCAGCTTGCCCGCCACGCAGGCGGCGATCCCGAACATGCTGCCGAGCACGGTGGGAGCGGGTACCTACGCGGCCGGAAGCGTGCACTCGCCGTACGTGCAGGAGGGCGTGAACTACGGACCCGCCTTCACCTTCAACGCGCTCACGGGGGCGAGCACCGAGGCGGCGTCGACCACGCTCATCGTCACGCCGATCGCGGCGGCGTGCTCGGCCTGCCACGACAGCCCCGCCGCAATCGACCACATGCAAACCAACGGCGCCTTGTTCTGGGAGGCGCGCTCGCTCCTCGCCACGCGGCCGCTCGAGCAGTGCCTCATCTGCCACGGACCGGATCGGATCGCCGGGATCAGCCTCGTGCACACCGACAAGACGCCCTGACCTCCCGTTCGGGGGTCCGCAAAATTTGCGCGGCGGCACGTTCACGTAAATGCTGCCGCTGCGCTAACATCCGAGTCACACCTCGTGCAATTGGCATTGCGATGAGTCGCACCGCATTGGCTGGTCCGTTGCACTGAGCCGACCCCGAGGAGAAGCGAACCCATGCGAATCTTGGCGAAAGCGATGCTCTTGACCATCACGTTGTCTGCCCTTTCGGCCGGCGCGCAGGAGGACCCCAAGAAGACTGCTCGAAATTGGAAGGCGAAGTGCGGCTCCTGCCACGGCGCCGAGGGCAAGGGAGATACCGAGCAAGGAAAGAAGGCGAAGATCGCCGACTTCAGCAGCGCCGATTGGCAGAAGGGCCATACCGACGCCGACATCAAGACCGCCATCGAAGGCGGCAAGAAGAAGGGCGACGTCGAGATGGAGCCCTACAAGGACAAGCTCGAGCCCGCGCAGATCGACGCCCTCGTGGCGCACATCCGCTCGCTCAAGTAATCCGGCGCTTGCCGATCTCGCGCAATTTCAGCGCGATGCCCGCGGCGATCAGGGCCATGAAGCCGATCGCCGCGAGCAGTCCCCGGGAGCGGAAGCCGGCCTCGCGGCGCGTCTGCGCGATCAGCTCGCGGCCCTTCACCACCGCTTCGTTCCCGGGCTGAGCGGCTGCCTGGAAGCTCGACAGGTCGAAGGTGTGGACCTTGCTGCGCGTCTGCACCAGGGCCTCGTCCAGCTCCGAGATCGTGCGCGAGAGCGGCTCGACGTCGAGCCCGCGCTCCGCGAACCTCTCCACCGGTGCTTCGATGTCCGCCCGACCGGCGACGAGCGCGTCGAGCGCCGTGCGGAAGCTCGCGGCCGTCGCGTCGCACTGCTGGTTGCCTTCCGCGTATTGCGAGTGGCAGTCGTGGCAGAGCGTTCCAGGCGTGTTCCCGACCAGCGCGTCCGTCGGCTTGGTGATTCCGTGCTTGCCGTGGCAAGTCTCGCACTCGGGCCACTTGTGCTGCTCGAACGCCGTCTTGTGGCGGCTCCCGTCGAAGAGCATCCCGTTCTGCGCATGGCAGCGCCGGCAGATCTGCGCGACGCTCGCGACCGCCGGCGGCATCGCCGCGTGGCTGCCATGGCAGCCCGTGCAGGCCGGGGCGCCGAGGTCCCCTTTTTCCAGGAGCGCCTTGCCGTGGACGCTTGCCTTGTACTGCGCCACCTGCGTCGTCGGCAGCGGCTTGCCGTCCGGGAGCCGGTATCCCTCCATGCGCTTCGGATCCGAATGGCAGCTTCCGCAGGTGTCCGGGATGCGCTGGACGTGGACGGTGGACTGGCGGCTCTTCGCGTTGCGGATGCCGTGGAGGCCGTGGCAGCTCACGCACTGCGCGGCGCGGGAATCCTTCTGCTGCAGGAGCAGGATGCCGTGCTGGCTCCCCTTGTATTTGGCGAACTGATCGGTCGGCAAGGTCGGATTGAACCCGCGCATGAACGCCGCGTCTTCGTGGCACTTCGCGCAGAATCCCGGGATCCAGCTCCGATCCGAGTGCCGCGCTTCCTCCGCGGGCCAGCGGGCCGCGATGTCCTTCGTCATCATCTCATCGCTCGGCTTGCCGCCGTGGCAACCCGAGCAGGAGAGGCCGCGGCGGAAATGCACGTCGGAGACGAACTCCTTCAAGTTGAGGAGGGGGTTCGCGTGGCGCGCCGCCGGATCGGTCGAGAACAGGTGCTTCGCCTTCTGGTTGCCGGGGTCGCTGTGGCAGAGAATGCAGTTGTCCTGCGCGACGATCTCCATCGCGGCGGGCGCCAGCTCGAGCGAGAGCAGGATCTTGAGGTGCGCGGCGCTCCCCAGGATCACGCTGTCGGCGGCAGCGCCGAGGAGGTTGCGCGTATGGTCGGGAAACGCCGCCAGGGTCTTGCGGTCGTTGTCGGAGAGGACCGGCGAGCCGTCCTTGTTCTTCGCGGAGAGGAACTCGCGGAGCGGCGCCGGATACTTGCTCTCGTCGGCGGGAGCGGCGAGGAGGAGCAGCGCGACGAGGGCGATCATGGCTGGCTCCCCACGGCGACAGCGTTCCGGGAACGAACGACGCGAAAGGCGAGCGTCGCGGCGAGCAGCAGTACGGAGATCGCTCCGGCGGCGAGATAGGAAAGCCCGACGAACCCATGGAGCGCGATCTGCAGCGCCGCGGCGGCCGTGAAGTCGAAGTACGGCGCGCTCCGCAGCGCGAGCCGCACCGCCACCGTCACGGCTGCGAAGAGCAGGCCCCAGTACGCACAGGTGCGGGCGACGGCGCGCGGGTCGGGCAGCACGGCTTCGCCGCCGCCGATGTCCCAGGCCTTGAGCATCAGGTAGGCGAGGAAGACGAGGGCCGCCATCGCGAGGTCGGTGAATGCAGGGGAAGGCCGGCTCGCCCGCGCGTTGCGGTCGAGCCAGGGGACGAGCGCCCAGATCCCGAAGAGCACCGAGACGACCGCGATCGCCGCCTGCGATCCTTCCATGCCGAAGAGGTGGGCAGGGAATTCCTTCAGCAGCTGGTAGACCCAGAGGAAGTACCACTCCGGCTTGATCCCCGGATACGCCGGCGCGAGCGGATTCGCCTTCTTGCCGAGCTCCCATTCCATGCCCGGGATTCCCGGCCCGTACGGCAGGAAGACCGCGAGCGAGGCGAGGGCGATGAGGCAGACGAGCCAGAGGAGCAGATCGCGGAGGGCGAAATCGGGGAAGAACTTCATCCCGCGCGCCGGCTTGTCGTGCGCCATGGGAGCCGCCATGCCCTGGCGCTGCACGAAGAGGAGGTGCCCGGTCACCACCCCGACGGTGAAGAGCGGTAGCACCACGACGTGGAGGGCGAAGAACCGGTAGAGCGTGTTGATGCTGACGTCGGTTCCGCCGCGCATGACTTGCAAGAGCCATTCGCCGATTCCCGGCACCGCCTTCATCGAATCGGTCCCGACCGCGGTGGCGAAGAAGGCAAGCTCGTTCCAGGGAAGTAGATACCCGGAGAACCCGAATCCGAGCGCCAGGGCGAAGAGGACGAAGCCGGTGACCCAGGTGAGCTCGCGAGGCGTCCGGTACGCCTTCAGCACCATGGTGCTCAGCATGTGCGTGATGAGCGAGATGATCATGAGGTGCGCGCTCCAGCAGTGCATGGAGCGCACGAGCCAGCCGAACGGCACCTTGGTGGTGAGGAACCGGATGCTCTCGTACGAAGTCGCTTCGCCGGGCTGGTAATACGCGAGGAGGAGGACGCCCGAGGCGAGCTGGATGGCGAAGAAGAAGAGCGTGATGCCACCCAGGTAGTACCAGACCATCGAGTGGCCGCCGATCGGCACTTCCTTGTGCGCGAGGAACTCGACGAGCGGCGTGATCCCGTAGCGGCGGTCGATGAACCCGTAGAGTCCCTTCCGTGGCGTCGGAATCTCCCCCGGCGCTCTCATGCGGCCTCCGGCCCGCGCCCGAGCTGGACGACGACGGCGCCGTCGGGTTCGCGGGTGCACGAGAACTTGTCGAGCGGTCGCGGGG
>JBJMQD010000337.1:0-10864 GCA_045802855.1 Myxococcales bacterium | reverse complement strand
CGACTACGTCCTCACCATCTCCATCTCGATCGCGGCGGGAGGCGACGCGATCTTCAGCGTCATTCCCGACGGAGCACGCTGGGCGAACCTGAATGTTCTCGGCCTTCCGCTCAAGCTCCACGTCGAGCTCTTCGGCGTGTTCCTCCTGGTGGTGCTGAACCTCCGCGGCGTGAAGGAGTCCGTGAAGGTGCTGACTCCGGTCTTCCTCGTCTTCCTCGTCACCCACGCTGTCGTCATCGTCGCCGGGATCGCCCTGAACCTCGGCCGCGCGCACGTGGTCGCGCGGGAGGTATCGGCGGGCGTCTCGCAGGGGATGTCGACGCTCGGCGCGAGCGGTCTCGCGCTGCTCTTCCTGCGCGCCTATTCGCTCGGCGGCGGCACCTACACCGGTATCGAGGCCGTCTCGAACGGCCTGCAGATCATGCGCGAGCCGCGCGTGCAGACCGGGAAGCGGACCATGCGCTACATGGCGGTGAGCCTCGCCGTGACGGCGAGCGGCATCATTCTCTGCTACCTGCTCCTCGACGTCCGCTACGTCGATCCCGACCACACCATGAACTCGCTTCTCGCCGCGAAGGTGGCGGCCGAGCTGCACTTCGGCGGCGGCTGGTTCGTCTTCGTGACGCTGATGTCCGAGGCACTCCTCCTCTTCGTCGCCGCCCAGGCGGGTTTCATCGACGGACCGCGAGTGATGGCGAACATGGCGCACGATTCCTGGTTCCCGCGCCGGTTCGCCGCGCTCAGCGAGCGATTCACCATGCAGAACGGCGTCCTTCTCATGGGCGGTGCCGGCTTCTTCATGCTGCTCAAGACTCACGGCGCCGTCGATGCGCTCGTCGTCATGTACTCGATCAACGTCTTCCTCACCTTCTCGCTCACCCAGATCGGGATGATCCGCTACTGGTTCTCGCGAGAGACCCGCGCGAAGCAGCCGGACTGGAAGAGCCACGTCTGGATCCACCTCGTCGGCGGCCTCCTCTGCGTCACCATCCTCGCGGTCACGGTGGCGGAGAAGTTCGGCGAGGGAGGCTGGCTCACCGTGGTGGCGACCGGCGCTTTGATCGTCCTCTGCCTCGTCATCAAGCGGCACTACGAAGGCGTGTCGCAAAGGCTCCGGCGCCTCGACAAGATCCTCGAGGCGTTGCCGATGCAGCAGGTCGCGACCCGGCCCGTGCAGCGCGACAAGCCGACCGCGGTGCTGCTCGTCGGCGGGTATTCGGGGCTGGGAATCCATTCGCTACTCACCGTCCTCAAGCTCTTCCCCCGCTACTTCCAGAACGTGGTCTTCATGACCGTGGGAGTCGTCGACAGCGCCACCTTCCAGGGCGTCGAGGAGGTGGACCGTGTCCGCCAGGACGCGGAAGAGGCGCTGCGCAAGTACGTCGATCAAGCGCAGCGCATGGGCCTGCCGGCGGAAGGCCGCGCGTCGATGGGCACCGAGGCCGTCTCCGAATGCCTCCGCCTCGCGCAGCAGATCGCGATCGAATATCCGCGCGCGATCTTCTTCGCCGGAAAGCTCATCTTCGAGCGGGAGCGTTGGTTCGACCGGTTCCTGCACAACGAGACCGCGTTCGCCATCCAGCGCCGGGCGCAGTTCGCGGGGCTGCCGATGGTGGTGCTGCCCGTGCGCGTCCTCGAGTGAACCTCAGGAGCGCAGCCGGTCGTGGATCCACTTCGCGGCGGCGACGAGGCGAGCGTCCGCGCCGATGGGCGCGACGAGCTGCAATCCGACGGGCAGTCCCGCGGGCCCTCGCAGCACGGGAAGGGAGATGTCGGGGACGTGGAGCAGGGTCCACATCCTGGAGAAGATCGGATCGCCGGTCGAGTCGAGCCCCACCGGCGCCTCGCCGACGACCGCCGGCGTCAGGACGGCGTCGAGACCGGCGAAGACGTCGGCAAGCTCGCGCCGGCAGCGCTCCGCCTGGTCGTGGGCTGCGCGCAGGCGTTCCGCGGTGACGGACGAACCCTGCTGCAGGAACTCCCGCATGCGCGGGCTCAGCTGCGCTTGCGGCTCGAGGTGGAGCGCTTTCACGGCTTCGGATCCCATGATCGCGATCTGCGCCTCCGCGAGCCCGCGGAAGGACGGGCCAAGCTCGATCTCGCGTACCTGCGCTCCGGCGCGTTCCAGAGCCGCGGCCGCCTGCTCCACGGCGGCGCGGGTAGTTGGCTCGGCGCGATCCCAGAGCTCCGTCCTGCAGAGGGCGAGGCGCGGCTTGTCGAGAGGCGCGATGGCCTGCGGGAAGGGCATCATCGTCCCGAGGATGGGCGGCAGGTCCTCTACCTCGCGCGCGAAGACGCCGAGCGTGTCGAGGGAAGGCGAGAGCGGGTGGACGCCTTCGAGAGGCAACGCCCCGAAGGTGGGCTTCATGGCGACGACGCCGCAGAACGAACCGGGGCGGATGACCGACGCGGCGGTCTGGCTGCCGAGCGCGGCGGGGACCATGAAGTCCGCCACCGCCGCCGCCGACCCGCTCGACGACCCGCCCGGCGTCCGCGACGGGTCGCGCGGATTGCGCGTCGGTCCGGGCGAGAAGACGGCGAACTCCGTCGTCACCGTCTTGCCCAGGATCACGGCCCCCGCCTCCCGCAAAGCGCGGACGCAGGCGGCATCGCGCTCCGGATGGTGGTTCGCGTAGATCGGCGATCCGTACGTCGTCGGCAGATCTTGCGTGTCGATCAAGTCCTTGATCCCGACGGGAAGCCCGCAGAGCGGCGGCCGCTCGCGCATCGAGTCGATGCGGCGGGCCTGGGCGAGCGCGTCCTCCCGGTCGATCGCGACCCACGCCTTCACCACCTCGTCCCGCTCGGCGATGCGGGCGAGGCAGGCGCGGACCAGATCCTCGGCGGAGAGATCGCGCTCGCGCAAACGGTGGAGCGCCTTGGAAGCGGAGAGATTCGCGCTGCTCATGCGCCGCACACCTTCCTTGCGATCCCGGCATAGGTCGCCACCGCGGCCTCGACGCGGGAGACGTAGCAATACTCGTCCGTCTGGTGGCAGAGCGCCATCTCGCCCGGGCCGAGGACGACGGTGGGAATGCCTCCGTACGCGGGAGTGAGGACGCTCGCGTCCGTGAAATATGTGGCCGCTCCGGGCTCGAGTTTTTCTCCGGTGGCCGTTCGCGCGGCTTCCAGTACCGTGCCCACGAACGGATCGTCCTCGGAAGTGCGGATGCCTTCGAGATCCACGATGGGCGCGATGTCCGCTTCGGGACCGAGCATCGATTGCAACTGCGCGCGGATTTGCGCGTGGCGCTGGGCGGGGATGGTGCGCATGTCCACCGTGAACGTCGCCTCGTCCGGAACGGAATTGACGTTCATGCCGCCTGCGAAGGTGCCGACGTTCAGCGTCGGCCCGCCGAGGAGGGGATCGGGCGCGACGTCGAAGCGCAGATCGGCGAGCTTCAGCAAGGCGCGGGCAGCCGCGTAGACGGCGTTCTGGCCCTTCTCCGGCATCGACCCGTGCGCGGTGACGCCGCGGAAGCGGACGCGGAGCCAGAGCGCGCCTTTGTGTCCGACCACCGGTCGGTTCCCGGTAGGCTCGCCGACCACCATCGCGGAACCTTCTCCGAGAGCGTCCGGAAGGCGAGCGAGGTGCGCGGCGCCTTCGCAGCCTGTCTCCTCGCCCGCGACGAGAACGAGGGTGAGCCCGGCTTTGCGCAGCGGCGAGCGTGCGACGTCGAGGGCTGCCGCGACCATGGCCGCGACGCCGCTCTTCATGTCGGACGAGCCGCGTCCGTACAGCCGCCCCTCGTGCGTCTCGCCCGCGAACGGATCGCGCTTCCAGGGAGCGGCGCCGAGCGGGACGGTATCGAGGTGTCCGACGAAGACGAGCGGCTTGTCCGCGCCCTCGCGGCGCGCGACGAGGCTCGAGCGCCCCGGGGCGAACTCGTGCAGGCGGACCGAGTACCCGGCGTTTTCGAGGAGCTTTCCCAGAAGCTCCGCGCAGGGCCGCTCGGGGCTCGTCGGGTTGATGGTGTCGATGCGGACGATCTGCCTGGTCAGCTCGACGGCGTTCATGCGGCTCCCTCCCCGAAGTAGGCCTTGCGCACCTCGTCGTTCTCGAGCAGCTCCTGCGCGGTGCCGCGGGCGACGACGCGGCCCTTCGAGAGCACGTAACCCTCGTGGGCGATGGCCAGGGTCTGGTGCACGTTCTGCTCGACGAGGAAGATGGTCACGCCCGACTCGTTCACCTTGCGCAGCACGGCGAAGTTCTCCTTCACGAAAAGCGGCGAGAGGCCGAGCGACGGCTCGTCCACGAGCAACAGCTTCGGCGCGCCCATCAGGCCGCGGCCGATCGACACCATCGCCTGCTCGCCTCCGGACATGGTGCCGGCAAGCTGGGAGCGGCGCTGCGCCAGCGCCGGAAAGATGGCGAAGACGCGGTCCATGCGCTCGGCGGCTTTCTCCGGGTCCCGTTCGAGGTAGGCGCCGAGGCGCAGGTTCTCCGTCACGGTCAGACGCGGGAACACCTTCCGCCCTTCCGGGATCGCGGCGATCCCGGTTGCGACGATCCGGTGCGTGGGGAGGGACATGAGATCCGTCGCGCCGAAGAGGATGCGGCCGCGCCGGGGCTTCGTGAGGCCCAGGATCGAGCGGATGAGCGTCGTCTTGCCGGAGCCGTTCGATCCGAGAAGGCAGGTGATCCGCCCTTGCGGGACCGTGAGCGTGACGTCCTCCAGCACGTCCGCGCGATCATAGGCGGTGAAAACGCCCTCGACTCGGAGATCCATCAGGATAGCCCCAGATACGCCTGCCGCACGAGCGGATCCTGCGCCACCTCGCGATACGTGCCTTCGGCGATCTTCTTGCCGTAGTTCAACACCACGCACCGGTCGGTGACGCGCTCGATGACCGACATCTCGTGCTCGATGAGCACGATGGTCAAGCGGCCGAGCCTGCGGCGCGCTTCGAGCAGATCGTCCATCAGCCGCCGCGTCTCGTCCCGGGTCATGCCCGCGGACGGCTCGTCGAGGAGCAGCAGGCGCGGCTGGCCGATCAGGGCGCGGCAGATCTCGATCCGCCGGCGATCGATCATCGGCACCCGCCCGGCGGGCTCGAACAGACGAGCGGCGAGGGGCGGATCGAACAGCTCGAGAAGCTCGCGCGCGGCCTTGTGACCCGCCTCGATCTGCCGTTTCAAGGCACCCCTGCGGACCAGGTTGAACCAGAGCCCGTGATCGAGGTTCTTGTAGTTTCCCACCATCAGATTGTCGAAGAGCGAGAGCGGAAGGCAGAGGCGCGATCGCTGGAAGGTGCGGGCGATGCCGGCCCGGTAGACCGCCTGCGGGGAGAGATTCGTGATCGGCGTGTCGCCGAAGCGAGCCTCGCCGCTCGAGGCCGGGAAGATCCCGGTGAGGACGTTGAAGAAGGTGGTCTTGCCCGATCCGTTGGGTCCGATGAGCCCGAGCACCTCGCCTTCCTCGACCGACAGATCGAGGCCGTCGAGGGCGACGACGCCGCCGAACTTCCGGGTGAGCGCGGTGCAGCGGATCAGGGCGGTCATGTCAGCCGCCGCAGCGGGCGCGGGACGAGCCCGTTCGGCCGGAAGAGGAGGATGAGGATGACGAGCGACGCGTAGAGGAGGAACCGGTATTCCTGGATGACCTGCAATTCCTCGGGCAGCACGATGACGATGGCGGCCGCGATCGGTAAGCCCCACGGGTTCCCGTTACCGCCGAGGAGCAGGATGGAAACGAGGATGAGCGACTCGCCGAAGCTGTAGTTGTTCGGGGCGATGAACCCGACCATGTGCGCGGAGAGGGCGCCCGCGATTCCGGCGAGGAAGTTGCCGAGCGTGAAGGCGGTGATCTTCGCCCGACCGATCGGGATCCCGAACGCCGCGGCGCTCGTCTCGTCGAGGCGCACGGCATCGAGCGAGACGCCGATCCAGGATCGCTCCACCCGGACGACGAGCGCGAACGAGAGCGCGAGGAGCAGAAGCGCCAGCGCCACGTAGTTGAGCAGGAACGATGCCTCGAACCGTCCAATCGCGATCGGGTCGTTGAATCGCCAGGGCCCGATGCGCAATTCGGGGATCTTCAGTCCCTGCGGTCCTCCCAGCGAGTCGTTCACCTCCAGGAAGGTGCGGAAGAGGAGGGCGAAGGCGATGGTGACGAGCGCCGCGTAGTGGCCGCGGGTGCGCAGGACCGGAAGGATGAGGACGGACCCGGCGAGCGCCGCCGCGAATCCGCCGGCGAGCAGCACGAGGAGGTGCGGCACGGAGGTGCCGCGCGAGAGCACCGCGGCCGTGTATCCGCCCACTCCGAAGAACGAAGCTCCGGCGAAGTTCACCACGCCGGCGTAGCCGAATTGCACGTTGAGGCCGAGACAGGCGACGACGACGATCAGGACACGCGCGACCAGGAAGAGCGCGAAGTCGTCCTCGCGCAAGAAAAGCGAAAGTCCCGCGACGAAGGCGAGGGCGAGAGCCCCGGCGAGCCTCTCGCGCCTCACACGCGCTCGCTCGTGCGCTCGCCGATGAGGCCGGTCGGGCGGACGGCCATGATGGCGATCACCACTCCGAAGGCGAAGACGTCCTTGTAGGCGCTCGCGAAGGGCAGCGCGACGGCGCCGATGGTCTGCAGGGCGGCGAAGAGGAACCCGCCCAGGATGGCTCCGTAGAGATTGCCGAGGCCGCCGATGATCGCCGCGGCGAATCCGATGACGCCGAGGAGGAGCCCCATCCCGAAGAAGATCTCGTTGTAGTAGAGCCCGTCCATCACGCCGGCGACCGCCGCGAGCGCCGAGCCGAGCGCGAAGGTGACGAGCACGATCCGGCGGAAATCGATGCCCATGGTGCGCGCGGTCTCCTCGTCCTGCGCCACGGCGCGGATGGCGAGGCCGATGCGGGTGCGGGTGATGAAGAGGTGCGTGCCGGCGATGAGGAGCGCGCCCGCGACGAGGAGGAGCGCGTTGTCGAGGCGCAGGCGGAAGCCGCCCATCCCGTAGGCCGTCGTGGGAAGCAGCGCCGGGAAGAGCTTCGGCTGCGAGCCGCCCGGATAGAAGAGACGGATCGCCTCGCGCAGCACCGTCCCCATCATGAGGGTGACGAGGAGCACGTTCAGCTGCGGCGCTCCCTTCAAGGGAAGGACCAGCGCCCGCGCGACGATCGCGCCGAGGAGCGCGGTGCCCAGGGCCGAGGCGACGACGACACCTACGAGAAGCACCGCCGGAGAGGCGACGCCGAGCTTCGTCATCGCCGCCCAGGTGGCGAGCGCGAGGAACGCACCCGCCGCGAGCACGTCGCCGTGCGAGAACTGGATCACGTCGAGGACGCCGAAGAAGAGCGTGAAGCCCACCGCGACGAGGGCGTACATCATGCCCAGCATCGCGCCGTTCATCACGTACTCGGCGAGCAGCGCCAGCGACATCTGGATCCGAAGCCGAAGGGATCGCTAAAGCCCGCGCAGCTTGCGCTTGCCCGAAGCGTACTCGCTATCCTCCCAGAGCACCCACTTCGCGTCCTGGACGACGTACTTGGTGATCGCCGGCACCGTGTTCTGCCCGTGATCGTCGAAAGTGATGGTTCCCACGATCGAGTCGCGCCCCTTCACGTTGGCAAGCTCGCCCATGATTTTCCGCCGGTCCGGTCCCACCTTCTCGATCGTGTCCATCAGCAGGCTCGCCGCCGCAAAGGCGAACGGCCCATAGGCTTCGGGGGGATTGGGGTAGTTCTGCTTGTTGTATTGCTCGAGGAAGGACTTCCCGCCGGGCAGCTTCTCCGCGGGAGCGCCCTCGCGGAACGCGACGACTCCTTCGGCGAGCGGGCCGAGGCCGCGGATGAAGTCGTCGGAGACGATGCCGCTCGTGCCGTCGAACTGTGCGTCGAGCCCGAGCTTGTCCATCTGCGCGCGGATGCGGACGCCGATGGGCGTGAGCCCTCCGAAGTAGAGGACCTGCGGCTTCGCCGCCTTGATCTGCGTCAGCTCCGCGGTGAAGTCCTGCTGGTCGGCGGTGACGCCCAGATCGATCACCACCTCTCCGCCGTGCTTCTTCACGAACTCCGTGAAGTATCGATCGTGGCCTTTTCCGTAATCGGTCGTGTCGTGGATGATGGCGAACTTCTTGTAACCGCGCTCGGTGATGAACTTCGCGTTGGTGTCGTTCTGGTTGATCATCGTCCCGTTGACGCGGTGGATCTCCTTGTAGTTGTTCGCGTACGTAATGTCGGGCAGGACCGCGCCCCAGACGATCACCGGCAGCCCGAAGCGGTGCCAGGTGTCCACCGTCGCCATCGCCACGACCGAGCAGTAGTGGGTGACGCCTGCGACGATGCTCCGGTCGGAACCGGCCTTGGTGGCGACCTGCACTCCAGCGTCGGGCTTGCACTCGTCGTCGAGCACGACGAGCTCGTACTGGTGCTTGGATTTCGCGTCGGCGTTCCGCAGCCGCACGGCGAGATCCGCCGAGTTGCGCCCGCCGAGCCCGATGGCGGAGTTGCCGCCGGTGAGGGGCCCGACGAAGGCGATCTTGACCGTGTCCTTGGCCTGGGCGGCGCCGCACAGGAGCATCGCCGCGGTAGCGATTCTCGAGATGATCATGCGGGGCACGGTACCAAACCGACGCCGGGACTGGTATGCGCATCGCGATGGCCACGGTCCCGGTGGGCCCGGATCGCTTCGAAACGATCGACGAGGGGAAGGGCGATCCGGTCCTTCTCCTGCACGGATTTCCCACCTCGCGGCTCCTCTGGCAGCGCGTGGTCCCGAAGCTTTCGCAGCGCTTTCGCGTGCTCGCTCCGGACTTGAAGGGCTACGGGGAATCGTCCGGCGAGGGGCCTGTCGATCTCGCTTCGCAGGCCGGATCGATGCTGCGCTTCCTCGACGCGCTCGATCTGCCCCGCGCGGTCGTCGTCGCCCACGACGTCGGTTCGGCGGCCGGACAGATCCTCGCCGTGCGGGCGCCGGACCGCGTTCGCGCGCTGGTGGTCGTGGACGGCGTCCACGGCGGCGAGTGGGCGATGGGATCAGTCGAGACCATCCGATCCTGGGACCCGGCAAAGGCGGCGAGCCTCGCCAAGGTGCTCGCCCGGACGATGCGCGTGAAGGACCCCGCGCTGCGCGAGATCCTCGGCGGATACGAGGGAGAGGACGGCGGGCGAAGGCTCATCCGCGCCGCGCAGGCGTTCGATCCGCGGCAGACCGAGTCGATCGGCGAGGCGCTCGGGAACCTCCCCATGCCGCGTCTCGTCGTCTGGGGCGACCATGACGAGTACCTGCCGCTCCACGAAGTGGGCGAACCCCTCGCGAAGACTTTGAAAGCGCGTCTCGTCGTTCTCCCCGGCGGCCATTTCCTGCCGCTCGACGCACCGGACGCCCTGGCAAACGCGCTCCTGACTTTCCTCGACGCTATTTGATCAGCTCGCCGACGAGATGCGCTCCGAGCGCGCGCAGGCCCTCGTCGAGGAGCGCGCGGCCCTTCTCGTTCTGCAAGGCGTTCCGCATCATCTCGGGCGCGTAGCCCAGTTCCAGGTTGATGAGCACCATCGCGGCCGAGATGGCAGGCGTCATCTGCGCCGCCTTCACGCGCCCTCGCCGCTTCTGCACACCGGCGGAGAGCTTGTCGATCAACTCGTCCTCGGTCGTGCGAGATCCCTTCCGCTCCGCGAGCGCGGCGGAGAGCCCGGCATAGAGATCTTCCACGATCCGGTCGCTCGCGACCGCCCGCTCCATCCGCTCGAGGGCCTCCTCCGCGTCCACGGAGGCGCCCTTCGCGTACGTCGCCGCGAGGATGCGCGCGAGATCCTTGCGGGTGAGCACGTGCGGCAGCCTGCGCGAGAAGAGCGCCATCGACGGGCAAGTTAGCACCGTGGCAGAGTCCGGGCCCATGGACCGGCTTCGAGGCAAGACGGCGCTCGTCACCGGCGCGGCGTCCGGGATCGGCAAGGCCACCGCGATCCTCTTCGCGAGCGAGGGCGCGAGGGTGGTCGCGACCGACCTCGATCCCTCCGGCGAGGAGGTGGCGGCCGCCATCGCGCGCGGCGGCGGGGAGGCGATCTTCCTCCGTCACGACGTGAGCGATGAGGCCTCGTGGGCCGGCGCGCTTCGCCGCGTGCTCGAGGCGTTCGGGCGCCTCGACGTCCTCGTCAACAACGCGGGCATCTCCTTCGCGAAGCCGCTCGAGGAGACGACGCTCGCGGAGTGGCGGCGGGTCATGGCGGTCAACCTCGACGGAGTCTTCCTCGGGACCCGCGAGGGCGTGCGGGCGATGCGCAAGACGGGAGGCGGCTCGATCGTGAACGTCTCCTCGGCGAGCGGCCTCGTCGGCTCGGCCCAGGCGAGCGCGTACTGCGCGAGCAAGGGCGCGGTGCGGCTCTTCAGCAAGGCCGTCGCGCTGGAGGTGGCGGGCGAAGGCATCCGGGTCAACTCCATCCATCCGGGCGGCGTGCGGACCGCCATCTGGGCGAAGGCGGACTTCTGGCCCGGGCTCGTCGCGCAGTCCGGCGGCGAGGAGGCGGCGCTGAAGGTGCTCGGCGCGGCGACGCCGGTCGGCCGCCTCGCGGAGCCGGAGGAGATCGCCGAGGCGATCGTCTATCTCGCCTCCGACGCCTCGCGCTTCATGACCGGCAGCGAGCTGGTCATCGACGGCGGCTACACCGCCCGGTGAATCACTGCGAACGGCGGATCACCTCGGAGAAAGAACTGCCATCTTTGCATTTCACCGTGGGCGCGCCCGATGTGCCGGAGCGAGCGCGCCGCGCGCTGGGGCTGTCAGTTTTGTGCTGTGGTTTGGCGGACCGCTCAACCTGAACGTGCATTTCCATTGCGTGATCCCCGACGGCGTCTTGTCGACGCGGACGGCGCGATCCGCTTCGTCGCGCTGCCGGCGCCGTCCGAGGCCGACGTGGCGCAGGTCCTCGGTCGGA
>JBJMQD010000313.1:0-12302 GCA_045802855.1 Myxococcales bacterium | reverse complement strand
GGCGCACAGGACCGCGGCAGTCGCGCGCTCGAACGAGGCCAGCACTGGCGTGTCGGGCGGCGTCCGTGAGAGGGCGGCGGGGAGATAGAAGGCCGATGCCAGCAGTACGATGCCCGGTGGATAGGCAGACGCAGCGTGTCCCCCGGGAAGGCGCACCACCCAGTAGGCCGGTTTCCGGAGCGCCGGCAGGCCGTCCATCAAGAACGTTCCGCGCCGGATGAGGTTCCACGGTTGCTCGCTCGCGGGGAGGGTGTCCGAATTCGTCATGGGACGAGGCCACAGGGCGCTAGTCGACAGCAGCAGCCCGGCCACCGCAGCCGCCGCCTTGGCGGGCGCGTCCCGGCCCCGGAACCCGCACCAGAGAGCGAGGGGACCGGCGATTCCCGCGACTACCGGCAATACCCAGGGCGGACACGCAGTCAGGGTGATGAGAGCGCCCGCGCAGGTCCATGCCGTCACGAACAGCAGCGCCCCCAGACCGGCTAGCCGCACCGGAGAGGCTCGTTCCGTAGATCGAGCGCCACCTTCCCGCCCCGCACCACCACACGGGCGTGCTCGACGGCAGCGTGATAGGGCAGATGAGCCGGGTCGCGGGTACCGTGGATGACGATGTCTGCGCGCAGCCCCGCCACTAGCTTCCCGCGGCTTTCCTGGAGCAATAGAGCGCGCGCGGCCGCCGCGGTGACCGCGTAGAGCGCTTGCGCGGGAGTGAGGCCCGCCAGAACGCAGCCGGCGGCGAGGAGCAGCGACACGCTCTCCATCCGCTGGGTCCCGGGATTGAGGTTTCCGCCGAGCGCCACGGGAACGCCGGCCTTCAGGAACGGCGGCGCCTGCGCCGGCGGATCCTTCAGGGACCACGCAGCGAGCGGGAGGAGGACCGCCACGGTCCCTGACTTCGCCATCGCCGCGATGCCGACGCTGCCCGTCTTCTCCAGATGGTCCGCGCTGCCGCATCCGGTGGCCGCCGCCAGCGCCGCTCCGCCGCTGTTCGTGAGCTGATCCGCGTGCAGGTGGCCGACGAGGCCAGCCCGGATACCGGCCTCGAGCACGGTGCGGCATTCGTCGGTGCCGAAGGCTCCCTTCTCGCAGAACGCGTCGATACCGTGGGCGAGCTTTTCGCTCACGGCCTGGGGCAGGAGCTCCTTCATCACCGCGTCCACCCAGGCGCGCGTGTCCATCTCCGGCGGAACCGCGTGTAGCGCGAGCAGGGTGGGAACGACGTCGCACGGCACGCCGTTCGCGGCTTCGCGGATGAGCTTCAACAGCCGCAATTCGCCCTCGACGCTGAGCGCGTACCCCGATTTCACCTCCGCCGTCGTCACACCTGCCCGCGCGAGCCGCCCGAGCCGCTCGCGAGCGGCGAGCACGAGATCCTCGTCCTTGGCGTCGCGCGTCGATTTCACGGTCGCGACGATTCCGCCGCCTGCCTGCGCGATCTCGACGTACGTCGCGCCCGCGAGCCTCTGGGTGAACTCGCCGGCGCGATCGCCGGCAAAGAGCAGGTGCGAGTGCGGCTCGACCATCCCCGGCGTGACGAGCTGCCCCTGCGCATCGATCTCCACCGCATTCGCGGCGACCTCGATCTCCACCCCTTCGCCGGGCGCGGGCTTCGCCTTCGCTTTGCGCAGCCGCGTCTCCGCCTCGGCTCCGACGTACGCGATCTGCTCGCCCGCCGCCGCCAGGATGCCGTCCTCGACGAGGGCGAGCGGGCCCTCTCCAGCCGCGTTCTGCGCCCCGGTCATGGTCGCGAGGCGGCCATGGCGGATGAGGAGAGTCGCTGCCGTCATTGATGCTCCGCGCTGCGCGCTCCGGCCGTCGCAGGGAAAGCCAGCTCCTCCGTTCCGGTCAATCCGGGAATCTGGATGCCGCGCTCGCGGGCCACCTGGATCGCCTCCTCGTATCCGGCGTCGGCGTGGCGCAGGACTCCCATTGCCGGGTCGCTGGTGAGGACGCGCTCGAGCCGGCGAGCGGCAGAAGGCGTCCCGTCCGCCACGATGACCTGTCCCGCGTGCAGCGAATATCCCATTCCCACGCCGCCTCCGTGATGGAACGAAACCCACGACGCGCCGTTGACGGCGTTGACGAGGGCGTTGAGGATCGGCCAGTCCGCGATCGCGTCCGAGCCGTCCTTCATCGCCTCCGTCTCCCGGTTCGGCGAGGCGACCGATCCGCAGTCGAGGTGGTCCCGTCCGATCACGATGGGAGCCTTCACCTTGCCCCGGGCGACAAGGTCGTTGAACAAGAGTCCGGCCTTCGCGCGCTCTCCGTAGCCAAGCCAGCAGATCCGCGCGGGCAGTCCCTGGAATTGCACGCGGTCGCGCGCCATGGCGAGCCAGCGGCGGAGGGCGGGCTTGTCCGGGAACGCCGCCACGAGCGCCTCGTCCGTGGCATGGATGTCGGCCGGTTCTCCCGAGAGCGCCACCCAGCGGAAGGGCCCCGCGCCCTGGCAGAAGAGGGGCCGGATGTAGGCGGGGACGAAGCCCGGATACGCGAACGCGTCGGCGACGCCGCCTTCCTGCGCCTCCGCGCGCAAGTTGTTGCCGTAGTCGAAGACGTGGGAGCCGCGCCGGCGAAGCTCGAGCATCGCGCTCACGTGCTGCGCCATGCTGTCGCGTGCCTGCCGGACGTACTCGTCGGGATCGCGGGCACGTAGGCCAGCCGCTTCTTCCAGCGAGAACCCCGCGGGTACGTACCCGTTCAGCGGATCGTGCGCCGCGGTCTGGTCGGTGACTAGATCGGGAACGATTCCGCGCCGCACGATCTCGGGCAGCGCCTGGGCGGCATTGGCGACGACGCCGATGGAGACCGCCTCCCCCTTCTCGCGCGCCCGCGCCACGCGCGAGAGCGCCGCGTCGAGCGAAGGAGCCTCCTCGTCGAGATAGCGCTGCGCGAGCCGCCTGCGAAGGCGCGAAGGGTCGACCTCGAAACCGAGGAACACGCCTCCCGCCATCGTGGCGGCGAGCGGCTGCGCGCCGCCCATCCCGCCGAGACCCGCGCTCACCACCAGCCGCCCGGCCAGCGTCTCCGTTCCGAAGTGACGGCGCGCCGCCGCGACGAACGTTTCGTACGTGCCCTGCAGGATCCCCTGTGTCCCGATGTAGATCCACGAGCCGGCCGTCATCTGCCCGAACATGATGAGGCCCTTGCGCTCCAACTCGCGGAACTTCTCCCAGGTGGCCCAGCGCGGGACGAGGTTCGAATTGGCGATCAGCACCCGGGGCGCGTCCTCGTGCGTTCGCAGCACGCCTACCGGTTTTCCGCTCTGCACGAGCAACGTCTCGTCGGCGGCGAGGGTGCGTAGGCTCCCGCAGATGCGCTCGAACGACGGCCAGTCGCGGGCTGCCTTGCCGTTGCCGCCGTAGACGACGAGGTCGTCCGGGCGCTCGGCCACTTCGGGGTCGAGGTTGTTCTGCAGCATCCGGAGCGCCGCTTCCTGGATCCACCCCTTGCAGGAGAGGGCGGTTCCTCGGGCGGCGCGGACGACGTGCGGCATTCGGGTCCTCCGGCGGCGGCGCACTTTACGCCTGTCGCGCCGCCCGCGCGCGGATTACCCTCCGGGGATGGAAGACTTCCGCAAGAACCTCATCGAGGACGACGACGCGCGCATCGAGGAGCTCTTGCGGTCGGCGAAGCGCGTCGCGGTGCTGGGGATCAAGACCGAGGAACAGTCGGGGCAACCCGCGTTCTACGTACCGGCGACCCTGCAGCGGCTAGGGCTCCAGATCGTCCCGGTTCCCGTCTACTTCCCCGAGGTCACCACCATCCTCGGCGAGAAGGTCTACCGGAAGGTGGCCGACGTCCCGGGCGACATCGACATCGTCGACGTCTTCCGCCGCTCGCGCGACGTGGCCCCGCACCTGCCGGACCTCCTGGCGAAGAAGCCACGCGCGGTCTGGCTGCAGAGCGGGATCCGCGACGACAAGACCGCCGAGGCGCTCGCCCGGGCGGGAATCCTGGTCGTCCAGGATCGCTGCCTGATGGTCGAGTACCGGGCCATCCGATAGGCGGGCCCGGGTCCCTCTTCAGCGATCGCCGCCCAAACCAAGGCGCGCCGCTTGCGGCGGCATCGGAGCGGTCGACGCGGCCTGCGTCTGCGGCGCGTTCGGCGGCGAGGCGGGCGCATCTGCTTGCGGCGCCGGCGTCCCCGCGACCGCTACCGGCGCGGTCGGCACCGCGCGCAGCGCGACTGCGCCAGCCCGGTCCGCGTCGAACATGCACGACCCGAGGAGCTCCTTCTGCTCCGGAAAGCGCCTGCGCAGCCGCATCTTCGCCTGCTGCGCTTCCGCGAAGGCGTCGGCGCTCTTCTGTCCGCGAGCGAGCCGGCTACGGTAATCGACGACGCCGAGCACCTGGTGCCAGAGGGAGTCGTAGAGCTTGTCGAAGTGTTCGCGGACCTCGCCGTCTAGGAGCGTGGGCGATGCTTCCGCGGGCACGCCGTCGACGTGCACGACGATGCCGTCCAGCGTCCCGAATCCGTTGTGTCCCCGATCCACGAGCGTGACCGCTTCGTTCACCACCAGCGGAAAGTCGTCGTCGAGGATCGAGAAGCGCAGCGTGGTCGGGTCCGCCAGCCGGACGATCGCGGTCCTGCCGCCGAACGGGAAGGTGATCGTGTGCGACTGGTCGCTGAAGAGCTCCTTCACCACTCGATCGCGATCCAGCGCGGTGACCTCCGCCCGCAAGCCGCCTTCCCGCTTCGGGACCTTCAACGTCTCGAGCTCTTCGCGAAGCTGATCGATGCTGACGACGACGTTCAGTGCCGCGGCGTCGGTGTAGCCGGCGTGGAACACCCCGACGAGCTCCGGCTCCGAGGTGCGGCAGGAGACGGCGAACACCGGGCTACCGCTGTTCCCCGAGCTGAGAAGGGCGTCGACCACGAAATCGCTGTGGCTCCAGCCGCGCTCGGTGTCCTCCGTGTAGGGATTCACCACCTTGCCCACGTTGACGGCGGCGAACGCGCCCAGCGGGAAGCCGCGCACCTGCACGAGATTGCCCGGCCGCAGCGCCGACGAGCGGCCGATCCGGAACGGCATCACCGGAAGGACCTTGCGAGCCTTCACGATGGAGATGTCGGACGCGGAATCCGTGAGCACGCGGGTGAGCGCGACGTGGCCCGGCTCGTAGTCGTCTTCCTCGTCGCGGACGATCTTCAGCGTCTCGCGGACCTTCTTGCTGCCCGGAGGAACGCCCTCGACGCCGTGCTCTTCGTCGGTCACCTCGGGACGGTTCGCGACGTGCTCGTTGGTGACGATGAGCGTCTCGCCGTCCTTCACCTGGTACGCGAAGCCGGTGCCGTGGACGACCGAGCGGATGTAGTTGCGACGGAGCTTGCCGTCGCGGCCGTAGTAGACGCGCTCGTAAGTGGAGATGTTGCGGATGGCGAAGACGAACTGGTCCTTGACCCCGTCGAGGATCTCGCTCGCCCGCGCGGCGGGCACGCTGTCCGCGTAGTCGCCGTCGCAGATGGGCGCGGGCGTGGACAGGGCAGGTGCCACCCGCGGAGCCTTCGTTGCGGCTCCAGCAGGAGGTGTCGAGTTCGAGACCCCTGGTGCCACACCGGCCGCCACGAGCAGTACTGCGAGCAAACCTGACATGCCCTCGTCTCCTTGGTAGGCCGCCTTCGTCTGGCAGCAAAAAATAGCCAGCCGTCCGCTTGGACGCTTGCCTTGCCGCGCTGAGGCGGGGAGGTCTATGGTCCCGCGTCATGCCGGCCAGGATCCGCGTCGTAGCCGCGATGATCGAACGAGACGGCAAGTACCTCATCACCCAGCGCCGCCCTTCTGCAACCCTTCCGCTTCTCTGGGAATTTCCCGGAGGCAGGGTAGAGGAAGGTGAGACTGACGAGGCGGCCCTGGCGCGCGAGTTGAAAGAGGAGATGGGGATCGACGTCCAGGTGAGGGACCGGGTGATGCACGTGCAGCATTCGTACCCGCACTACGACATCGACTTCTGCGTCTACGCCTGCACGCTGGTCGCTGGTGAGATCCGTAACATCCGCGTTCATGACCATCGCTGGGTGGCGCCGACCGACATGGACAAGTACGAGTTTCCGGCAGCGGACGAAAAGACCGTCGCCCAACTCCTCGACCTCACGAACTGAGACGTTTCGGCCGTGAAGGCCGGAGCGGGGTCTCGTGGGCCCCCGCGCAGGCCGTGGGGGTGCGGGGGGCAGGCGGAGCCGGCCCCCCGATCAGACGGTGGCGGACAAGCGACCTGGTCCTTAGCTTCCCCACCGGGGGCGAAGAGCGCCTACTTGGGAGGGGAGTACCCGAATGATCGGAAAGCCCAATCCGCGCGGCAAGAAGAACGACAAGCAGGGCCAGACAGGGCCGCGCTTCGGGTCACCCCTGGCGTACGTGCTCCTCGTTCTGGTGGCGTTCCTGCTGCTGCGGACGTTGTTCCAGGACGCGGGCTTCCAGCGCGTCGCGTACAGCCGCCTGGTCGAGCGGATCCGCAGCGACGGCTGCACGAAAGTGATCCTCAGCCAGGACTGGGTGAAATGTTACGCGAAGGCCGCCGCCGACGCGCCCGCCCGGACCGAATTGCCCTGGTTCGCGGTTCGCGTGACCGGCGACACGACCCTCGTCCCGCTCCTCGAGCAGAAGCACATCGAGTACGAGGCGGTGACCGAGAGCAGCACGATGGATCTCATCTGGATGCTCGCCGTGCCGGTCGGGCTCGGACTCCTCTTCGTCAGCTGGCTGACGCGCAGGATGAGCGGCGGCATGCCGGGCGGCCCGCCAGGAGTGATGAGCTTCGGCAAGACGAAGGCGCGCATCTACATGGAGGCGCAGACCGGCGTCTCGTTCAAGGACGTCGCCGGCATCGACGAGGCGGTCGACGAGTTGAAGGAGATCGTCGAGTTCCTCAAGACGCCGAACAAGTTCCGCCGCCTGGGTGGCCGCATTCCCAAAGGCGTGCTCCTCGTCGGACCTCCGGGCACCGGCAAGACGCTGCTCGCGCGCGCTGTCGCGGGCGAAGCCGGCGTGCCGTTCTTCTCGCTCTCCGGTTCCGAGTTCGTGGAGATGTTCGTCGGCGTCGGCGCGGCGCGGGTGCGCGACCTCTTCCAGCAGGCGGCCGCGAAGGCGCCCGCCATCATCTTCATCGACGAGCTCGACGCGATCGGAAAGAGCCGCAACGCGGGCATGTTCGGCGGCCACGACGAGCGCGAGCAGACGCTGAACCAGATGCTGGCGGAGATGGACGGCTTCGACGCCCGCACCGCTCTCATCGTGGTCGCGGCCACCAACCGTCCCGAGATCCTCGATCCCGCGCTGATGCGGCCGGGCCGGTTCGACCGACAGGTGCTGGTCGACCGTCCTGACAAGCGGGGCCGCGAGCAGATCCTCCGCATCCACGCGCGCGAGGTGAAGCTCGGCGCCGACGTCGACTTGCGCGAAGTGGCGGGGCGCACGCCTGGCTTCGCCGGCGCCGATCTCGCCAACGTCGTCAACGAGTCGGCGCTCCTCGCCGCGCGCAAGGACCGCGACAAGGTGGTGATGGCGGACTTCATGGAGGCCATCGAGCGCGTCGTCGCCGGCCTGGAGAAGAAGACCCGCCGCATGAACGAGAAGGAGAAGGAGATCGTCGCCTACCACGAGTCGGGACACGCGGTGGTCTCGACCCTGTGCCGCTACTCGGAGCCGGTGACGAAGATCTCCATCATCCCGCGCGGCCTCGCCGCCCTCGGGTACACGCTCCAGCTCCCGCTCGAGGACCGCTATCTCATGTCGCGCGAGGAGCTCCTCGACAAGATGGCCGGGCTGATGGGCGGCCGTGCCGCCGAGGAGATCATGGTCGGAACCATCTCGACCGGAGCCTCCAACGATCTCAAGCAGGCGACCGAGATCGCGCGCATGATGGTCGTCGAGTACGGCATGTCGGAGGCCATCGGCCCCATCTGCCTCGCGGAGCGGCGCTCGACCTTCCTCAACGGCGAGAAGGGCTTCGGCGGATTCGGCAGCAAGGAATACAGCGAGCAGATGCAGCGCCGCATCGATGACGAGGTGTCGCGGATGCTGGAGGAGGCGATGACCCGCGCCCGCGACCTCGTCTCGCGCTACCGCGACGCGCTCGGCAAGGTCGCCGCGCGCCTCCTCGCCATCGAGGTGATCGAGGGTGACGAGCTACGGCGGATCCTGCTCGAGTCCGGAGCGCCGGTTCCCGAGAAGCGCGGGCCCGCGGCCGCCGAGGACGACCGGCGTGGCGAAGTGATTGCGCCGCCCGCTCCCTCGGGACAGGTCGCCGGGGCTTAGCTCGCCCGGAGACGGAAGACCACGCGCCGCGTGGGAAAGCGAGCAAGCCTACGCCCGAAGCCTGCGGCAGGCGTGGAGAAGGGGTACAACTTGGGGATGGGCGTGTACGGGGGAACGGCAGCATGTCCACGCTGAAAATCGGGCGCTCGCACAAGGCCAGGAAGGCGCTCTTCACCCGGGGAATCCGGCGCGGCTTCCTGTCCGTGGAGGAGATCGACGAGGCCCTGCCGCCCGGCAGCCTCACCGACGCCGAGCGCTGGCTCCTCTACTACTCGCTCAAGGCATCGCGCGTGGAAATCCGCGACTCCGAAGGAAACTCGCTCGAGCTGGAAGAGCGTCCCCCGGAAGCGACCAATGTCAACCGCCGGCGCCGCGTCGAGGAGCGTGTCGAGGAGCGGATGGAAGAGTCGATGGAGATGGAAGCCGACACTCAGCACTGAAGGGCCGCCGTCCGCCCGCCGCAGGACAGCTTCGTCAAATCCGGCTGCGCATTTCGCGTCCAAGCGGTAAGAACGAGGGTTCCCGCCCGAAATGCACGGCGGAGACCGCTGTTTTGACCAGCGACCGCCCGCCCGGAGGCACGTAGACATGTTCCGCCCTCGCTTCACGGTTCTGAGCGCTCTTGCGGCCGCCATCGCGCCGGCCGTCGTCCTTTCCGGGTGCGATCACGCGGGCGACTTCGCCGCGGATGCGCGCGCCGATACGCTCCCCGCAGCCGCCGTCGCGCAGGCGCAGCCCCAGGCCGGGGGCGATCGGCAATTGTCCGTGCTGCCTTCGCTCGCCCCGATCGTGAAGCAGCTTCGCCCGACCGTGGTGAACGTCGCCTCCCGGTTCAAGCCGAGGCGCGTCGCCCGGCTGCAGCGGCCGCCACGCGGGCAGCAGCGCCAGAATCCGTTCGACCAGGGCCCGGGCGACGACGACGACAACGGCAACGGCAACGGCTCCGACGACCCGATGGAGCGGTTCTTCCGCTTCTTCGGCGGCGGCCCCCAGGGGAATCCCGACCAGCAGGAGCGGCACGGGCTCGGGTCCGGCTTTCTCATCGGCGACGGCTATGTCCTGACGAACAACCACGTCGTTGAGGTGCAGGACCCGGGGTCGCAGAAGTTCCGGCCCATGGACGACATCAAGGTCTCGACGGACGAGACGGCCCCGGGCGGCTCGCGCGAGTTCACCGCCAAGGTGGTGGGCAACGATCCGAAGTCCGACGTCGCGCTCCTGAAGATCGAAGGCGAGCACGTGAACGAATTGCCCAGGGCCGTCCTCGGCGACAGCGACGCGCTGCAGGTCGGCGACTACGTCATCGCCATCGGCGAGCCGTTCGGCCTCCAGGCCACCGTCACCTCGGGGATCATCAGCGCGAAGGAGCGCAGCCTCGGCGCCGGCACCGCGTACAACGACTTCCTGCAGACGGACGCTTCGATCAACCCGGGTAACTCGGGCGGGCCGCTCTTCAACTTGCGGGGCGAGGTCATCGGCATCAACAGCGCGATCATCAGCGGCGCGAACACCATCGGCTTCGCCATTCCCATCGCGGTGGTGAAGCAGATCCTTCCGCAGTTGCGCGAGAAGGGCCGCGTCTCTCGGGGATTCCTGGGAGTCCAGCCGCAGGCGATCACCGCCGACATGGTCGATCAGCTCGGTCTCAAGTCCACGCGGGGCGCCCTGATCGCCGAGGTCGTCCGGCAAGGCCCCGCCGAGAAGGCCGGTCTCAAGCCCGGCGACGTCGTCATCGGGCTGAACGGCAAGCCGGTGACCGATCCCAACCAGTTCCAGCGCGACGTCGGATCGGTAGGCCCGGGCCAGACCGCGAAGATCGAGGTCATGCGCGAGGGCAAGACCCGCACCTTCGACGTGAAGCTCGCCCAGCGCCCCGAGGAGGTCGAGGTCGCCGAACGCAGCCCCGGGCAGAGCGAGGAGGAGCAGTCGAAGGGAGACGTCCTCGGAGTCCGCGTGCAGAACCTCACCCCGGAGCTCGCCCAGCGCGCCCGGGTCGACGAGGGAACGACGGGCGTCGTGGTGATGGACGTGGCGCAGGACTCGCCGGCCGCCACCGCGGGAATCGAGCCGGGTGACGTGATTGTCGAGATGAACCGCCAGCCAATCAAGACGGTGGACGACTACAAGAAAGCGCTCTCGAGACTGAAGAGGGGCAGCAGCGCCCTCCTGCGCGTCAAGCAGGGGCAGTCGGCTAGCTACGTGACCGTGAAGCTAAAGAGTTGAGAGCGCCTGGCGCTCCTGGCATCTCGGCCGCCGGGCTCCGTCCGAGGTCATGAGTTGCGCTCTACGCGACCGCCTTGCGCATCGGCCGGGGCCCGACCTGGGGGATCACCCCGGGAGGCCTGAGGCCCGGCCGATGCTGCTCCCGAGGGGGCTTGCTGCCCGGCGTCCGGCCCTCCCGCTCGGGGGGCGGCGGCGCCGGGACCCAGGGCATCGCGCCATTGTGTACGGGAGCTTGCGGCGACGGCGCCGAAGTAGTGACGCGTTCCGGCGAAGTGGAATGCACGAGAACTGTCGCCTGCAAGACGGCGAGCGTAAGGGCCAGCGCCAGGAGCCCCGAAGTCAGCACGCTACCAATCTTGCGGCCTTGCATCCTGCTTCCTCCGGAGAGCCAGCCGTTGGCCCCCTGCATTCCAAGGTAAGACGTCGCATCCCGGGTGGCGAGCGTGTGATCCGGGATGGTCCTTTCCTTGACTGCCCCTTCCTACGCACCTACCGTGGCCCCGTTTCCCATGTCCAGCCGCGAGAACCAAGTCAGGCCGGCCGCACCCCGGCGCGAGCCGAAGTTTCCGACGCGCTTCGACAAGGCCTTTCCCGTGTACCTGGAAGGCGAGCGGGGCGTCGCGGCCGGCATCGGACGCAACATCACGCAATCCGGGATGTTCGTCGAGACTCGCGAACCGTTCCCGCTCGGATCGCGCGTCCGCGTCACCTTCACCTCCCCGGGACGGGGGCCCGAGATGGTCCTCGAAGGCGAGGTCCGGTACCAGTGCTTCATCAACTACGCCCGCGAGGACCGGGCCCGCGCCGGCATGCGGGCGATCGGGCTGCGGTTCGTGACGCCCCGGGGCGCCGAATCGCCTCGCAAGGGCGCGGTTCACTGAGTCATTCCTTGGCGTAGAGCGCCCAGAGACCCTCGTGGGCGATCCGGCGGTACCGGGGACCGGGTCCTGCCCGGGCGAACGGATCAACGTTCCCGCGAACTAGTACATAATCGTAATAATTGCCGTCGACGACCCGGTCGAAGCGCCAGGGCTCCCATTCCCAGTGGACGGGATGCCGCGGCGGCTCGGTCTGCGGGCGGTAGCGCAGCGGCGACTGCGGCAACTCGGCGAAGGAGAACGCCGCGATCCCGCCGCCTCGGGCGCGGTAGTAGCTGCCGAAGTGGAGATAGGGGACGAACTTGGCCGCTTGCGACCCGCGGTCATAAACGAGCGTCAGGAGGCGCCGTCCAGGCTGCGCTCGCGAGATCACGCGATCGAATCCGTCCACCTCCCGCGAGAACGCTCGCGCCTGCCTGCCGGCGAGGCCCGCCGAGGCAATCCCCAGCAGAAACACGGCGACAAGCGGAACTGCTCCCCGCGTGCCGCGCCGGGGGGCGAGAAGCAGCGGCAAGAGCAGCGTGGCCGCGATCGCGTACCTTTCGTTGAGTTGCCACAGCCACCCGATCGAGATGGGAAACGCGAAGTAGAGCGCGATGGCCATCGCGGTCCAGGTGGCCGCGACGACGAACCGCCGGCGCGCTCCCTCGTCCCGGAAGTCCGGCCGGCCGATGAGCGCGACCGCCGCGCCGAGAAGGCCGAGGGAGATCCAGAGGTCGACGTCGCCGGGCCAGATGTCGAGCAGCGCCTCGGGAAGCTTCTGGAGCGCGTCGCGCACCGGTTCGAACCACACGTTTACGGGCTCGTTCCAGCCCACGGCCTGCGGATGCACGACCGGGCTCGTGAGGAGGAACGCGACGCCAAGCCCGAGAGTGGGAACCATCCAGACGAATCGCCGCGCTACTGCCCTGAGACCGTGCGGCGCAAGGAGAACCTGCGCGAGCGC
>JBJMQD010000303.1:0-5015 GCA_045802855.1 Myxococcales bacterium | reverse complement strand
GTCGACGCCGCGCTCACTCGCGCAGCCGCGCGCGGCCTGAGGCAAGACCTGTTCTTCTCGGCGACCTACCAGGGCCCGGTCGACGCGCAGCCGCTCTACTGGGACGGGGGCGAAGGCGGGCAGGACCTGCTGCTCGTCTTCACCGAGCGCAACGAGGTGATCGCGCTCGATCCGGTCTCGGGAAGGACCATCTGGTCGCGCGTGGTCGATCCGCCCGTGCCGCGCAGCACGCTCCCCTGCGGCATCATCGATCCCGTCGGGATCACAGGGACGCCGATCATCGACACCGCGATCCATCTCGTCGCGATGACGAACGGCGGCGGCGCCGTCCGGCACAAGCTGTACACGCTTTCGATCAAGGACGGTTCCGATGTGCGGCCGGCCGTCGACATCGCCGCGAGCGTGCCTGGATTCAACTCCAAGGCGCAGAACGAGCGCGGCGCGCTGGCCGCGTCGGGAGGACGGGTGTTCATCCCCTTCGCGGGCCACGTGGGCGACTGCGACGATTACCGTGGTTGGGTGATCGGCCTCGATCCATCGGGCGCGCAGCCTCCGCAGGCATTCCAGACCCAGGCGCGCGGAGGCGGGATCTGGGGCATGACTGGCGTCGCGGTAGCGGACGGATTCCTCTTCGCCGCGACTGGCAACACCATTGGCACGGCCACTTTTGCGTTCGGGGAGTCGATCGTGCGACTCGGCGGCGGGGCCTCCTTCGCGAGCCCGCCGCAGTTCGACTTCTTCGCGCCGACGAACTGGGCGGCCCTGGATGCGACCGATCTCGATCTCGGCGGCTCGGGAGCGATCGTGCTCGACCCACCCGGCGCGAGCCTCGTCGCCGCGCTCGGGAAGGACGGCAACGTCTATCTCGTCGATCGCCGGACCCTGGGCGGGATCGGGGCTGCGGAGGTGGTGATCCGGCATATCGCGAACGGCGCCATCATTACCGCCCCCTCCGCGATCAATACGACGGCCGGGACCTTCATGGCGTTCAGCGGATCCGGCCGTTGCCCCACTGCCGCGAACGGCATCGTGGGGGTGCGCATCGACACCGCCCCCGTGGACGCCTCGATTGCCTGGTGCGCCAGCATGAACGGGCGAGGCTCGACCATCGTCACCACCACCACGCCGGGCGGCACCAACGCCGCGGAGAGCATCGTCTGGGCCGTCGGCGCCGAGGGGGACGGGCAACTCCACGGCGTCGCCGCCGACACGGGCGCGGTCATTTTCACCGGCGGGAACGTCGGATCGGTGAGCCGCTTCAGCGCGCCCATCGTCGCCAAGGGCCGGATCTACGTCGCGGGCAACTCCGGAGTGAGCGCCTTCACCGTCCGCTAGGCGCGGGTTCTCAAGGGTGGAACTTCTTCTCGAGGCCCTGCCAATACTCGAGGCCGACGAGCTTCATGAACTCGTCCTTCGTCATCGATTCGTTCGGGTCGAGGCGGCGGCCCGCGCGCAGGTCCGCGACGGCCTTTTGCATCGCCCTCGCCGCTCGGAAGATGATGCTCGTCGGGTAGAGGATCATCGAGTAGCCCATCTCGCCGAACTCCGCCGGCGGGTGCCACGGAGTCTCGCCGCCGCCCTCCATCATGGTGGTGACGAGGAGCGCGCCCGGAAACGCTCTGGCGACTTCCCGCAACTCGTCGTCGCTGCGAGGACCCTCGACATAGAGCGCATCCGCTCCGGCCTCGAGATAGCGCTCGCCGCGCTTGAGCGCCTTGCGCATGCCTTCGGCTTCCAGCGCGTCGGTGCGCGCGACGACGAACATCGCGCCCGGACTCGAGCGGGCTTCCACCGCCGCGCGGATCTTCGCCACCATCTCGTCCGGCTCGATCACGTGCTTGTCGTGCATCTGCCCGCACTTCTTCGGCGCCTGCTGGTCCTCGATGAAGATCGCCGAAACGCGGATCGCCTCCATGCAGCGGACCGCGAACGTGACGTTCTTCGCGTCTCCATAGCCGTCGTCGAGATCGACCAGCACCGGGAGGCTCGATCCGGTCATGATGTCCCGGACCGCGGCACGGCGTTCGCCGAGATGGATGAGGTCGATGTCCGGCTGCCCGTACCGGGCGCCGACGAGCGCAAACCCTCCGATCTGGTACGCCGGAAATCCCGCGGCTTCGATCATGCGCGCGGTCAGCGCGTCGTGGGCGGCCGGCAATACCAGCGGACGATTGTTTTGTAGAAGCATGTTCCAGGATTCCGGTCCGGCTACTTTTTGCATGCCGGTAGAATGGTGACACCGCGCGCCGCGGGCAATCGATTTGGTCCGTGTAGCGCGGAAGCGAACAGGTCGCCCAGGGAGTCCAGCCGGGCGAGCGCGGCGGCGGGATCGAACCAGAGTCCGCGCACGCTCCGTTGCGCCGCGGCGCGCTCGATCTCTTCCCAGCGCAGCGGCATGGAGACGCCCGGGCGGCTCGTGGCGCGAAGCGAATACGGCGCGATGGTGGACCGTTTCGGATCGTTCTGCGCCCAGTCGACGTACACGCGTCCCTGGCGCTCGGCGCGGACGACGCGCGCCAGCACGAGCGACGGATGGAGGACCGAAAGTTCCGACGCGAGCGATCGCGCATACGCCTTCACGCTCTCGAAGTCGTCGCTCCCGTCGAGCGGCGCGAAGAGATGCAACCCCTTCGCCGCGGACGTCTTCACCAGCGCCGCAAGCCCGTCCCGCGCGAGCCGCTCGCGCAGGAGCAGCGCGACATCGCAGCACTCGAGGAGTCCCGCCGGCGGTCCCGGATCGAGATCGAAGATCGCCGCTTTGGCTCCGGGCCGATCGACGTGCAGGTGGAGCGGGTGCATTTCCAGCGTGCCGAGGTTCGCGGCCCAGGAGAGCGCCGCGGGTTCCTCGAGCAGGCAATAGCAGGCGCCGCCGACGTCCACCGTCGGGATCCAGTCCGGTGCCCCTTTCGGGCAGTTGCTCTGGTAGAAACCGCGCCCTTCGACGCCCTCCGGCCACCGGCCGAGCGTGACCGGATGGCGCGCGAGATGCGGCAGGAGCACGGGGGCGACCGCGGCGTAATAGTCGACGAGATCGCTCTTGCGGAAGCCCGTCTCCGGCCACAGCACCCTGTCGAGGCTGGAGAAGCGCAGATCGCGGATCACGGCCGGATCAAACCTTCCAGGCGCAAAGGCGCGCCTTCCAGCTGGTCGAAACGGCAGGAATCCGGCTCTCGATCCGGACGCCACCGCACGAAGCGCGCCGGATGCCGGAACCGGCCGCCGTCCACCTGATCGTACCCGACCTCGCAGACCCGCACCGCCTTCACGGGAAGCCAGTCCTGCTCCATCTCGTCCGGATCCCAGCGCCCAGCCGATCCCTTCAGGCGTCCGAGCGGACTACGGCCGAGATTGAAGCCCCGCTCCCAGGGATGCCCGGCGAGCCGCACCGCGAGCATGCGGAATTCGGTGAACAATTCCCTCCGCTGCGCCGCCGGAAAACTGGAGCTCACTCCGACGTGGACGAGATCGGGTCCGGCGTAGAGCCCGAGGAGGAGCGAGGCCACGAAGGGGATTCCGTCGCGCTCGCCCACCCGGATCCCTGCCACCACGCAGTCCGCCGTGCGCTCGTGCTTGACCTTGATCCAGCCGCGGCGCCCCGGCTGGTACGGGAGCGACTCCTCCTTGGCGACGACCCCGTCGATGCCGCCGCCCTGGAAGCGCCGTATCCACTCGCGGGCGACGGCGGGATCGGTCGTCGTGGGAGTGAGGTGGAGCGGGGGCTTCGCATCGGCAAGGAGCGCCTCGAGACGTGTACGGCGCTCCCGGAACGGCAGCTCGTGAAGCTCGACGTCGTCGATCGCGAGCAGATCGAAACAGACCAGGGCCGCCGGGGCACGCGCAGCGAGCTCCTGGACCCGGGAGCGGGCCGGATGCAGGCGCCCCATCAGAGCGGGGAAATCGAGAGCGCCGCGATCGACGACGACCAGCTCGCCGTCGAAAACCGGGCTCCGCGGCGAGAGCGTCTCCAGCGCCTGGACGATCTCGGGGAAGTACCTGGCGAACGGCTTCCCGTGCCGGCTCCGCAAGTCGACCGGGTGCTCCGGCCCGCAGAATGCTAGGCAGCGGAATCCGTCCCACTTCGGCTCGTAGACGAACCTGCCCTCCGGCAACTCGCGGGACAGCCGCGCGAGCATGGGTTCGATAGGTGGTTGCAGCTTCCGCACACAGGCAAGTTTGGCGTGCGCGACGCGGCGTGCCAACGGACATCTGTCCGCGAGCGTGACACCTGTCCGCCTCCGAGCGGAATCGTCTCGCTCGGGACGGCATGGCACGCCGCGTGAAGAACCAGCCGCAAATGATTCAAATGTCCGGCATCCGCAAGACTTTCCGCGACGGCCTGCGCGCGGTGGAGGTCCTGGGCGACTTCACGCTCCATGTGAAGCCCGGCGAGTTCGTCTCGATCATGGGTCCGTCCGGGTCGGGAAAGACGACCTTCCTGAACATCGCCGGGCTCCTCGACGACTTCGACGCGGGTGAGTACCGCCTCGCCGGCATCGACGTGCGCACCCTTTCCGACGATGCGCAGTCGCGGCTGCGCAACCAGCACATCGGGTTCGTGTTCCAGAGCTTCAACCTGATTCCCGACCTCGACGTCTGGGACAACGTCGAAGTTCCGCTGCGTTACCGCAAGATGAGCTCGTCGGACCGGCGGCGCCGCATCGACGAGGTGCTCGAGCGGGTCGGGCTCACCTCTCGCTCGAGCTATCTTCCTTCGCAGCTTTCCGGCGGCCAGCAGCAGCGGGTCGCAATCGCCCGCGCGCTCGTCGGGAAGCCGGACCTGATCCTCGCCGACGAGCCGACCGGCAACCTCGACTCGCTGATGGCGCGGCAGGTGATGGATCTCCTGCAGCAGATCTCCGAGGCGGGAACCACCATCCTCGTCGTCACGCACTCCCAGGAGATCGCCTCGCGCACGCAGCGCAAGCTCCACGTCCTCGACGGACGGGTCATCGATCCCTGGGCGGAGCGGCCATCGCTCAGCGAGGCGAGCTGATGCCGACGATCCTGCGCGAGAC
>JBJMQD010000102.1:0-7563 GCA_045802855.1 Myxococcales bacterium | reverse complement strand
CGCAGCTTCGCAAGCCCGTGATCGCACACACACCCGCGACAGGAAAGCTGTCCGTCACGAAGAGGCTCCTCGCCATCCTGCGCGAGTCGCGCGCAGCGCCCGCCAGGGTGCTCGTCGACCACGTCACCCTGGAGACCTTTCCGCTCGTACGCGCGTGCGGCTATCGAGCCGGACTGACGCTGCAGCCGGGGCTGCTGGAGCCCGCCGAGGCAGCGCAGCTCGTTTCACGGAACGGCGCGCAGGGAATCGTGCTCACGAGCGACGCCGGCGAAGGTGCGAGCGACCTCCTCGCGCTACCCCGGGCCTCGAGCTCGTTGCGCAAGGCCGGTCTCTCGTCCGCTCTCATCCGCAAGGCGCTGTACGACGGGCCGCTCCAGTTCCTGGGCGTCGATCCGGACCTGACGTAGGCCACTCTTACACGCCAGTCGGGTTGGCACCCGCCCCCACGCAAATCTTGCCGCTTGTTCCACTGCTGACAATGCAGCCGCTCGCTCGCCTGGGCTCCGCCCGGGGCGGCGCTAGCCTGCCCGTCCGGGCGCTGCTCTCGCTCGTCGGGTTCGTCGCTCAAGGAGCAGGCGGGCGCCCACGGAATGCAGGGGGGAGGGTCCGTCGTCTGGACCCGGCCCCCGCAAAACTGGCGGCGCGCCTGGAAAGCAGGCACAAGAGCCACAGGTCCCTCGTCCGGTGGGCACGCGCGTGCTACCGTGTAGGCCTTTCTCTCCCGTCCCCCGGGCGGGAAGCCAGGCGCCCTGATCGTCTGTTGATCGACCGTGATGAACGAATCTCTTCGCCGTTCGACGCCGCTCTTCATCGCCGCCTCGGCGCTCTGCGCGCTCGCCGCCTGCAAGCAGAAGCGCTCCCCCGAGGCTCAGCCCGTCGTCCAGCGGGCCTCTCTTGCCTCGGTGGCGACTCCCGCCGCCGCTACGGCGAAGCCCATCGACGCGTCGGAGGCCGTGCGCGGCGCCGATCGACCGCAGCCGACCCCGCGTCCCGCTCCCTGCCTCTCCACCTCGGACGGTCAGGACGCGCCCGTTCCCGATCTGCTCGAGCACGCGGCCCGCGAATTCGAGAAGGGCCGCTTCGAAGGAGCGCTCGAGTGCGCCCGCGAGGCGTCGCGTCTCGACGAGCAGAGCGTCGCCGCCCACCATTTCCGTGGCGCGGCGCTCGCCGAGCTGGGCCGCGTCGACGAGGCGCGGACCGCCTACGCCCGGGCGCTGGTGCTCGATCCCGACGATCCCGAGGTGCTGCGGTCGGCCGCCGATCTACACGTCCGCAGGTTCGGCGCCCGCGACGACCTCGAACTTGCGCTCGCTTACGTGCGGCGCGGCCTCGTGCGCGCCCACAAGCTGAAGGACCGCCCGCTGCTCAAGGACCTCTACCTGTTGCAGGCGATGGCGTACGACGATCTCGGCCGTCCTGGCGACGCCCTGGCCGCGGCCAACCACGCCCTCGAATCCGACATGCACGATCGGGAGACCCGCCGCGAGAAGGGCGTTGCCCTCTTCGAGCTCTCCCGCTTCGACGAAGCGAAGGCGGAGCTCAGCAAGCTTTCCGCCGACGAACCCGACGCCTGGGCCGAGCACTATCTCGGCCTCATCGCCGAGCGCTCCCACGACGACGCCGCTGCCGCCCAGCATTTCGCGAAGGCACAGAAGCTGGATCCGGATGCGTTCCGGTCTTCCCCGAATCCTTCCGTGTCGGCATTCGCGAAGATGGTGCAGGAAGAGGTGTCGAAGCTGCCCAAGGAGGTGCAAGACGGCCTCTCGCACAGCAAGTTCGCAGTCGTGGACCTTCCCGACAAGAACGACCTGACGGCGACCGACCCCCCGCTCTCGCCCGGCATCCTGGGGCTCTTCCGCCCGCCGCCCGAGGGGGCATCCGCTTCGGACAAGCCGGCGATCTTCCTCTATCGGCGCAACCTCTCGCGAGCGGCGCATAATGACGACGAGCTTCACCGGGAAGTGCGGGATACGCTCTTGCACGAGGTTGGACACCTCAATGGCGAGG
Organism: Myxococcales bacterium; assembly: GCA_045802855.1. Classification (GTDB taxonomy): domain Bacteria; phylum Myxococcota; class Myxococcia; order Myxococcales; family 40CM-4-68-19; genus VBKO01. The sequence goes on along the minus strand of JBJMQD010000102.1, from coordinate 5,556 downwards.
ACGACGACCAGCTGCGCGACCGCGGTCTGTGAGACGCACCCGGGGGAACTGCGCTCGTGAAGATGATCGACGTCGGTGAGAAGGAACGGACCTCGCGGATCGCGGTCGCGAGGGCAGAGCTGCGCTGCAGCAAGGAAGCGTTGAAGCTGCTCAACGAGGGCAGGCTGGAGAAGGGCGACGCCCTCGCCGCGGCCCGCATCGCGGGCATCATGGCCGCGAAGCACACCCCGGCCTTCTTGCCGCTCTGCCACACCATCGGGCTCGCCGGCGCTGACGTCGACGTCGCGGCGGACGAGCCCGCCGGACTGGTCCGCATCGAGGCGCGCGTCCACGCCATCGAGCGCACCGGGGTCGAGATGGAAGCGCTCACGGCCGCCTGCGCCGCCGCGCTCACCGTCTACGACATGATGAAGCGGCACGATCGCGGGATGGAGCTCATCTCGCTCCGCCTGGTGAAGAAGTCTGGCGGCCGCAGCGGCGACTGGAACCGGGCCGACGAAGAGGAGCGAGCCCGCGAGTACGCCTCCGGGGCTCGCTGGGAAGAGCCCGCTCCTCGCCCCGCCAAGAAGTCGAAGTCGCAGACCTAGAGGTCTCGCCTCCTAGTGATGGCCGCCGCTGGAGAGGAATCTCTCGGCGTCGATCGCGGCCATGCACCCGGTGCCCGCGGCCGTGACCGCCTGCCGGTAGCTGGGATCGGCGGCATCTCCGGCGGCGAACACGCCAGCGACGCTCGTCTTCGTGCTTCCCGGCTGCACCTTGATGTACCCGACCGCGTCCGTCTCCAGCTGGCCGCGGAAGAGCTGCGTGTTCGGCTCGTGGCCGATGGCGATGAAGAGGCCGTTCATCTCGAGCGTCCGCATTTCGGCGCTCGTCGTGTCTTTCGTCTTCACCCCCGTGACCCCGGCCTTCCTGTCGCCGAGGACCTCCACCACCTCTTGGTTCCACGCCCAGGCGATCTTCGGATTCGCCAAGGCGCGCTGCTGCATCACCTTGCTCGCGCGGAGCTCGTGACGCCGGTGGATGACGGTGACCTTCGCCGCCATCTTGGTGAGGAAGAGCGCCTCCTCCATCGCCGTGTCGCCGCCGCCCACGACGCCGATCTCCTTGTTGCGGAAGAAGAACCCGTCGCAGGTCGCGCAGGCCGACACGCCGTGGCCGCTGAGCAGCTTCTCCGACGGAATGTCGAGCCATTTCGCCGAGGCGCCCGTCGCGATGATGACCGACTCCGCCCGCATCGCCTGGTCGTGCCGGTCAATCTGGAATGGCCGCTCGCGCAAATCGACCCGGGTGACCACGTCGTCGATGATCTGCGTGCCGAACCGCTCCGCCTGGGCGCGGAAGAGGTCCATCATCTCCGGGCCGAGGATTCCTTTCGGAAATCCCGGATAGTTCTCGACGTCCGTGGTGATGGTGAGCTGCCCGCCCGGCTGCAGACCGCTGAAGAGGACGGGTTTTAGATTGGCTCGCGCCGCGTAGATGGCGGCGGTGTAGCCGGCGGGGCCGCTTCCGATGATGACGACCTGGTGCTTCTCCAACGGGACCATCTCCTTGGGAGGATGGAGTTCGATGCCACAGTCCCGACCGGGTTGCCAGCCCGCCGCGGGCGCCCGCGGCCTGCGTTTGGTACAATTTCACCTCACCGCGGGGGCGAAAGGAACCTTTGGACCCGGCCCAGCTCAAGCAGGTCCCGCTCTTCACGAACCTGACGCCGGAACACCTGCGCCTCGTCGCGGGCCTCGCCGCTAGCAAAGAGCTCAAGGCGGGCGAGCACATCTTTCGCGAGGGAGAGATCGGCGCGGAGATGTACGTCATCGCGCAGGGGAAGGTGCGCATCTCGAAGATGGTCCCCGGGATCGGCGAGGAGTCGCTCGCGATCCTCGAGCCGGGAAACTACTTCGGCGAGATGGCCCTGGTCGACGACACGCCGAGGTCGGCGGACGCGAGCGCGCACTCGAACTGCACGCTCTACGCGATCCAGAAGGCGGACCTCGAGCGGCTCATGGCCCAGCACAAGGACCTCGCGTACGAGCTCCTCTGGACGTTCGTGCGGACGCTCTCGGCGCGGCTGCGCGAGACGAACGAGAAGATCAAGGCGTTCTTCGCCATCTCAGCGCGGTTCTGATCGGACGTTCCAATCCGGAACAGGGATCTCTTCCTGACACGGGCTCGCCGGCCGTCCTCCACTCGGACAGCCCGGTGGCACGGGTGCTGCAAAACGCCCCGCCATGCCACAAGACCTCCGCATCCTCGAACAAGGTCCCGAGGGCCTCACCGACATCGACCTTCTCGCAACGCTCCTGCCGCGGTCCTCGCGCCGCTTCGGTCCCGAGGAGATCGCCGCGCGGGTGCTCTCGATGGGGCTCGCGGCGCTGCGCCGGGCTTCCGCCGGAGAACTCGTCTCGATCGACGGCGTCCGCGAACGGGACGCAGCGCGGGTTCTCGCCGCGCTGGAGCTCGGCAGGCGCGTCGCGCAAGCGAGCATCCAACGCCGGGAACGCCTCGTCGAGGCAAGCGACATCGCGGCGCTGCTCGCTCCCCGGCTCTCGCACCTGGCACACGAGGAGTTCTGGGCGGTGCTGCTCACCTCGCGGCTCGAGGAGGTCCGCTCCGTTCCCATCGCGCGAGGCGGCCTCACGCAGTGCTCGGTGCTCCCGCGTGAGGCCTTCGCGCCCGCGATCCTCCATCGGGTCCCGCGCATCGCGTTCGCGCACAACCATCCGTCTGGCGATCCCCACCCGTCCGCGGACGACGTCCGTCTCGGCGCCGCGCTCGACGACGCGGGACGCACGCTCGGGATCGAGGTCGTCGATCACCTGGTGATCGCGGACGGGGCCTTTCACAGCGCTCGCCACGGCGCGGGGCTTCTTACGTCGCCTGCCGCCGCGGCATGAAGGAGATGCGAATGGAGGAACGTCTGGATCTCGCCCCCGCGTTGCGCACCCACCTCGGTCACGAAAGCTTCCGTCCGGGGCAGGAAGAGATCGTCCGGTCCGTGCTGTCGGGACGGCCTACGGTCGCCGTCATGCCTACCGGATCGGGCAAGAGCCTCTGCTACCAGTTGCCCGCGGTGTTGCTTCCGGGCACCACCGTCGTCGCTTCTCCTCTGGTCGCGCTGATGAAGGATCAGGCCGACGCGCTCGCCTCGCGCGGGATCGCCGCAACCTTCGTGAACAGCTCCCTGCCGGATTCCGAGCGCCACGACCGCCAGGAGCGGATCCGTCGCGGCGAATTCAAGCTCGTCTACGTCGCCCCGGAACGGTTCCGCTCCGCATCGTTCCGTTCCGCGGTGGCCGGGCTGAACGTGCCCCTCTTCGCCGTCGACGAGGCCCACTGCATCTCGTCGTGGGGGCACGACTTCCGGCCCGACTATCTTCGTCTCGCCGAGGCGAGAGGCCACCTGCGGGCGGAGCGTGTCCTCGCGCTGACGGCCACCGCGACTCCCGAGGTGCGCAGTGACATCGTGCGCGCCCTCGCCCTCGAAGACCCCCGGGTGTTCGTCTCCGGATTCGACCGTCCCAATCTCTTTCTCGAAGTAGCCCGGGTCCCGGGCGACGAAGAGAAGCTGGGCCGGATCCTGGCGCTGTCCCGCAAGGAAGGACCAGGGCTCGTTTACGCGGCGACGCGCAAGAACGTCACGAAAGTGGTGGCGGCGCTCCGGCGCAACGGCGTGCTCGCGCTCGGCTACCACGCCGGCATGGACGACGCGGAGCGGTCTGCGGTGCAGGATCGCTTCCACGGCGGGGACGCCCCCGTCATCGTAGCGACCAACGCATTCGGCATGGGTGTCGACAGAAGCGACGTCCGCTTCGTCGCGCACTTCGACGTGCCTCGCTCGCTCGAGGCCTGGTACCAGGAGATCGGAAGGGCGGGGCGCGACGGCAAGCCGAGCCTCGCGCTGCTCCTCTTCAACTTCGCCGACGTTGCCATGCAGCGTCGGATGATCGACGCGAGCCACCCTCGCGAGCCGCTCTTGCGGCGCCTCTGGGACGAGGCCCGGGAGATGGGAGAAGGACCGATCGACTCGCTCGCGGAGCGGGCCGGTGCGAGGCCGCAGGACGCGCAGGCGGCGCTCAAGCTCTTCGCCCGGAGCGGACACGTCGCGCGGTCGCGCGGGCGGGAAGCGCAGTCCTTTGCCGTGCGGGCAACGGACGCTTCGTTCGACGATCTCGGAATCGATCTGGAAGCCGCCGCCGCCCGCCTCCTGCACGAGCGGCGGATGCTCGATCGGATGGTTCGTTTCGTCGACGAGAAGTCGTGCCGCAGGCGAGCCGTGCTGCGGTACTTCGGGGATCCTTCTGCGCCGCTCTCGTGCGCCGCGTGCGATCTCTGCGCGGGAGCACAGGCCCCTCAGGCGGAAGCGCTCGCCATACCGAAGGCAGAAAGCATCGTCGCCGCGGCCGCCGCGCTCTCGGAGGGCGAGTTCGATCCCGAGGCGTTCGAGGCGTTGCGATCGCTCCGCACCCGGATCGCGCGCGAGGATCGGGTCCCGCCTTACGTCGTCTTCCACGACGCGACCTTGCGCGCGCTCGCGCAGGCGCTGCCGACCGACGAGTCGACCTTCCTGGCCGTCAAGGGCGCGGGACCAGGCCGATGGCAGAAGTACGGAGAGAGGGTCGTTTCCGCCCTCGCTTCGTTCGCGGCGCGGAAGGCAGCGGAAGGACGGGCTTCGGCGTGAAGCCGTCGAGACGGATGGGAAAGCGTCGTACCCACGTGCTAAAGCGAAACCAGATCAATCCGGGAGAGAGGGCCCCCTCATGGCTGGAAGCGGTGTCAACAAGGTGATCCTGGTCGGCAATCTCGGGAAGGACCCCGAGGTGCGCTACACGCCAGGCGGCCAGGCGGTGGCGAACTTCACCATCGCCACCAACGAGAACTGGACCGACAAGTCGGGGCAGAAACAGGAACGCACGGAGTGGCACCGCATCGTCGTCTGGGGAAAGCTCGCCGAGCTGTGCAGCGAGTACCTCGCCAAAGGCCGGCAGGTGTACGTGGAGGGCCGGCTCCAGACGCGGGAGTGGACCAACAAGGAAGGCGCGAAGCAGTACACGACCGAGGTGGTGGCGAACCAGGTCGTCTTCCTCTCCGGTGGAGAGCGGGGCCAGGCTCGGGAGGGGCGCGGCCCGTCGCGCTCGACGGGCACCGGTGGCGGGGCGGAGGACTTCGGACAGCCGCCGCCTCCCTACGACGAAGCTCCGGGACCGGGCGGCGCCGCGAAGGCCGAGGACGACATTCCCTTCTAACCCAGCGTCAGATCGGCCGGCGCTAGCCGCCGGGCCGCGAAGCGTCCGGCGGGCGTGCCGAGCACGACTGCGGCTCCGGTGTACAGACGGGAGCGGCAGCAGGCGCGGCGGGCGGCGTGGGGGCGGCCGGGCCGGAACGGGGCCAGGCCGGATTCGGGATGCTGGTCACCGGCCAGCCGTCCTCCTCGCCAGGTCGGGGCGAGAACGCAGCCGGAACGACGGTACCGGCTGCTACCTTCGCGGCCGCTGCGGCCTCGAGAGCGGTAGCGGCGGCCTGGGCCGCGGCGGCGGTCTCGCGCGGGCTCGCGGCCGTGGG
>JBJMQD010000265.1:0-15972 GCA_045802855.1 Myxococcales bacterium | reverse complement strand
GACGTGGACGTAAGCGTCGAGGCGGATCCGCAGAATCGACCCCTCCGCCCGCCACCAGAGCACCTTCGTGTCGTGGAGCTCAATCGCCCGGCGTTGCATCCGGGGGTGGCCGCCACAAGTCGCCATCCGCCCAGCATGTCGCAAGACGTCCGCCGACGGCGACTAGTGAGGACCAATTCTGTGTTAACCACTCTCTCCGGCGCTCTCCCCGCGAGAGTTCTAGCGCAGTGTCCTGCGCTCCCACCGCAGGACACTGGCGCGTGTCCTCCGGTCCCCCCGAAACGAGTGCGAACGGACACAGAACGCGGACAGCCGGGGCGGGGTCCGCGTAACGCGGCGGAGTTCAGGGCGGAATGGGCCGCCAGCGCGAACGCCGGGCTAGCCGCGCTGTGTTAAGCGCGAACGCCCCGATGTTCTTGCGAGCGAAGGAAATGGCTCCCCGAGCTGGGATCGAACCAGCGACCTACGGATTAACAGTCCGCCGCTCTGCCAGCTGAGCTATCGGGGAACAGGGGGCCGCCGGCGAGGGCGTGACAACTAGCCGCGCGCATCGGGGCTGTCAAGATGCAGCTCGCAGGCGCGGTCCACGGGTCGGCGGAAGTGCGACCCGCGGCGCCGGTCCGGATCCGCCGTCCCTCATCCATCCCTTGCTTCACCACACGGACCATGGGTGATGGTTTCGAAACACGAACGCAACGTTCGCGGGAGACTGCACTTCGATGGCGCCCAGAACCACCCAGCTCGTCACCGTTCCGCTCCTCCGCTACCGATTCGACGCGACGGCGCGGATGGAGAAGCACTTTCACGAGATGGAAGGGCGCACGCTGTTCTTCTTCCCCGCGACCCCCGTGCATAAGGATGGCGCCTGGGTGTTCGTCGCCTTCTCGAACGGCGGCTCCTGCTGCCTGTTCCGCGGCCGGGTCCGCACGCAGGACAGCGCGCGCTTCGTCGGCTTCTGGGTCGAGTTCCCCGTCGTGGGGATGGCGGGACTCCTCAAGTACACGACCCAATCGCGCCGCTCGCGCGAGCGGCTCGCCGCGGACGTTACGGTGATGCTCCGCCGCACCGACGGCGCGAGGGCCCTCTGCCGGATCGCCGACGTGAGCGCCGAGGGCGCCCGGCTGAACGGGCTTCCCGCGCTGTTGTCGCGCGGCGACGAGGTATCGGTCGAGATGATCGGCGGCTCGCGCGGCCAGTCGGACCTCGGCACCGCCGAAGTCGTCTGGGTCCGAACGCAGGAAGCAGGGCTCAAGTTCGCCCGCGCCGGTACCGGCAGGACGTCGCTCCTCACCGTCGTGGCCCAGGCCGAGGCCGCGAAGAGCGCGACCGCCGAGGTCGCGCATGCCGCGGCCTGTGCTTGCCGGCACGGCGAAGGACCCGCCGAACCGGCGCTCCCCGCCTCCGCGTACCGCAAGGCCGAGGCGCGGTGACGGCGATCACGCCGCTGCAATGAACGCTCCTCGAAAGCACCCGGCCCCGCAGAAGACATGCTGACGTCTTCGTCGGCCGGGCTTCGTCATTCGACCAAATTGTAAGATGCGTCGCTGCGCGACCGGGGGCTCTTCCCGGGATCGGCGCGCACGCGCCCCCGCGTCATTCCGACAAATTTGTCCCGCGGGGCCAACCAACGGACGGAATTGATCGTTTGGGACGCCCGCAACTTGGCGTTTTCCCTCGGGAAGTCGTGAACGCCCCCTGGTCCTCGCTTTGCACCATATCGGTCCGGGCAGCGCATCGGGCGCTGTCACTGGAAGCGTGGAAGCGCGTCGCGGTTCGGGAGGCCGCGGCGTCGATCGGGACGGGATGGAGCCGAGCCGCCGGGGGACTTGCCGGCGGCTCGGCCCAGGAGGTATCCGTCACCCCCCGCGAATCGAGGGATCCCGTGAACACGGACGCTTTCGGACCGTATCTGGAGTTCGTGGACTGCGTGCTGCGGCCCTCGGCGCGCCCCGGCCAGGCCCCGCTCTTGCGCGAGGTCTTCGGCAGCTCGTTTCCCGGAAGCCGCGCGGTCACGCCTGTCCTGCCGCTTCTGCGCCGGCTCGGCGAACGCGCCGGAAACGCGCTCGCGCTTCGTGCGCGCGCGGTGAGGTAGCACTACCATCGCGCAATGCCCCGTGCTCCCGCTCTGCGCCCCGGCGACGGCGTCGCGGTGATCGCTCCCGCGAGTCCCTTCGACAAGGAGCGCTTCGAGCGGGGCACCCGGGCCCTGCAGGACATCGGGCTCGAGCCGCGCTACGGCAAAGGCATCTTCGAGCGCCATCTCGGCTTCCTCGCCGGCGACGACGCGAGGCGTCTCGAGGAGCTGCGCCACGCGCTCGTCGACTCGAGCGCCAAGGCGCTGGTCCTTGCCCGCGGCGGATACGGTCTCGCGCGCATCATCGCCGGCGTCCCCCTCGAAATGGTCGAGAAGCACCCCAAACCCGTCATCGGGTACAGCGACGCGACCGTGCTCCACGAGCTGTGGTGGCGGGCCCGCGTCCCCAGCATCCACGGTCCGATGTGCACGCAGCTCGGCGAGGATCGCACCGCCCTCGAGCGGCTCGGGATGCTGCTCTCCGGCGACGATCCGGGCAGGATCCACTGGCCGCCGCATACCGTGACCGCGGGACGCGCCGACGGCCCTCTCCGAGGCGGGAACCTCGCCGTTCTCGCGAGCCTCTGCGGCACGCCTCTGCAGCCGAGGTTCGAGGGCTGCATCGTCCTTCTCGAGGACCTGAACGAGCCTCCCTACCGCCTCGATCGCCTCTGTACCCAGCTCTTGCAGTCTGGTGCCTTCGAAGGCGTGAAGGGCATCGTCGTCGGCGACCTGTTCGGAACCGGCGAGACGTCCGAAGGCCGCAACGAGGTCCTGGCGGAGCGCCTCGCGCCGCTCGGAACGCCGCTCGTCTTCGGGGCGCCGTTCGGCCACGCGGGCCGCAACCAGCCTGTCGCGCTCGGCGTCCCGCACGCCCTCGACGCATCCGAGGGTGCGCTCGTCCCCCTGGGTAGTCCGGTGACCGGCGCACCGGCCTGACTCCGGCTTCCAACTTCGCGCCGCAATGATAGAGCGGCGCCATGAAGATCTACCTGCTCGGTATCGCAGGCACCGGGATGGGCTCGTTCGCGGGGCTCTTGCGAGCCGCGGGGCACGAGGTCTCCGGCTCGGACGAGAACGTCTACCCGCCGATGAGCGACAAGCTCGCCGAATGGCGGATCCAGACCTATACGCCGTACTCCGCCGCGAACCTCGACAAGGCGAAGCCGGACCTCGCCGTGGTGGGAAACGTCATCCGCGCGGAGAACCCGGAGGCCAAAGCGGTCCGCCGGAAGGGCGTCCCGCACATGAGCTTCCCGGAGACGCTCGAGGAGCTCTTCCTCACCACGCGCCATCCCGTCGTCGTCGCGGGGACGCACGGCAAGACCACCACCACGAGCATCCTCGCCGCCGTTCTCCAGCACGCGGGGCGCGATCCTTCGCTCCTCGTCGGAGGCGTCCCGCTCAACTTCAACGAGGGGTTCCGGCTGGGGAAGGGCGAGCACTTCGTCATCGAAGGCGACGAGTACGACACCGCCTATTTCGACAAGGGACCGAAGTTCCTCCATTACCGGGCGCGCACCGCGATCGTCACCGGAGCCGAGTTCGATCACGCGGACATCTATCGCGACACGCCCCATTACGAGAGCGCGTTCGAGAAGTTCTACGGCACGCTGCCGGCCGACGGTTACGTCGCTGTCTGCTCGGCCTTTCCCAACTGGAAGCGCCTCGCATCCGTTGCGAAATGCAAAGTCGAGACATATCGAGCCGATACCGACGAGGCGGACTGGACCGCGCGCTGGGTCACCCTGGGGCCTGCCGGCGCTTCCTTCGAGGTCGCCTTCCGCGGCAACGTCGAGATCCGGGTGACGCTTCCCGCGGCCGGCCGCCACAATGTCGAGAACGCTCTCGGGGTCTACGCCGCCTGCCGCGCCCTCGGCCTCAAGCCCGACCAGATCGCCGCCGGGTTCGCCGCCTTCAAGGGCGTCAAGCGCAGGCAGGAGCTACGCGGCGAAGTGAAGGGAGTCGCCGTGATCGACGACTTCGCGCACCATCCGACCGCCGTGCGCGAGACCATCGCCGCCATCGTCGCCCAGTATCCGGGCCGGCGCATCGTCGCGGTCTTCGAGCCGCGCAGCAATACGGCAATGCGCAAGGTCCATCAGGACGAGTACGCCCACGCCTTCTCCGGCGCCGCGGAAACGATCATCAGCCAGCCCACCGCGATCTCGAAAGTGCCCGAATCGGAGCGCGTCGACGCGCGGAGGATGGCCGAGGACATCGGCAGATCCGGAACGAAGGCGCGCTGGATGGAGGGGCCGGACGCGATCGTCGCCGCGCTCGCGAAGGAAGCACGCTCTGGCGACGTGATCCTCGCCATGTCGAACGGCGGCTTCGGCGGGATCCACCAGAAGCTCCTCGATGCGCTTACCAGGCAGAAATGAGCTACGCGGAGGTCGAGGCGATCTGCGTCGCCGCGGCCGAAACGGGCGCCGCGCGGCTGCGCGAGTTGTTCGGGTCGCCGCGGCAAATCTCCCTGAAGGGCCGGATCGATCTCGTCACCGACGCCGACCGCGCCTCCGAAGAGCTGATCCTGGCACTCCTGCGCGAGCGCGCGCCCGGCTCGGCCATCCTCGCCGAGGAGAGCGGCGAGAGCGGCCGGGGAGACCTGCGCTTCATCGTCGATCCGCTGGACGGCACGACGAACTACGCCCACGGGTTGCCGATCTTCGCCTGCACTGTCGGGGCGGAGGAGAAGGGCGTGCTCGTCGCCGGCTGCACCGTCGATCCGATGCGCGGCGAGACGTACCGCGGGCATCGCGGCGGAGGCGCCTACCTGAACGGGGTGCGGATGCGCGCATCGCGCACGGAAAAGCTCTCCGACAGCATCGTCTGCACCGGCTTTCCGTACGACAAAGGCGGAAAGCTCGGCGAGATGATCGCCGCTTTCGGGCGGTTCACGAGCCTCGCCCGTGGAACGCGGCGCCTGGGAAGCGCCGCTCTCGATCTGGCGTACGTGGCTGCGGGCCGCCTCGACATCTTCTACGAGCAGGGCCTCAAGCCGTGGGACGTCGCGGCCGGGCTCGTGCTGGTAGCGGAGGCGGGTGGAACGACTTCCCGGTTCGACGGATCACCCGCCGATCCGGGAGCTGCTGAAGTGCTGGCCTGCGCACCCGCGCTCGCCGAGGAAGTGCGCAGGATCCTTTCGGAGTCCCGCGCACGTCCCTGGAAGCCCTGAACGAAGGCCGGCTGCGAAGTACTACTTCTTGTACGTCGCGACGTCGGCGCGGCGGTTCTGCTGCCAGGCCGCCTCGTCGTGACCGGTCGCGCGAGGCTTCTCGGCGCCGAAGCTGATGGCGACGAGCTGGGCGGGCTTCACGCCGAGGTCGGTCAGGTAGCGCTTGGCGGAATCGGCGCGGCGCTGGCCGAGGGCGAGGTTGTACTGCTCGGTGCCACGCTCGTCGCAGTTCCCCTCGACGCGGACCTTCAGGTCCGGGTAGCGGGCGAGGACGTTGCCGACGGCCGAGAGCTTCTCGCGGGCTTCCGAGGTGAGCGTCGCGGAGTCGAACTCGAAGAACACGCTGACGTTACGCAGCGCTTCCATCGCGCGGTCGAGCTCATCCTGGCCATTCGAGGCCTGGACAGGAGCGGTCGTAGGAGTGGTGGCGGGCTGCGCCGCGGACTGAGTCGACGCCTGCGGGGCCTTCTCCTCGGGAGCCGGCTTGGCGTGCGAGCAGGCAGCAAAGAGGGCGCCGGCGGCGGCAACGGTGAGCAAACGCTTGGACAACAGGTCTTTGTTCATGGGCTTTGGTTCCTCCGTCTCGGGCTCTAACAACCGACCAGCCAGCCCGTATTCCGGCAACAAAGCAGATGGTTTGACGTCAAACAACGGGGCAGAAGTCGGACCAGGCGGGCGTTGTCCTACAAAGCGTCCGGATCTCCTACAAGTTGGAGATCGCGGGCGCAAGAAAGTTGCACGTGGATCGAGCAGGCGTCTGCGATGATGGAGGTCATGGGGGAATTCGCCGAGAGCAAGCTGGAGGTCGCTCCGACGCGCGTCGAGGGGGAGGCGCGCAAAGCTAGCGCCTCGACTGCCTTGGCGGTCGCAGGGGTCCTCCTCGGAACTTTGCTCCAGTCGATCGACGGCAGCGTCGTCAATATTGCGGTGCCGCAGATCCAGGCCCAGATCGGCGGGCCTCTCGCGCTCGTCGGCTGGGTGGTGACGGGTTACGCGGTCGCGAGCCTCGTCGCCATGCCGCTCTGTGCGGGGATCGCCGCCCGCGTCGGCATGCGCTCCTTCTTCCTCGCACAGGTGGGGGCGTTCACGGCGGCGTCGGTGGCCTGTGGATTCGCCCGGACGGCTCCTGCCCTCATCGCCTTCCGCATCGTCCAGGGATTCGCCGCCGGAGGGCTTCTCCCGCTCTCGCAGGGCATCCTGATGTCCCTGTACTCGCGGGAGCAGCGCTCGACCGCGGTCGCGCTGGTCGGATTCGCCGCCGTGCTCGGTCCTCTGGTCGGGCCGCCGCTCGGGGGTTTCCTCACCGACCGCTTCGGCTGGCCGTCGATCTTCTTCGTCAACGTGCCGCTCGGTCTGCTCAGCCTCTGGCTCATCGCCCGGAATCTCAAATTTGCCGATCGTCCGCGCACCGAACCTCTCGACCTGTGGGGAGCCGGATTGCTCGCGGCGGCGGTCATCTCGGTGCAGCTAGCCTGCGGTCACGATCCGGCCTTCTTGCTTCCGGCGGGGCTGCTCGCGGCGCTGTTCGTCCTCCGCGAGCGCCGGGCGCACGCGCCGACCGTCGATCTCTCCGTGCTCCGCCACAGGCCGCTCTCCGGCACGCTGATGGCGGCGCCGCTCTACGGGTTCGCCCTCTACGCGAGTCTCTTCCTCGCGCCGCTTCTGCTCGAGCGCCGCCTCGGTCTCACCGCGGCGCAGGCGGGCCTTTCGATGGCTGCCGGCGCGGTCGCGGGTGGCGCCTTCATCCTTTCCGCGCGGCCCCTCCTCGCCCGGATTTCCGCCCACACGCTGAACGCCGCGGGCGCGGTGCTGTTCGCCGGGTCGATGCTCCTCCTCGCCCGTCTTGCGCTCCGATCGTCGGGCGACATCTACCTGCCGCAGATCTTGCGCGGCGCGGGAACCGGGCTCCTGTACGTGGGGATGAACGGATTTGCTTTCGAGGAGATGCCGGACGAGGAGGTCGCGACGTCGGCGAGCCTCTTCTATCTTCTCCGGCAGCTCGGCGGCAGCGCCGGAGTGGCTCTTTGTGCTCTCGCTCTCGACCGGCTGGGCGATGGCGGTCTGCCGGTAACGTTCGCCGCGCTGGCGATCGCGGCACCGCTCGCGCTCGTCCCGATGGCCTGGGCGAAGCGCGAGCGGCGACTGGCCGCGCCGGAAGCCGGCGCGGCTTGAATCGGCGTTAAACCGTCCGGTGGCGCCGTCCGGCGATCGCCAGATACGCCCAGAGCACGATCAGGGCGCCGACGATCGACGAGATCCAGCCGCCGGGGGTGAAGCCCCAGGTCCCGTTCGCCTGCGAGCTGCCACCGAACAAGGCGTGTCCGATGAGGCCGCCGACGAGCGATCCAACCATGCCGAGGACTGCCGTCATGAGCCAGCCCATGGACTGACGCCCGGGGAAGATGGCCCGCGCGAGCAGGCCAATGACGAGACCGAAGACCAGGAAACCGATGATTCCCATATCGAGGTACTCCTCTGGATAGCGGGTTAGGAAGCTCCCCCCTGAGGGTAGACACCGACTTCATCTTCCGCCTGATCGCTTGCCCGATGGGCAGGCTACCTCCGGACGAAGACGTAACGCAGCCGGGAGAGGAAGACGAGCAGCAATCCGACCAGGATGCCGAGCGCCCACCCGGCCGCTACGTCGCTCGGCCAGTGCACGCCGAGATAGACGCGGGAGAACCCGACCGCCGCCGCCAAGGCGATTCCGAGCACGGACAGCCTCGGGAGCGCCCAGGCGAAGATGGTGGCGGCCGCCGCAGAATCCGCCGCGTGCGACGAAGGGAACGATTTCCCCGATCCGCACCCCACGGGCGCGCGGACGTCGTGGAATTCCTGGCACGGCCGCGCCCTCCCGGCCGCCGGCTTCAGCAGGCGGACCGAGGTGAGATCGGCAGCTCCGATGGCGGCGAAGATCAGCAGCGCCGCGACCCATCGATGGACCGAGCGGAACGCCGCGTAGATCGCGGCGACGCACGCGATGCCGAGCAGGATCCCTCGCTCGGAAGCGGCCTCCATCGCCCAGTCGACGAAGGCTCCAGCAGGCTGGTTCACCGCGCGGAGGATCTCCAGATCGGCGGGGGGGACCACGGCGGGCAACCTACCTCGCGCTACCGGCAAAAGCTCGGGAATCGGTCAGCAAGCCGATGATCGCGGCTCCTGCGCCGGCGTGGAATGGGACGATGGGCGATCGCGATCTCGTCGAACGCTGCGTGCGCGGAGACCGCCGCGCGTGGTCGGAGCTCTTCCGGAGGTACGACGCGAAGATCCTGCCGGCCGACGAGGATCTCCGCCAGGAGGTCTGGGCGAGATTGATCGAGAAAAGCGCCTTTTCCCGCTTGCGGCTGGAACGCAGCGGGGCGCTCGACGCCTGGTTCGCGCGCGTGGCCGTGCGTGTCGCCGTCGATCAGCAGAGGCGTCGCCGCGCCCGCCCGCCGGAGGAGCCGTTCCACATCGAGCCTCGGGAGAGCTCGCCGGACCCGGAGATGGCCGCGATCAGGGCGGAGGAAAGGCGAGTCATTTCGGCCGCAATCGACCGCACGGCCCGGAACCGCGCCCTGAGGGTTCTCCGATTGCACCTCGTGGACGGGATGGGACCGACCGAGATCGCGGCCTCGGGCATCGGGCTTTCGCCCAAAGGCGTCGCGAGCTTGCTGCGGCGAACCGTTTCGCGCCTCGCTCCCGAGGTGGCGAGGGGACGCCCGCCGGAAGCGAGCGAGTCCCGCCGTGCGGCTGGCAATCGTCGCCGGGGGCCGTGATACACAACTCTCCTTTGGAGGTCGCGACATGCCGCGCATGGTGAAATGCGTGAAGCTCCAGAAGGAGCTTCCCGGGCTGGATTACCGCCCGTTCAACAACGAGCTCGGCCAGCGCATCTACGACAACGTCTCGCAAGAGGCGTGGAAGATGTGGCTCGAGCATTTCAAGATGGTGATGAACGAATACCGGCTCGCGGGCGGGAGCGAGCAGGCGAACCAGATCCTCTTCGACCAGGCCGAGAAGTTCTTCTTCGGCGAGGGCGCGGCGCTCCCGCCCGATTATCGTCCCCCACCCGCGAAGGGCTAGTGCGGGGCCCGGGCGAGATCCTGGTCGTCTCCTGCTACGAGCTGGGACACCAGCCCGTAGCCGCGGCGACGGCGCTCGCCGAGCTACGGAGGTCCGGATTCCAGCCGGCGGCGCTCGACGTATCGGTCGAGCAGCTCGACGAAGAGGCTCTCCGTCGCGCGCGGCTCGTCGCCGTCTCGGTGCCAATGCACACCGCGCTCCGGCTCGGAGTCCGCGTGGCGGAGAAGGCGCCGCAAACGGCCCACGTCTGCTTCTTCGGGATCTACGCCGAGCTGAACGCTGCCCACCTTCTCGCCCGGCACGTCGATTCGGTGATCGGCGCCGAGTCGGACGGGCCGCTCCGAGCGCTCGCGGAAGCGCTCGAGGCAGGGAGGTCTCCAGAAAGCGTCGCCGGGATACGGACGGCGGCTGGGCCTTCGCGTACCGCGGAGAAGCTGCGGCCGGGGGTGCCGAGCCGCGCCGGTCTTCCCGTTCTCGATCGCTATGCGAAGCTCGAGATCGGCGGCGAGCTTCGCGCCGTCGCCTCGGTGGAGGCGAGTCGCGGCTGCAAGCATCTCTGCCGGCATTGCCCCATCGTTCCCGTCTACCGGGGCCGGTTCGTCGCCGTGCCACGCGAAATCGTTCTCGGAGACATCGCGCAGCAGATCGAGGCGGGGGCGCGGCACGTCACCTTCGGCGACCCGGATTTCCTGAACGGCCCGACGCATGCCCTGCGCATCGCGCGCGAGTTGCACGAGCGATGGCCCGAGGTGACGTTCGACGCGACCATCAAGATCGAGCATCTCTTGCAGCACCGGGATCTGCTCCCTGAGCTGGCGCGTTCTGGCTGCCTGTTCATCGTCAGCGCCGTCGAGTCGCTGAGCGAGCGGGTCCTCGTGGCCCTGCGGAAAGGACACACCGCGGCCGACGTGCGGGAGGCCCTGCGGCTCGTGCGCGAGGCGGGAATCGATCTGCGTCCGACGCTCTTGCCCTACACGCCCTGGACAGAGCTTTCCGATCTGCCGGCGCTGTTCGAGTTCGCGGAGCGGCACGATCTCGTGGACCGGATCGATCCGGTCCAGTACACGCTGCGCCTCCTCATCCCGCCCGGGTCCGCCATCCTGGAAGGCGACGAGCCGCGGCAGTGGCTCGGGAGGCTCGAGCCCGACCAGTTCGGCTGGACGTGGACGCATCCCGATCCGCGGGTCGACGATCTCTGGCGGGTTTCTTCGCGCGTCGCGACCCGGGGAGCGGAGCAGGGTGAGGATCCCGTCGCCACCTTCGGCTCGCTGCGCGACCTGGCCTTCGGAGCCGTGGGCCGTCCGCTTCCGGCACCCCTCGCGCCGCGAACGCGGACGAAGCCGCCCAGGCTCACCGAGCCGTGGTTCTGTTGAACGGAGCCCACCTCCGGCCAGGTCGGCCGGCTCTAGACGGCTGTCGCCACGCTCTTCACGAGGCTCCGCGTTCTTGCGAAACCATCGCGGTCCAGAGTCTCTGTCAGCGGATGCTGATCTGGTTGCTGGCCGCCTTGAGGAGCCCGCCGAAGCTCTGGTCGAACCAGTCGCCGTTGTCCTTGTCCGTGCCGGCGAACTGTCCGCGCCAGCTCGCGACGGGAAGGTTCTTGAGCGCGGTTTCCGGGATCTGGTCCTTGGTTACTCCGGCGTTCAGCTCCTTCTCGACCTCCGCGTTCACGGCGGCGACCAGGCTCGCAACCCGCGTGACGTATCCCTTTCCGCGCAAGACCTCGCCGTGTCCGGGAACGATGGTCTCGATCTCCATCTCGGATACGCGCCGCAGCGTAGCGACCAGATCCACCGGGAACCCGCCGAAGAAGTACGGGATCGGGTGATCGAGGAGATCGCCCGCCACGACGAGCTTCTCGCGCGGCAAGTAGACGATGGTGTCGCCCGCGGTGTTCCCGCGACCGAGGAACAGGATCTGCACTTCGCGATTGCCGAGATCGAGCCGCAATTCGTGCTCGAAGACTACGTTTGGCACGAGTTGCACGAGCCCCTTCATCTCTGCCACGACGGATGCGAGGCCGGCGAGGGACTTCTTCAGATCCGCGCGCAACGCGTCGGTCAGGGGCTTGCCGTCCTGGTCCTTTCCCATCTGCAACATCTGCTCGAATCGCTGCTGCCGTCCGGGGTACCGCGCGATGGCGCCCGGGTTGAAGCTCTCGATCATCTTCTTCGTATGCTCGTGGGCCACGATCTGCAGCCCCGGAAACGCATCCGCGTAGGCGGCGTTGCCGGCGGTGTGATCGAAGTGCCAGTGGGTGTTGACGAGCCAGGTCACCGGCTTCTGGGTCCACTTGCGGATCTGCTCGATGTCCTGCTTCGCCGAGGATGGCAGGAGGCAGGAGTCCACCACCAGCACCGCCTTGTCCCCGGCGATGACGGTGGTGTTGCCCTGGGGAAAGCCGTCGGGCGCGTCGGGGTGGCGGATTTCCCAGATTCCGTCTCCGAGCGTGTTCAGGGTGCGGGCAGTCGTGTTTGCGGTATCGGCAAGCGCCGTGAGAGGCAACAGCGCGATGAGGGCGAGCGTTCGCATTTGCGTTCTCCTTGTCCCAACGCAAAAAGCGGAATCCCCGGCCAACTGCGCGGCCAGGGATTCCGCTCGTGCCAGCCCAGGAATGCACCTCCGCGAGGAGGCCCCTATCCCAGGGCTGGTTCGTCCAGATTGTGGGGCGAGCCCAGGAGCGCGCCCGTTCGCCGTGAACGCAGACCCGGGGCAGCTATTTCGCCTTCGCGCGGCGGGGCGATGTTCGCTGCCTCGCAGCCGATCTTCCCGCAGCCGCGCGGACGGCGGTTATGTTACAGCCCTGGACATTCGTTCCTCCCGACCGGTCGCCCGAGGACCTCCATGGACGCTTCGCTGGCAAGCACCGGCATCGCCACGCTCGACGACGTTCTCGGCGGGGGATTGCCGCGCAGTCGCCTGTTTCTCGTCCAAGGCGATCCGGGCGCAGGGAAGACGACGCTCGGACTCCAGTTCCTCCTCGCCGGCGCGGCCAACGGCGAGAAGGGACTCTACGTCACGCTCTCGGAGACGGAAGACGAGATCAAGTCGGTCGCCGCCTCGCACGGGTGGTCCCTCGATCGCCTGGCGCTCTTCGAGCTCTCCGCGTTCGACCAGAGCGCGAGCCTCGAGCAGGACAACTCGCTGTTCGACTTCGCCGAGGCCGAGCTGCAAGGAACCACGAAGACGCTGCTCGCGCGCATCGAGCAGGTGAACCCCGCGCGGGTGGTCTTCGACTCGCTTTCCGAGGTCCGTCTGCTCGCGCAGAGCTCGCTCCGGTACCGGCGCCAGCTGCTCGCGCTCAAGCAGTACTTCGCGGGAAAGGAATGCACGGTGGTGCTGCTCGATGACCGCACCTCGGAGGCGGGCGACCCCCAGCTGCAAAGCCTCGCCAACGGCGTCCTGTCGCTGGAGCAGGTCCCGCCGCTCTACGGCGAGGACCGGCGCCGGCTGCGCGTCGTCAAGCTGCGCGGGCGGAAGTTCCGCGGCGGGTACCACGATTTCGTCATCCGCACGGGCGGGATCGAGGTGTTTCCCCGGCTGGTCGCTGCCGAGCACGGCACCAAGTTGCGGGGCAAGAGCATCTCCAGCGGCATTCCCGCCCTCGACGCCCTCCTCGGAGGCGGCCTCGACGGAGGGACCAGCACGCTCATCATCGGTCCGGCCGGATCCGGGAAGTCGTCGCTGGCGCTGCATTACGCGATGGCTGCGGCGCAACAAGGCGGGCGCATCGCCATCTACGCATTCGACGAGGGGCTGGGCACGCTCTTTTCGCGTGGAAGGACCCTCGGCATGGATGTCGCCGCCGAGGTGGAGGCGGGGCGGGCGATCGTGCAGCGGGTCGATCCCGCCGAGATGGGCCCCGGCGAATTCGCGTGGAACGTGCGCCGCGCGGTCGAGGAGAAGGGCGCTCGCGTCGTGGTGATCGACAGCCTCAACGGATACCTGCAATCGATGCCCGAGCACAGCCTGCTCACCATGCAGATGCACGAGCTCCTCACGTATCTTGCCGAGATGGGAGTGGTGACGATCCTGGTGATGGCCCAGCACGGCATGATCGGTCACATGCAGTCGACGGTGGACATCAGTTACCTCTCCGATACGGTCGTCATGCTCCGCTTCTTCGAGGCCGACGGGCGGGTGCGCAAGGCCATCTCGGTCCTCAAGAAGCGCAGCGGCCAGCACGAGGACACCATCCGCGAGATGGCGCTCGGCGCGGGCGGGGTCCGCGTCGGCGAGGTCCTGCGCGAGTTCCACGGCGTGCTCACCGGAGTCCCGACGTACGCCGGTGCAGGTCGAGGGCTCATCGAGCGCTGAACGATGCCGCGAGACGGACATTCCGAGCGGGTCCTGGTCTGGACGGCGCGCCCCCGCGACACGCAGGCCACCGTCCAGATCCTCGAGAAGGCAGCTCTCCTCACCGAGCGGTGCCACACCGGCCCGGACCTCGAAGCGGGAATCGTGGCGGGCGCGGGCTGCGCGGTGATCGCCGAGGAGGTGCTGACCGCGGCCGCGCGGGAAAGCCTCGTCCGGCGGCTCGAGGGACAACCTCCCTGGTCCGACTTCCCCTTCGTGCTCCTCAGCCACGAACGAAATCTCGCCCCCGAGGCCCTGGGAAACGTGACGCGCCTCGACCGGCCGGTGCGCGTGCCCACCTTGCTCAGCGCCGTCGCGGCCGCGTTGCGTGCTCGCCGCCGGCAGTACCAGGCGGAGGAAGCCATCCGCCTGCGCGACCAGTTCCTCGCCATGCTCGGGCACGAGCTACGCAATCCGCTTGGAGCCATCGTGGTGGCGGTGGAGATCCTGAATCGCATCGGCGGCGCGCAGGGGGAAAAGCAGCGCGGCGTCATCGAGCGGCAATCGCGGCACCTCGCCCGCCTGGTGGACGATCTCCTCGACGTCGCGCGCGTGACCTCCGGAAAGGTGGTCCTGCAGCGAGCGCCGCTCGACGTCGACGAGCTGCTCCGCCGGTGTCTGCAAGCGGCCGAGCCGAGCGCCCGCGCCAAGTCCATCCACGTCAGCCTGCAGGGCTCTCGCGAGCCGTTGACGGTGGAAGCGGATCCGTTGCGGCTCGAGCAGGTCTTCAACAACCTGCTCGTCAATGCCATCAAGTACTCGCCGGCCCGATCGAACGTGCACGTGTCCAGCCAGGAGGAAGCCGGCGAGGTCGTGGTCCGCGTGTCGGACGAGGGCGTCGGCATCTCGCCGGAGCTCATCGATAGCATCTTCGACATGTTCGTCCAGGCCGAATCATCGCTCGACAGGTCCCAGGGAGGGATGGGCATCGGCCTCACCCTGGTGAAGAGCCTCGTCGAGCTGCACGGAGGATCTGTCGCCGTGCGCAGCGAAGGCCGCGGGCACGGCAGCGAGTTCGTCGTCCGCCTGCCGTTGGCGCGCAAGCCGGTCGCGGCCCCCGCGGCGCCAGGAAAGCCGGCGGTCGCGCGCGAACCGCTGCGCATCGTGCTCGTCGAGGACAACGACGACATTCGCGAATCGCTCGCTGACTATCTCGTGTCTCTCGGGTACCAGCTGTGGACGGCCGCGGATGGGCCCTCGGGCCTCGCCGCGATCCTCGAACGGCGGCCGGAGGTGGCCCTCGTCGACATCGGGTTGCCTGTGCTCGATGGATACGCGGTGGCGCGCCACGTCCGGGAGAAGCTGGGCGACAGCGTGCGCCTCGTCGCGGTCACGGGATACGGACAGGCCGAGGATCGCGAGCGCGCGTTGTCGGCCGGATTCGACGAGCACATGCGCAAGCCGGTGACGCTGCCGGAGCTCGAGGAGCTGCTCGTCGAGTTCGCATCAGGAGGATAGGTCGAGGCGGATCGCCGCGTCCGGGGGTGAATGAACCATTCCCTGGACCGTCCTCTCGTCGGAGGCGGCATGCCCATCGCCACGGATTTCCGTCATGCAGCGCGTTTGTTGGCCCGCTCGCCGGGCACCACCGCCGTCGCGGTGCTGGCGCTGGCCGCCGGAATCGGAGCGACCGCCGCCATCGGCAGCGTCGTCCGCGCGACGCTGCTCGATCCGATGGACATCCAGGAACCGTCGCGCCTCCTCGTCCTCTGGGAGACGAATCCGGCCCGTGGGCAGCTCGAGGTCGAGCTGTCGTACCCCGATTACGAATCCTGGCGTGACCGCGCGCGCGGGTTCTCGGGCGTCGCAGGGATGATGTCGACCAACTTCGACGCGACGCTTGCCGGCGAAGAGCCGATGCGGATCGAAGCCATCGCGGTCTCCGGCAATTTCTTCTCCGTACTGGGAGCGAAGGCCGCCCTGGGACGCACCCTGGGGCCCGACGACGACAGGCCTGGCGCGCCCACCGCCGGCGTCATCTCCCACTCGCTCTGGCAACGACGATTTGGCCGGGACCCGTCCGTCCTTGGTCGCGCGGTGACCATCGATGGCCAGCCCCTCACCATCGTCGGCGTCATGCCGCCCGAGTTCGGATTTCCGCGCGGCGCGCAGCTCTGGGCCCCGCTCGGCAACGACCCGCAGGCCTGGATGAAGGACCGCGCCTTTCGCGTCCTGACGGCGGTGGGCCGGCTATCGCCGGGGGTGACCGAGCAGGTCGCGATCGAGGATCTGCAGTCGCTGGCAGCGCAGCTCGCGGCCGAATATCCAAGGGAAAATGCGGGGTACGGCGCACATGCCG
>JBJMQD010000083.1:0-7419 GCA_045802855.1 Myxococcales bacterium | reverse complement strand
ATCGCTTGCGGCGGAGGCGGCGGCAATCCGGCGCCCGGTCCGTCGCCGACGCCTTCAGGACCAAACATCACCAGCTTCACTGCTTCGCCGGGCACACCCATCCTGGTGGGGGCCAGCGCGCAGCTACGGCCCGTGTTCACCGGCGGCAATGGGACCGTGCAGCCGGGTGCGATCAGCGCCACTTCCGGTGTTCCCATCAGCGTCTCGCCCAGCTCGACCACCGAGTACATCCTGCACGTCACGAACAGTGCCAGCGCGACGGCGAGCGCCACCGCGACGGTAACGGTGGATGCGGAGACCGCCACGGTGGGGACGGCCGGCGCGGTGGTGAAGAGCCCGACAGGTGCATCCGTGGAGATTCCTCCCGGCGCGCTCGACAGCGACACGCGGATCACCATCTCCGCGATCGACCAGCTCGCTCCTGCGGGGCTCGCAGCCGTCTCGCCCACCTACCGGTTCGAGCCGGCCGGAATCATCTTCGCCCGCCCGGTGAAGCTATCTCTTCCGCTGCCGGCCGGAGTGACCGCGGGCGCCCTCTACCGGTCGCACCTGGGCGCGGGCGGATCGAATCTCACGGCCGGGGACTTCGATTCCATCGGCGGCACCATCTCCAACGGGTCGATCAGCGCCGAGACGCCCCACTTCAGCCTGGCGGTGATCGGACCTCCGACGGCGACGCGCACGGTGACCGGCGTGGGGCAGATCACCGCGCTTTCAGCCACCGAGCGCACCAGCGTACCGATCGACTTCTCCTCGGACCCCATCACGGCGATCGTCACCGGCCCCGATGGAAACGAGATCTCCATCCCGACCGCCGCGGGGTCCCCGCGCGGCACCTTCACCATTCCGGACGTGCCCAACGGCAATTACATCCTGTTTGACGGCTTCACCGAGTACCTCGTCACCTCGACCAGTAGTCCCGATTTCGGGTTCCTGGTTTCCGGCAGACTGCAGCGCACTCGTTTGACGAAGCCCACGTTCCTCGACGTGAACATGACGGGGCTCGCTCCCTGGAACAACGACTTCGTCGAGTTCTTCGTCACGGAAGAGCACGACTGGGACTCCGCCGTCCAACGATTCTTTGCGCCCCCGCCGAAGATCGGGGACACGAGCGTGTCCTTCCGGTACGATCTAAGGAACGCGCGCTCCTTTGGCACTGCTTCGGCGATTCGCGCCCAGGGAGATCATGGCTTCTTCGCGCAGCGTTCCAATAGCCGGACGCCCTCCGGCATCCAGTACTTCGCGTTGACCCGGATCGCGCAACTAGCTCCGTTCGATCTCGCCGACGGAGCATCGGCCTCCGTCTCGGCGCAGATGGTAGACGTCTCGACCTCGAATGCGCTGACCATCGACTACCGGGGGACGCAGTGGGATGCGCTGATGGCGGACGGAAACCCTGCGGGAACGCTCAGAACGGCCTTTTTGTTCGTCCAGGCGCTGCCCGGTTCGGTTGCCGACGGTTTCTTCGGTGCCGCCCCCGCGCTCACTGTTCTCAACTCGTCTTTCACAGCGTCCGACGCCGTGATCGGCCCCATGAACTACGGCTCACCGACCGACACGGCCCTCGCCGGCGGCTGGGAGATCCTGTTCCAGACAGGTCTGAGCAAGGATGTAACCCCCGTCCTGCCCGGAACGACGTCTTCCTTCGCCTTGTTCTCGGGCGCAGCGTGGACCACCACCCCTGCCACCGCGCAAGCAGCGCCGCTCACGCCCCCCATCACCATGCCCGTGAATGCCGGCGTGATACCGGCCAATTCCTCCGAGAAGATCCCGTTCTTCAACGCAGACCCTGCCGCCGCCAACCAGATCGTTTCTGGCATCGGGCTGACGCCCACAATTGCCTGGAGTCCCTCGACAATCGGCCAGCCGGCCTCGGGAGAACCGCCCGTTTATGTGCTGACCGTTTCCGAGCTGTCCGCGAGCGCGGGTAGCACCATTCCCGGCGTCTCGATAACGATCCGCACTCCGGATCTGTCATTCCGCTTGCCTTCAGGGATCCTGCAGAGCGGCCACACGTACGTCTTCACCTTGCTCGCGAACGTCTCCACGGCCCCTGGAGTCCCGCTGCAACTCGCCACGTCACTCTTCAGGGAAGGCGGCGCCGATATCGCGATTGCCGGTACGGTGTCGAGCATCTTCACGCCTTGAGCGGTATCCACCTGCGCGCGCGCCGGCGCATCGGCGGGGAACGAAGCGCCGGCGTGCGACGCAGGATTTCGCGGGCGTGTCGATAATCAAAGGAGCATCTTCAGGTACGCACGATCACTGTCTGCCGCTCGTACCACCGCGAGACGACGAAGGGCGGGCACGCGGACGCGATCCCGATCGCGGAATCGCTCGTGGCCTTTCTCGAAGAGTCGCTTCGTTCCTCGAAGAGCGAGCTCGTGTTTCCCGGTGCGGACGGACGCATGCGCTCGCAGGAAGCGGACCCGCAAAAGGTGCTGCCGACCGCGCTCGCCCGCGCCGGCCTCATCGACTATTGGGTCCACTCCTGCCGCCGCTGCAAGAACCGCGGTGCACCCCACGTCGAGCGACACGGTGACGGCGAGCTACGGACGTGCCCGAACTGCAACATGAAGCTCTGGCCGACGGCGAACGTGCGCGATGCGATCAACAAGCTGCCGCGATCGCGGTTTGCTGCATCCTTGCTGCAAGACCCCGGGTCGACGTCCCCCGGCGTGCAAAACTCGACTGTCGAGATCTCGGAAAATCAGCAGCTTGGATTGGAGCGGGAAACCGGATTCGAACCGGCGACCCTCAGCTTGGGAAGCTGATGCTCTACCAACTGAGCTATTCCCGCCCACGGGACGCGCGAGCGAGAGGGACGCTACTGGGGGAGCCCCGGCCCGTCAAGGCGGATCTGGACCTCGTACGGCTCGCTCGGGCTCGAGTCCTTGTTTCGCGGGCTCGACACTTCCACGGCGTAATCCCCCTCGCGCACCGGCACCGCCACCATCGCCTCCTCGCCCTCCCCTCGCATCGCGTCGGCGGTCCCGATCACGTCCGCGCGCTTGCCGTGGATCTCCGAGAGCCGCAGCTGCAGGTCCATGCCGCGCCCGGGAAAGACGCGCGTCGTCAGCGTCCCGGAGCGGACGGCAACGTGGAAGCGGAAGCAGTCCACGTCCCGCCGCGGCCAGATGTACCCCTTCACCGCCGCGGGCAGCGCCACCTGCTGCGCGCGCAGCGGGTCGTTGTTCGGCTCCCGCTCCGTGGTCCCGTCGTCTGGCACGAGCGACAGCGAAAGCTTGTAGAGGTGATCGCGATCTTCGGCGTCGCGCACCGGCTTCCCCTCGAGCTGCCGCGCGGCCCCCACGATCTCGACGTACGTATCGCCTGCCGGGATCCCGAGCGCCGGGATCACTTCCCCTTCGCGAAGTCCGCCTTCGTTGGCGCGGGCGAGGACCACGGGCCTCGCGCCCGGACGAACCCCGGGAGCGAGCACCAGCATCTCGACGTCCGCGCGCTCGAGCCCCGAAACCTCGGCGTGCAGGATCATCGGCCGCTCGACCCGCACGAGGTAGAAGTCCGCGTCCCCCGCGGGAGCGAGATAGCCGCTGCGCGTTCCGGACGGTCCGATGTCGGTCGCGCGCGACATCTCGTCGTTCGGCTCGATCTCGAGATCCTCCGGGCCCTGCTCGACGGTGGCGACGAGCGTGTACGGGACCCGTGGATCGGCGCCACGCAGCCGTTTGCCTGCCGGGCCCTCGATGACACCGGACCGGACGACGAAGACGAAACCGCGCGGCGGCGGCGCGACCACGCCCGCGTCGGGGGTGCCGGCATCAGCGATCGACGCTACGACCGCGGTCGGTCCGCCATCCAGCGTTGTCGCTCCGACGCCGCCATCAGGAGTCCCCGCGTCGAACGTACCCGCGGTGACGACTCCGCCGTCGACTGGCATTCCCGCGTCGCCGGCTGCGCCATCGACCGGCATTCCCGCGTCGCCCACTCCGCCATCGACCGGCGTTCCCGCGTCGCCAACTCCGCCATCGAGCGGGATTCCCGCATCGCCGACCCCTCCCTCGACCGGCAGTCCGGCGTCGAGAATTCCCGCATCCGCCACGGGTCCGCCGTCGATCGCGCCGCCACCGTCGAACGGCTTTGCAGGAGCTCCGCCATCGACGGCGACCCCCGCGTCGGCGACCTCCGTTTCGCGCACGAGCGCGAGATCGCGGATCGAGATCCCCTCCCCCTCCGCCGCGCCCCGGACGACGCCGATCGACATCCCGTCCAGGCCGCGGATCTCCATCTCCGCCCGCACTCCGGCGACGCCGCTCAGCTCGACGTGCAGGAACTGCCCCCGCCGCGCCTCCTTCACCTCCACCCGGTACCAGTCCTCGTCCTCCGGCGATCCGTACGTTCCCTGCATTCGCGCGCCGGGCTTCTGCACCGTCGCGTCGATCAGCCGATCGTTCGGCTCGAGCTCGTGGTCGGGCCGCGGCGCGGCGCCGAGGATGCTCAGCGTGTAGGATGCGCGCTGCGCGCTCGACGCCCGCACGAAGCACGCGTCCGCGCATGCGACGGCCGGAATGAGCGCCGCCGAGCCAGACACCGCCGGAACCCGCAGCAGGCGGTTGCGGTCCCTGTCCAGCACCTCGAGCACCGCTTCCGCGGCCCCGGCGTCCGGCTCCGCGACGAACAGCTCGACCCGCAGCGCCAGCGTCCGCCCCGGTCCCGGAGCGACGCGGTACCAGTCATCGTCCGGCACCCGCCTGCGCTCCGGCTCGAACGTCCCCTCGATGACACACCGCTCGGGAACCGCCTGGGCCCGCTGGAAGTCGTTCGGCTCGATCTCGACGATCTTCTGCGGAGGCCTCTCGGACGCGGGCGGAGGCGGCGGCGGCGGCTCGGGCGGAGGCGGCTCCTTCTTGCACGCGTATGCGGCGGCGAGCAGAAGCGCCGCCAGGCCTCCAATCCTCCGGCCTGCGGGCCTCCGCGACTGGCGACGCGGGCAAAGCCCGCTCCTCCCGATCGGTCGAACCGCCAAGGTCTACCGGCTGCCTGCGCTCGCCTTGTGCGAGGAGAACTCGCGGAAGAAATCGACGATCCCCGCCTTGAGCGCCCGGGCCGAGGTGCCCTCGTCGGCGAAATCCGCCGATTCGAGCCACACCCCACCGCAGCTCTCGCAGGTTTCGTAGACGAGCGGATCGCGCTTGTGGTGGCTCTCGATGGCGAGCAGCCCGACCTCGTCGACCGGGCACAGGCCCGCATCGGTGTCCGGATTCGCCCTTCCACCCATCCCTTCGAGCGTCTGGAGCCCGGCATGCAGCAGGATGCGATTCAAGTCCGCAGCGTCGAGCCACAAGCCACCGCACTCTCCGCAATGGAAGAGGATCCTCTCCTCCCCCTCGGTGAGCTCGGTCATCTCGACGTTGTCGCGCGGGCAATCCATGGAAATTTGGTCTCCAGACAGGTCCGGATGAGACCTTAGCTCAGGGCGCAGAATGGCGGCAATCGTGCAAAACTTTTTAAGGTCCCGCTGCGCGGACGCGGCGGATCCGTGCTCCCAATCCGGCCAGTTTGTTTTCCAGCGCCTCGTAGCCGCGGTCGAGGTGGTAGACGCGGTGGACGAGCGTGGTCCCCTCGGCACGCAGACCCGCCAGCACCAGCGAAGCGCTGGCGCGCAAATCGGTCGCCATGACGCCGGCGCCGGAGAGCCGCTCGACGCCCTTCACCACGGCAGTGTGCCCGCCGTCGACGATGATCTGGGCGCCCATGCGCCGCAGCTCCTGGACGTGCATGAAGCGGTTCTCGAATACCGTTTCAACGACCCGCGAGGCGCCGCGGGCGACGGACAGGCACGCCATGAGCTGCGCCTGCAAGTCGGTCGGGAACCCGGGGAAAGGCGCGGTGATGAAATCGACCGCCTCCGGACGCTGCGGCGCCTTGACCCGCAGACCGTCCCCCTCCGGGGTGATTGTCGCGCCGGCCTCGTGCATCTTGTCGATGGCGGCGTCGAGGTCGTCCTCGCGCGCGCCCTTCACGAGCACGTCGCCGCCCGTGACGAGGGCGGCGCAGAGCAGCGTGCCGGCCTCGATCCGATCCGGAATCGTCTGCACCTCGACGGGACGCAGCTCGCGCACGCCCTCGATGGTGATGACCGAGGTACCGGCTCCCTCGATGCGCGCTCCCATGCGCTGCAGGACGAGCGCGATCGCGCACACTTCGGGCTCGCGGGCACAGTTCTCCAGCACCGTCTTCCCGTCGGCCAGCGCGGCGGCCATCATCAAGTTCTCGGTGCCGGTGACGGTGGGGAGGTCGAACAGGATCTTCGCCCCCTTGAGTCTCGGCGCCTTCGCCTCGACGTACCCGTGGCTGAGCTCGATCTGCGCGCCGAGCGCGGCGAGCCCCTTCAGGTGCTGATCGATCGGCCGCGCCCCGATGGCGCATCCGCCGGGCAGCGACACCCGCGCCCGCCCGAGGCGCGCGACGAGCGGCCCCAGCACGAGGACCGACGCCCGCATCGTGCGTACCAGATCGTACGGGGCCTCGGGCCGCGGCAACTCGCTCGCGTCGATGCGAAGCGTATGGGGCCCGACCTCGGCGCTCGGGGTTACCTTCGCTCCGAGATGGGCGATGAGGCGCCCCATGGTACGCACGTCGGCCAGGTCCGGGACGTTGTGGAACGTGCTCGTTCCCGGCGCGAGGAGTGCAGCCGCGATCTGCGGAAGCGTGGCGTTCTTCGACCCGCTCACCGTAACCTCGCCGCGGAGTGGAAGCCCTCCTTCGATTTCGATTGCGTCCATCGATCGATGCTCCGGCCCGCTGATCTAACGCCGGGCCGCGCGGGCGACGACGTGCCTATCGAGCCCGGCGAGGTCCCTTACCACCTTCGTGCCGCATAGGCTCGCCTGCGTGCAGAGCGCAAGGACGGCCGCTGCCTGCCCTGGGTCGATCTCCGTCGCGAAGAGGCCCTCCGGGGTGAGCCAGTCCGGGGCCTCCCCGACGATGCGGCGGAGGACGTCGAGGCCCTGCTCTCCCGCGAAGAGCGCCTCGTGCGGCTCGTGGCGGACGATGTCCGGCGCGAGCCTCCCCTGCTCGTCCGTTCCCACGTACGGCGGGTTCGCGAGGACGCCGTCGTAGCGGCGGCGCTCGGGAAGCGCTGCATACAAATCGCCGCGGAAGACGGTCACCCGGCCCGGAGCATGCAGGGCGGCGTTTTCAGTGGTGGCCGCGACCGCCGCATCCGCGATGTCCACCACGTCCACGTGCGCCTCTTCGCGCTCGGCGGCGAGGCTGACTCCGACCGCGCCGGACCCGCCGCAGAGATCGAGCACGTGGACGGGTCCGGGCGGCAATCCCTCGAGGGCGATCTGGACCAGAAGCTCCGTTTCCGGCCGGGGGATGAAGACGCCCGGGCCGACCTTGAACGCTCTGCCGTAGAACTCCTTCACCCCGAGGATGTACGCGACCGGCTCC
>JBJMQD010000077.1:0-3541 GCA_045802855.1 Myxococcales bacterium | reverse complement strand
CGTCCAGTTGGACGAAGATGTGCCAGGAATCCATCTCCGCCTTGCAACGCCACAACAGCGTTAGCGTCGCCCGCTGGCCCGGCACCAGCACGGGAGGGTCGACCTGGTATCCGACGAGCTCCGCCTGCCCTCCGAACGTCGCGCCGACCGGGATCATCCCCGCCGGCGGCGCGGACAGAAGCACGTCGCTCAGCGGCCGCCGATCGACGGACGGACGGGCCGGCGCGTCCGGCCAGGGCCGCTCGATGCAGGCGGCGAGCGCGAGCAGGGCGAGCGATGCGGGCCGCATCCGCGCCTGCATAGCATCATTCGAGCGCTCGAAAGCCCTCCCGGGCGCGCTAGCGCGAAAGAGAAGGCATTCGGAAATCCGTGCTACATCACCCCGCGTGGAGCGCGCCTTCGGGCACGACACCGCGGCTCCGACGGCCGCCGCGCTTGCATCGGGAGCGCTGGCTGTCGCGGCCGCCACTTTCCTGCTCGAGCTGTCGCGGACCCTGGCCGAACGGGCCAAGGGGCGCTGGTACGCGGGCAATGGAAGGGACGTCTTCCACGGCGCTGCCGTGGCCGTGCTGACCGGCGCATTCGCCGTGAACGGACTTCACCCCGCGATCGCGTTCTTCGCGGCCGCCACGGTTTCGATCGCGCCGCTTCTGATCCTCGACTTTCTGCCGCCCAGGCGAGGCGCGAGGATCGCGACGCTCTTAGCCCTGTTCGCGCTCGGATCCGCCCCGGCGCTCATCGACCCGCGCTCGATCGGAGACGCCATCGACGCGGTCGCGCGGGCGCTGTTCCGCAGCCCCTAGCTCGCGAGAAGGGCGTCGAGCCTGCCCTGCGCGTCGAGCTCGTGCAGGTCATCAGAGCCGCCGACGTGGTGCTCGCCGATGAAGATCTGAGGGACCGTGCGGCGGCCCGTCTGCTCGGCGAGACGGACGCGGGCCTCGTCGTCATCGGCGACGTCGATCTCCTGGTAGGAGACGCCCTTCTTCTCCAGGAGGCGCTTGGCGCGAACGCAATAAGGACAATACGGGGTCGTGTAAATCTTCACGGGCTTCATGAAGGATTGGATGCGCGCGGCGGGCGGAAGTCGCAAGGGCCGCCCGCTAGAACGAGCGAGACTGCCCCCCGTCGATCACCACGCAAGCGCCCGCCACCCAGCTCGCCCTGCGGCTGCAGAGGAAAGCGATGACCTCGCCGATCTCGGCCGCCGAGCCGAAACGCCCGAAAGGAATTTCCCGCCGGACGAAGGCGTTGATTCCTTCCCGGTCGGCGTGCAGGCGCCGCTCCCACGAGCCGCCGGGATGCACGACGCTACCGGGCGCCACCGAAAGGACGCGTACGCCGCGAGGCGCAAGCTCCCGGGCCTGTTCGTGGGCGAGGCTGATCAACGCTGCCTTTGCCGCGTTGTAGCCCATCGCCCCGCCGCCCTCGCGGCCCCAGATGCTCGCCACGTGGATGATGACGGAGAGATCGCGCGCCGGCGCGCTGTCGGCCGCCGGCGGGGGGACGAATCCACGTTCGCGCGCGGCGGCTTCGAGGAGCGGCAACGCCTCGCGGGAGGCGCGAATCGCCGGCCAGAGATTCCGGTCGAGCGCCGACCGCCAACCCGGATCTTCCATGGCGGTCCCGCCCGGCTCGCTGCCGCCGACGAGCGTCACCAGCACGTCGAGTCCACCCAGCTCCTGCGCGGCCGTTCGCACCGCGCCCGCGATGCCCTCGGGCGCCGTGGCGTCCGCCGCGATGGCGACGGCGAGCGGCGCGCCCTCCCGGCGGCACTCCGCGGCCCGTTCCTGAACGCTCTCGCGGGTCCGCGCGACGAGCGCCACCGAGCAACCTTCTTGCGCGAGCGCCCTGGCCGTCGCGGCGCCGATCCCGCGACCGGCTCCGACGAGCAATGCCCGGCGCCCACCGAGCCCGAGGTCCATGGCCGCACTCTAGCCCGCCCGGGACGCCAGAAATACGAAGGCCCGCGACGACGGGCGCCGCGGGCCTTCGCAAACTTCTACGGACTCGAACGAATTACATGCCGTGCGTCTGGCCGCCCATGGGCCCCGTTTCCTTCCATCCGGCCTCGTCCTTGGGCTTCTCCGCCACCATCGCCTCCGTGGTGAGCATCAGAGAAGCGACGGACGACGCATTCTGCAGCGCCGTGCGGGACACCTTCGTCGGGTCGATCACGCCTGCCGCGAGGAGGTCTTCATACACGCCCGTGGCGGCGTTGAAGCCGTAGGCGCCCTGGCCCTCGCGGATCTTGTTGATGACGATGGAGCCTTCCCAGCCGCCGTTCTGCGCGATCCAGCGAGCCGGCTCCTCGAGGGCGCGGCGGATGATGTCGACGCCGAACTTCTCGCCGCCCTCGACCTTGAGCGACTCGAGGGTGCCGAGGGCGCGCAGGTAGGCGACGCCGCCGCCCGGCACGATGCCTTCCTCGACCGCCGCGCGGGTGGCGTGGAGCGCGTCCTCGACGCGGGCCTTCTTCTCCTTCATCTCGGTCTCGGTGGCCGCGCCCACGTTGATCACCGCCACGCCGCCAGCGAGCTTGGCCAGCCGCTCCTGCAGCTTCTCCCGGTCGTAATCGGAGGTGCTCTTATCCACCGCGGCCTTGATCTCGTTGATGCGGCCCTGAACCTCACCCGGCTTGCCTTTGCCATCGATCACGGTGGTGGTGTCCTTGTCGATCACGACTCGCTTGGCGTGACCCAGGTCCTCCAGGACCACGTTCTCCAGCTTGAGACCGACTTCCTCGGAGATCACGTTGGCGCCGGTGAGCACCGCGAGATCCCGCAGGATCTCCTTGCGGCGGTCCCCGAAGCCCGGCGCCTTGACAGCGACGACCTTCAGGGTGCCGCGCAGCTTGTTGACCACCAAGGTGGCGAGCGCGTCACCCTCGAGGTCCTCCGCGATGATGAGCAGCGGTCGGCCGCTCTGGGCGACCTTCTCCAGGATGGGGAGCAGCTCCTTCATCGCCGAGATCTTCTTGTCGTGGATCAGGAGGTAGGCATCCTCGAGGGCGGCCTCCATCTTCTCCGGATCGGTGACGAAGTAGGGCGAGAGATAGCCGCGGTCGAACTGCATGCCGTCGACGGTCTCGAGGGTGGTCTCGAGGCCCTTGGCCTCCTCGACGGTGATGACGCCATCTTTGCCCACCTTCTCCATCGCCTCGGCGATCAGGTTGCCGATCTCCTTGTCGTTGTTGGCGGAGATGGTACCGACCTGGGCGATCTCCTTCTTGCCGGCCGAGGGGACCGAGATGGACTTGAGCTGCTCGACCACGGCCTCCACGGCCTTGTCGATGCCCCGCTTCAGCTCCATGGGGTTGGCGCCGGCGGTGACGTTCTTGAGGCCCTCGCGGAAGATCGCCTGGGCCAGCACCGTGGCGGTGGTGGTGCCGTCACCGGCCAGGTCGCTGGTCTTGGTGGCGACTTCCTTCACCATCTGGGCGCCCATGTTCTCAACCGGGTCTGCCAGCTCGACTTCCTTGGCCACGGTGACCCCATCCTTGGTGATCGTCGGCGAGCCGAACTTCTTGTCGATGATGACGTTT
>JBJMQD010000065.1:0-16115 GCA_045802855.1 Myxococcales bacterium | reverse complement strand
CCGCCGGATCCGCAGCACCTCTTGAGCCTCATCCAGACCATGCGTTCGGACGGGGTGAAGCTGCTCCTGGTCGAGGACTTCTACAATCGAAACACGGCGCAGCTCGTGGCGAGCAAGGCCGGAGCAAAGATGCTCACGCTGCCGACCGACGTGGGAGCGACGCCCGACATCAAGACCTGGTTCGATCTCGTAAACGCTATACTAAAACAACTCGCGACCGCGTCGGCTTGATCAACTGCCGTGCTGGTGCGGGTTGTAGTGCCAGTGAGGTGCTCGCGCCCGTCCTCGTTAACGGAATTGTGCTCGCGCTAGCTCTCGTGCACGTGCTGCACGAGCACGGGCGCTAGCACTGCCACGATCCCAAAAACGAGGACGGGCACGAGCACGATTCACCCGCCACCTCCACAAGCACGCTCTATCTCAAGACGCGCATCAAGACGCCGAGCAGCACCCCCAGGGCGACGAGGGCGAGGAAGATCAGTCCCCACCCCACGAAGTACTGCTTGAAGGTCGGCTCCGGCGGCTCCTCCTCGGGCGTCGGAAATACCTCGACATGTTTCTCCGGGTCCGTCATCCCGTCCGCACCTCCCACAGCCCGTCGGTCGCGCCTTCCTCGCCCTCGCCCTTCTCGTGCTCGCTGAGCCACGCGGGCAGGTGGTGCTGGGCGAGGAGCGTGAAGAAGGCCGAGCTCGAGGGAATGATCTCGTACACGCCGAGGCCCCCCGTCTTCTCCAGCCCCTTGAAGAGCGCACGGCCAGCGTGGACGTACAGCTCGTGCAGCGAATGCGCCGCCGGCGCCACCGCCGCGACCAGCGAAAGGCGCTGCACGGGAAAGACGAACTGCTCGGTGATGGACGGGTGCAGGTCGCGCACCGCCATCGTGCGCCGGAGGAACAACAGATCCCGCGATCGCGAGTCCATGTACGCGTGCAGCGCCTCTTCGCTGAGCGCGGCGCCGGCGTTGTAGATGTCGCCGCCCTGCTCGTCGTCGCGCTTCTCGGCGAGGCGGGCGATGAACTGCCGCACCGACTCCTCCAGCATGAGCTGCGCGCCTTCCAGGTCGCCGTCCTCGATGCTGGCGCGGATCGCCAGCTCCGCCTCCGCCGAGACGGGAATCGCGAGCGGCTGGGAGATGAACACCGAGAAGGGGCAGGTCTTCCCTCGATCCCCGCGCTCCTGCCGCAGAAGCGTCTCGACGCGGGCGCGGACCGAGGTGTTGCGCGCCGTCCCTCTCGCGCTCTCGTTGATCTTCTCGGCGATCGCCACCTTGATGGACCCGAACACGTGGTCCTCGAACGTCGCCACCTCCGGCGCGGCCCCGTACGAGATGAAGATGCCCGCTTCGAGCTTCTCTCCCCGCGCGAGGGAAAGCTCGGATTCGTGCTCCTCGGCGATGCGGCGCAAATCCGACCGTAGCCGGGTGAGCCGCGTGCGTGGCTCCTGCCCGCTGTGGTCGAGAACGCCCCGCCGCTGCGCGTCTTCCGCTTCGGCGATCGCCTGCTGCACCTGCGCGCGCCTCGCCGCGTAGCGCTCCTCGGCGGCGGCGATGCTGCGCGAGACGGCCCCGGTCGAGGCCTCGTTCTCGAGCCGCCTCGCGTAGCTCTGCAAGGCGCGGCGGATGTCGTGGGCGAGCGCCACCAGCGCCGAGACGTCGCCCGCGAAGCTCACCGCGTCGCCGAGCAGGTTGTTCAAGTAGATGCCGCCCATGTCGTGCAGATGGGACGCGCCGTGATGGTGGCGCGCCGCGGCGGTGAGGATGGGCGTGTAGAACTCGCGAGAAAGGAAGTCCGCGACCACCGCCTCCTTGAGCATGGCGGTGCGGCGGGTGAAGTCCTTCACGTCGCAGAAGAGGTGCCCGATCTGCGGCGCCTTCGCCCGCCCGCGCAGGATGGGGCGCTCCTCGACCCCGACGAGGTAGAGCCGGCCCCGCTCGTATTCGGAGTCGATCTCCTCCTCGCTCTCCTCGCGGTGGAAGATCGACGTTTCGACGTGCTCGATCATCTTGTCCACGGCGGCGTCGGTCGCGAGCGCCACCACGGCCTTGGCGTAGGCCGCGCGCACGTCCCGCTCCGGAAACAGGCCCGGAGCGTCGTCGCGGAACTCCTTGCAGACCCGGGCGATGGAGAGGAGCGCGGTTCGCGCAGACGGATCCGTCGCCGCCTTCGCCGCGGAGCGCGCGAGCGCGTGCAGATCCTTGCGCCGCTCGGGGTGCTTGAGGGTCCGCTCGAGATGCCCGGGAAGGCCGTACAGCTGCGCGAGCGCGCCCGTGTCGAGCCCGACCGGAGGAGCGCGGGCCGATTCGGCGAGCCGCAGCACGACGAGGAGATCCGAGCGCACCGACGCGATCGTGTAGGCGCTCTCCGCGGTCCGGTGGGCCTCCTCCGAAGACTCCAGCTCCCGCACCGCATCCTGCCAGAGCGTCTCGACGCTCGCGCCATGCGCCGCCTTGTGCGCGTACAGTCCGAGCCGGTGCACCGGTTCGTCGAAGGCGAGCCCGTACGCGGCGCATCCGCTTCCCGCGAGCTGCCGCGCCCCGCCCAGCCAGGCGAGCGGCTGGAGCGCCGCCTCGCAGAGCGCGCCGCTCGGCGATTCGAGAACGGATGCCTCGCGCGCCGCGAGCCTCGCCGCGGCGAGAAGACCCATCGCGGCAGCGCCCTGGAACGGGCGCGGCCCGGCGCGCCCGGGCGGGAGGCGCCGTACGAAGGGGAGAAGCTGCGCGGCGAGGCGGCGCAAGGCGAGGAGCAAGAGGTACGCAGTGGGCTCGGGCTTGTCCGCGGACCCTGCCTCCGTGACGGCGCGGCGGAGCACCGCATTGAGCGCCCCGACTAGACGCCGCCCGGGCCGGCCGGAAGCGATCCACGAGGCGAACAGCCCGCTGTCGAGCGACGGGTGCAGCTCGGGAGCTTCGAGAAACGCGCGGCGGACGCCCTCGGCCCTCACTTGCGAGGGCGGAACGAACGAGACGGCTCTCGCCGCCTTCGCCTCGAATCCCTCCAGGAGCAGGAGCTGGTCCTGCTCGGCCTGCTTGAACAGCGCGCGATGCCGCTGCGCGAGCAGGTAGACGAGATCGCGAACCGCCACGGTGAACGGCTCGACGACGGAAGGAGCGAGCGAGACGGGGACGCGCAGGTCGGCGAGCGAGGTGCCGAGGTGGAAGCGGAGCGCGTTTCCATCGAGGCGCAACGCGTCCGCCATCGCCCGGCCCGCGGCCAGCTTGCGCAGGCGGGGAAGGAGCTCGATGCGCTCGTCCGCGTACGCCACGGGCGCACTGTAACCGAACAAGTCTTTCGCCGGTTCCGGCGGTATGTTCGTCGGATGCGACGAGCCGCGCTGCTGTCGTCCCTCCTCCTCCTCGGCTGCCACCCCACCGTCGACTTCGACCTGACGCAGTCGGGGTCGGGGACGATTCCGGTCGCGCGTGGACCCGTCGGAGGGCCCGTATCCCTCACGTTTGCGATCCCGGAGTTGCAAAACGTGAATCCCTCGAATCTGAAAGGGTTCCCGGGCAACACCGCGAAGGACCACGTCCAGAGCGCCCGGGCGAAGAAGATCACGCTGACCGCCACCGATCCCCCTGGTCAAACCCTCTCGTTCCTGAGCAGCGTCGCCTTCTCGATCTCGGCGAACGGGCTGCCCGCGGTGCAGTTCGCACACCTTTCCCCGTTTCCCGACGCACCGAGCGCCGATCTCCAGCTCGACGACGCGGAGCTTGCGCCCTACCTCAAGGCCGACAGCTTCAGCATTACCGCGGCGGTGACCGGAACGCCGCAGCAGCATCCGATCACCGTGCAGGCCGACCTCGACGTCGGCGTCACCGCCACCGTCTTCTGACGGACTTCCGTTGCGACGCGACGCGGCGGCAAGTACAGTGACCGCCCTCGCGCGGGCGGAGGGCCAGCTTTGCTGGCGTCGCCGTGGCGGAGGCCGCAGGCCGGACCATACGGGGAGCCGAATGAAGAAGATCGAGGCCATCATCAAGCCGTTCAAGCTCGACGAGGTGAAGGAGGCGCTCGCCGATATCGGCGTGCTCGGGCTCACCGTCACCGAGGTGAAGGGCTTCGGCCGTCAGAAAGGCCACACCGAGCTGTACCGGGGTGCCGAGTACGTCGTCGACTTCCTGCCGAAAGTGAAGATCGAGGTGGTGCTGGTCGACGACATGGTGGCAAAAGCACTCGAAGCAATCGAGCGCGCCGCGAAGACAGGGCGCATCGGCGACGGCAAGATCTTCGTCACTTCCGTGGACGAAGTGGTTCGCATCCGCACCGGCGAGCGCGGCGAGCCGGCGCTCTGACCGAACACCTAATCGGAGGCAAGTGATGGCGAAGGGCAAGGACGTACTGGGATTCGCCGCGGACAAGAAAGCGGTGATGGTCGACCTGAAGTTCATGGACTTCGTCGGCCTGTGGCAGCACTTCACGATCCCCATCGCCGAGTTGACCGAGGCGGTGTTCGAGGAAGGGCTGGGCTTCGACGGATCCTCGATCCGCGGCTGGGCGCCGATCCACGCGAGCGACATGCTGGTGATGCCGGACCCGGACACGGCGGTGATGGATCCTTTCATGAAGGATGCCACCCTCTCGGTCATCTGCAACATCACCGACCCGATCACCAAGGAGCCGTACTCGCGCGACCCGCGCTTCATCGCCCAGAAGGCGGAGCGGTACCTCAAGCAGTCGGGAGTCGGCGATTCCGCGTTCTACGGCCCCGAGGCGGAGTTCTTCATCTTCGACGGCGTCTCCTACGACACCGGCCCGAACCACGGGCACTACAAGATCGAGTCGCGCGAGGGCCAGTGGGAGACCGGCTCGCCGGTCGAGCACAATTTCGACGGCAAGACGCACAGCACCCGTCCGAACCTCGGCTACAAGCCGCGCTACAAGGAAGGCTACTTCCCGGTCGCGCCGATCGACTCGCAGCAGGACCTGCGCACGGAGATGTGCCGGGTGATGGAGACGGTCGGCATCCAGGTCGAGCGCCAGCACCACGAGGTGGCGACCGCGGGACAGGCGGAGATCGACATCCGCTTCAATACCCTCACCAAGACCGCCGATCAGCTGATGTGGTTCAAGT
The DNA here is from genome assembly GCA_045802855.1 of Myxococcales bacterium. Taxonomy (GTDB): domain Bacteria; phylum Myxococcota; class Myxococcia; order Myxococcales; family 40CM-4-68-19; genus VBKO01. The sequence continues at coordinate 11,045 of JBJMQD010000065.1, read as the reverse complement.
ACATCATCAAGAACGTCGCGCTGCGGAACGGCAAGACCGTGACGTTCATGCCGAAGCCGCTCTTCGGCGACAACGGCAGCGGCATGCACACGCACCAGAGCATCTGGAAGAGCGGAAAGCCTCTCTTCGCCGGCGACGGCTATGCCGGGCTTTCGGAGCTCGCGCTCCACTACGTGGGCGGAATCCTCAAGCACGCGCGGGCGCTCGCCGCCCTCTGCAATCCGACGACGAACAGCTACAAGCGGCTCGTTCCGGGGTTCGAGGCGCCCGTCAACCTGGCGTACAGCTCGCGCAACCGCTCGGCGGCCATCCGCATCCCGATGTACTCGCCCTCGCCCAAGGCGAAGCGCATCGAGTTCCGCTCGCCCGATCCGAGCTGCAATCCCTACCTCGCCTTCGCCGCCATGCTGATGGCGGGCCTCGACGGCGTCGAGAACCGGATCGACCCGGGCGACCCGCTCGACAAGGACATCTACGGCCTCTCGCCCGAGGAATTGAAGGACGTGCCGAAGATGCCGGGATCGCTCGAGGAGGCTCTCGGCGAGCTCGAGCGCGATCACGAGTTCCTCCTCAAGGGCGACGTCTTCACCGAGGACGTGATCGACACGTGGGTCGAGCACAAGATCGAGAAGGAGCTGAACCCGGTCCGGCTGCGCCCGACGCCGACCGAGTTCGCGCTCTATTTCGACATCTAGTGCGTAGCTTCTTGCTGCTGTTTCTGGCCCTCGGGTGCGCGCGGCCTTTGCCGCCGCCTCCGAGGGCCGTTTCGCCTCGTGCCCTCGCCGGAGTCGACATCGCGCTCCGCCCGGTCGAGGACTCGAGGCCGTCGGCGAGCACGGGTTGCGGTCAGTTCGCCCCGGATCTGCCCCAGAAGACCGAGAAGGCGCTGTACGTCGCGCTCGAGGACGCCGGAGCGCACGTCGATCGCAAAGGTTCGTGGGCGCTTTCGGTGCGGCTCCTCTACGGCGGAGCCGCGGCCGAGTACGCCGGCGCGCAGAAGGCACCGCCTGGGCCCGACGAGGCGACCCGGGGAGGGTTCGGGCCTTCCCTCGGCGAGGCGAGGGGCGGCGTCAACACCAGCTGGGAGGACACGAGCGTGTCGCTCGACGCGGAGCTGACCCGCGACACCAGGGTGATCTGGCACGGGACGGCGGGAGGACACGTCCGTTCCGCTCCGTGTGTCGGCCTGCGGAACAATCTCGAACAGGCGCTGTCGGGCGCCATCGCCGATCTGCGCAACCGGCTCGTGCGCGAGATCGATCGCGTCCGCTAGCGTCAGCCGTGGCGCGTCGGGAGGAACTCCGGCACGGCACCGGGAGCCTGCACCTTGCCCCGCTTCCAGAGCACGTCCTCGACCCGGGCGAGGAGATCGTCGAACCCTTCCCGCGTCGTCGCGGAGACCGCCACCCCGCCGTTGCGGTGGGCGAGAGCGCGCGCGGCGTCCGGAGCGAGATCGAGCTTGTTGGAGACGATGATCCGGGGCGTCCCCTCGACGTCGAGCGTCTCCAGGATCGCGTCCACCGCGCGGGCCTGCTCCTCGTTGCGCGGATCGCTCGCGTCGACGACGTGGAGGAGGAGGTCCGCCTCTTCCAGCTCTTCGAGCGTGGCGCGGAACGCGGTGACGAGGTCCCGCGGCAGATCGCGGATGAACCCGACCGTGTCGGTGATGATCACTTCCCGGTCCCGGGGAAACTTCAGGCGGCGGCTCGTGGGGTCGAGCGTGGCGAAGAGCTTGTTCTCCGCTCGCACGTCCGATTCGGTGAGGCCGTTCAGGAGCGTGCTCTTCCCCGCGTTCGTGTACCCGACGATGGAGACGACCGGCACTCCCGCACGATTGCGCTGCCTGCGCCGGGTGGCCCGGTCCGAGGAGAGCCGGTCGATCCGCTCCTCGAGATGCGTGATGCGATCGCGCACGCGCCGGCGGTCGACTTCGAGCTTCGTCTCGCCGGGACCACGTCCGCCGATGCCGCCCGCGAGCCGCGAGAGCGAATCGTCGCGCCCGACCAGCCGGGGAAGCCTGTACTTGAGCTGCGCCAGCTCCACCTGCAGCTTGCCGTCGGCGCTCTGGGCGCGCTGCGCGAAGATGTCGAGGATGAGCTGGGTGCGGTCGATGATCTTCAGGCTGGTCGCCTCCGCGATGTGCCGCGCCTGCGAAGGCTGGAGGTTTCGATCGAAGACGAGCAGGTCCGCCCCCAGAGCCATCGAGCGCACCAGGATCTCTTGCAGCTTGCCGCCGCCCACGACGGTCCGCGGATCGATCTCGCGCCGCCCCTGGAGCATCACGTCGAGGACATCGACGCCCGCCGTCCGCGCCAGCTCGCGCAATTCTTGCAGCGAGTCCTCCGCGGCGCGACGACCGTATGCTCCGGCCTGCGGCCTCCGCCCGTCGCCGGCTAAGCCGGCTCCTCCGTCCGACGTGAAAACGCCCACCAGGATGGCGCGGCCCTCGACGCCGACCTCCCGGACGGGCGCGGCGCGGGCCATCTCCGCTTCCAGCGCCTCGGTATGGGCGATAGCGTCGAAATCGAGGTCCTGCACCGACGGGGCCGAGTCCTGCCGGTACAGCTCGCCGCCCTCGTTGAAGGGCAACAGCGTGGCGAGGTCGATCCGGCCCGGAAGCCCGTCATCGCGCGCGGCGATGGCGGCCACGACATCGAGACGCAGGAGGACGAGGTCGGTGAGGTCGTCGCGGGTGAGCGGCTCCCCCTTGAGATGCGTGTGGACGAGGCGCAGGCCACGGAGGCGGGAGGCGCCGGCGCGGGCACGGCCGATGTCGGGCAGCTCGATCTGCTGCGCGTTCCCGACGATCACCCACTCCACCTCGCCCCGCCGGTTGAGGAGCACGCCGAGCTGGCGGCCGGTCTCCCGGGAAAGCTCGGTCAGGTGCCGGGCCAGCTCGGGAGAGCAGAGCTCGCGCTGCTGCACGCGGCGACGGTAGGTGGCGAGGAGCCGCTTCGACTGGCTCGCCTTGAGGCCTTCGGTGTTGCCGAAAAGCTCGTCTCTCGTACCCGCTCCAGGGCCACCGCGGCCCGACTTCGATCCGTACCATGCGCACGGGCGGGGCCGAGCGACAATGGCACTCAGCCGCCGCCCAAAAGGCCCTCCCGGAAGGTCCGCGGGGAGCGGCCCGTCGCCTTCCGGAAGGTGCGGATGAAGTTGGACAAATCGCCGAACCCGGCTTCGAACGCGACCTCCGTGACGGGAAGGCGGGTGTCGAGCAGGAGCCTCGCTGCACGCCGCAGTCGCGCGGCGAGGAGCGACTGGTGCGGCGTCGAGCCGACCGTCGCCCGGAACGTGCGCAGGAAATGGAACCGGGTGAGCCGGGCATGCTCGGCGAGGATCGAGAGCGAGAGCGGCTCGCCCGCGTGGGCGTCGATGTGCCGCAACGCCTCTACGGCCCTCCGCTCGTCCACGGGCCGGGGCCGCAGCAACCTCCGCGGGGAACCGGCGTCGGCATCCAGAATCCGGCCGAGCAATTCCAGCGCCGCCTCCTCGATCGCGGCCGGAGTCTTGCGCGCGATGGCCGGCACGGCCGCGAAAGCCGGCATCGGTCCGAGCGAGATCCCGCGAAAGCGCGGCCGCACTCCGAGCGATCTCCCGGCCTCCTCGAGCAGGTCGGCCGAATATCCGAACGAGATGCAGACGTCGCCCCGGCCCACCTCGTGCACGCAGGTGTAAGGGTCGCCTTCGTTTCCCAGCATCACTGAACCCGGGCCCAGGGCCGCCGATCCCGCGGGCGCGCGGACGGCGAAGGCGCCCTCCATGACGAAGGCAACGTTCGAGGCGCAGAGCCACTCCTCGAAGGGCCGATCCTCCGGACCGTACGTGCAGACGTGCTCGACGACGTCGATACCGTCACCGCGGAAAAGCTCGCGTGTGGTCCCCATCGGTACCGAGCTTCGACCGGGCGGCGCCCCGGCGCAACCGCAACTTCCGCCAAGAACGCCGCCCGCCAATCGGGCTACGAGGCGATCTCCCTTCACACGGGAGGACCAATGTTCGACCACATCGGAATCGCGGTTTCGAGCTTCGAGAAGTCCGTCCGCTTCTACGAGGCGGCCCTCGCGCCCCTCGGCTTCCGCCTGGAATCGCACGACCCGAAGGCCCAGAGCGCCGGGTTCGGTCCCAAAGGCGCGCCAGCCCTGTGGATCGGGGCCGGCAAGCCCCCCGGGCCGCTGCACTTAGCGTTCCAGGCGAAGACCCGCAGCGCGGTGCGGCAGTTCTACGAGGCCGCCCTCGGCGCCGGCGGCAAGGACAACGGCAAGCCCGGCGTCCGGGAAAATTACTCGCCGACGTATTACGCGGCCTTCGTCCATGACCCCGACGGCAACAACATCGAGGCGGTCTGCCAGGCCGCGGAGTAAGGAGAACTGCCACACGCACTGCCCGTCCGCCTCCGCTGCGCCGGGGCGCCGCCTTTGCTATCGTGTCAGTTGCGCCACGCGCAGACGATGGAGAGCCCCGCTCGAGCCCAGATCGCCCGCAGCCGCAGGCCGGTAATCAAGATCGGCTCGGCGGTGCTGGCCGGCGGAGGCGGACGGGCAGGCGCTCCTTGCCTCGATCGCGATCGGTTCTCGGCCCTCTGCTCGGACATCGTGGCGACGTGCGCCGGGGGGAAGCGGGCGCCGATCGTGGTGACGAGCGGTGCCGTCGCCCTGGGCGTCGAGCGGCTCGGCCTGCCTGGCCGTCCGCGCGAGATGGCCTTGAAGCAGGCCGCCGCCGCCGCGGGCCAGAGCCGGCTCATGCGGCTCTACGATGACGAGTTCGAGTCGCGCGGACTGACCTGCGCGCAGGTCCTCCTGACGCACGCCGACATCTCCAACCGGGGCCGGTACCTGAACGCGCGAAGGGCCCTGGCGGAGCTCATCTCCCGCGGCGTCGTCCCGGTGATCAACGAGAACGACACCGTGTCGGTCGAGGAGATCAAGTTCGGCGACAACGATGCCCTGGCAGCGATGGTGGTGGACCTCGTCGAGGCCGATCTGCTCGTCATCCTCACCGACGCCGGCGGCGTCTATTCGGCCGATCCGCGCCACGACCCGGATGCCCAGCGGATCCCGATCATCGATCGGGTGACGCCCGCGGTGGAGGCCCTGGCGGGAGGCACGAGCAGTAGCACCGGGACGGGCGGCATGATCACCAAGCTGCGAGCCGCGCGGCGGGCGAGCGAGGCGGGCGTCCCGAGCGCCATCGTTCCGGGCGAGCCGGGGGTCCTTCCCCGCCTTTTCCAGGGCGAAGACGTCGGCACCTTCATCCTCGCACTGGGCGAGCGGCGCAGGCTCCGCCAGCGTTGGATGCTCGACCTCAAGACCCGCGGGGAGCTGCGCGTCGACGACGGCGCGCGCGAGGCGGTCCTCGCCCGGAAGAAGAGCCTCTTGCCCTCGGGCGTGCGCGAGGTGGTCGGCAGCTTCCTCTCCGGCGATCCGGTGGAGATCGCCTCCCTCGACGGCACGCCGTTCGCCCGCGGCCTTGCCGTATACGGCGCGGACGAGGTACGCCGCATCCTGGGGCTCCGCAGCGCGGAGATCGAATCCAAGCTCGGCTATCGGCTTCTCGATTGCGTCGTCCACCGCGACGACCTGGTGGTGACGCAATGACCAGCCCCGAACGGAAGCTCGCCGCGATGGAGCTGGCGGAGCGCGCCCGGGTCGCATCCCGTGCGCTCGCGGTATCCACGAGCGATCAGCGCGCCCGCGCCTTGCGCCTCTTTGCCGACCAGCTCGGATCGCCCGAGGTGGCGAGCGCGATCGCCGCCGCGAACGAGGCCGATTTGCGCGCCGCCGCGGCCGCGGGAAAGAACGCTGCTTTCATCGACCGGCTGCGGATCGACGGAAAGCGCCTCGCCGCGCTCGCCACAGCCGTCCGCGACGTCGCGAATCTTCCCGATCCGGTGGGTGAAGTCGTCGAGCATTCGGTGCGCCCGAACGGGCTTCGCGTCGACCGGGTCCGCGCACCGCTCGGGGTCATCCTGATGATCTACGAGTCTCGCCCCGGCGTGACGAGCGACGCCGCCGCGCTCTGCCTGCGCAGCGGCAACGCGGTCCTGCTCCGGGGCGGCTCGGAGGCGCTGCAGACGAGCTCGGTGCTCCTCGAGGCCTGCCAGCGCGCGCTGGAAGCGGCGGGGCTTCCCGAGGATGCCGCCCAGATCGTTCCGCCCGATCGCCAGCTCCTCGACGAGATGCTCCAGCTCGAGGACTCGATCGATCTCTGCATCCCGCGAGGCGGACCGTCGCTCATCCGCTTCATCGCGGAGCGCTCGCGGATTCCGGTGATCAAGCATTATCAGGGCGTCTGCCACCTGTACGTCGCACCGGACGCGGACCTCGATCTCGCTGCCCGGCTCACCGTGGACGGCAAGGCGGAGCGTCCCGGCGTCTGCAACGCCCTCGAATGCCTGCTGGTGGATGCCCGAATCGCGAGCGACGCGTTGCCCCGGATCGCCGGTGCGGTGCGGGCCCGCGGCGTCGAGCTTCGCGCGGACGAGCGGGCGTTGCGGATCCTGGGAAGCGCCGCGATCCCGGCGACAGCGGACGACTTCGGGAAGGAATTCCTCGACCTGAAGCTAGCCGTCGCGGTAGTGGACGGGATCGAGGGCGCTCTCGGGCACATCGCCCGCTACGGCTCACGGCATACCGAGGCGATCTGCACGAAGGACGGCGAGGTCGCGGAGCGCTTCTTGCGCGAAGTGGACGCGAGCTGCGTAGTCTGGAACGCCTCGACCCGGTTCAACGACGGCGGGGAGCTGGGCCTCGGCGCCGAGATCGGCATCTCGACCAGCAAGCTGCACGCGTACGGCCCGATGGGACTACGCGAGTTGACGTGTACGAGGTTCGTCGTAAGAGGCGAAGGTCAGGTCCGGAAGTGACCATGGCACGTGGAGAAAGGACGCGGATGGCAAAATCGGAAGCGCATCTAGCCCTGTCCAGGTTGGACGACCCCAGGCGGCAAGAGGCCCGCAAGAAGGCGCGCACGGCGGATCCGGAGGCCACTGCGAGGCAGGCGGCCCACGCGGCGCAGGAGAAGAAGGCGACGGAGGTCGTGCTCATCGACCTGCGCAAGCACTCGAGCTACGCCGACTTCCTCGTCGTGTGCTCCGGCACGAACGAGCGCCAGCTGGAAGCGATCGCGGACGCGGTCGACAAGTCGCTGCGCGAGAGCGGCAACACGTCGATCGGCACCGAAGGCGCCCGCGGCGGACGCTGGGTGCTGCTCGATTTTGGGGACGTCGTCGTCCACGTCTTCTCGGAGGAGGAGAGGGCGTATTACGACCTGGAAGGTCTGTGGAGCGATGCGCCGATAGAACGTCTCTAGATAGTCACGTAGTAATCTGCCGCTGTCGTAATCCGGGCGCCTCCCGTCGACGTCGGTCGCCGCCCGCTCCGTTCCCGCCTGCGCTATCATCCGCGCCGCCCGCGGGGGCACCATCGCAATGGCAATGCACATCCGCGTCATCTCGGTAGGCCGGGAGCGCGGCAACGAATTCACGTCTCTGGCGGTGCAGGACTACGCGACGCGCATCCGGCGGTCCGCGGAGCTCGAGCTCGTCGAGCTTCCGGCCGGCGCCGGCATGACCTCGCGCGATCGGGAGGCCGAGGGAATCCTCGCGACGCACGGAAAGGCGCTCGCGCGAGGTCCCGGGGAGCTGTGGGCCGTCGACGAGCGCGGCGAGCAGATGACGAGCGGCGCCCTGGCCAGCCGGATCGCCCGGCTGCGCGACAACGCGATCAACCTGAACCTCGCCATCGGCGGAGACGAAGGGCTCTCGGCGCGGGTGATCTCGGCGTCGCAGTTCCACTGGAGCCTATCGCTCTTGACGCTCCCGCACCGGCTCGCGCGGGTGGTGGTCCTCGAGCAGATCTACCGGGCGTTCGAGATCCTCCGCAAAAGCCCGTACCACAAGTAGGCGAGTTGCACGGTTCGATGGCGCGCAATACGAAAGCGCGATGCGATCGGTGCTTCTCGTCATCCTGGACGGCTGGGGGATTTCTCCACAGCGCGACGGCAACGCGATCCTCCTGCAGGGAACGCCCCGGATCGACGAGTTGACGAAAAAGTTCCCCCATACGCGGCTGCACACGAGCGGCCTCGCGGTCGGGTTGCCCGAAGGACAGATGGGCAACAGCGAGGTCGGCCACACGAACCTCGGCGCCGGGCGGGTCGTGTACCAGGATCTCGTCCGCATCAACCGCGCCGTCGAGTCGGGCGAGTTCTTCCACGACCCTGCGTTGAAGCAGGCGATGCACGCGTCGCGAGGCGGCGCCCTGCATCTGCTCGGCCTCGTCTCGGACGGCGGCGTCCACAGCCAGGACCAGCACCTCTTCGCCCTCGTCGAGATGGCGCGGCGCGAAGGCGTCCGGCACCTCTGCGTCCACGCCTTCACCGACGGGCGCGACACGAGCCCGAGCGCCGGCGCGGGGTACGTCGAGAAACTCGAGGCGGTCCTCGCGGAGAAGTCGTCGTCGGACGGGATGCACGGCGAAGTCGCGACCGTGAGCGGCCGGTACTACGCCATGGACCGTGACAAGCGCTGGGACCGCGTCGCCCGCGCCTATGCCGCCCTGGTGCGCGGCGAGGGACTGAAGGCTGGCTCGGGCGCCCTTGCGGTCCGGCAATCCTACGCGAAGAAGGTAGGCGACGAGTTCATCGAGCCAACCGTGATCGTGAAGCCCGACGGCTCGCCCCGCGGGCTCATCCGCGACGGAGACGCGGTCATCTTCTTCAACTTCCGCGCGGACCGGGCGCGCGAGATGACGATGCTCCTCGCCTTCGACGATCCTCCGGGCTGGGACGCGAAGAAGTTCCCGCCGCTCGCCGAAGTCCGGGGAACGAGGCCGCGGCTCTCGTCGTACGTGACGATGACGGAGTACGACGCTGCCTTCACCGGGCGCGGCATTCCGGTCGCCTATCCGCCCGATCAGCCGAAGGAGATCCTGCCCGAGATCGTCTCGCAGAAGGGCCTCAAGCAACTTCGCTGCGCCGAGACGGAGAAGTACGCGCACGTCACCTTCTTCTTCAACGGCGGGCGGGAGACGGTGTTTCCGGGCGAGGAGCGGATCCTCGTTCCCAGCCCGCGCGACGTGAAAACGTACGACGAGAAGCCGGAGATGAGCGCCGAGGAGGTGACGGCAAATCTGGAAAAGCGGATTCCGGAGTTCCAGTTCACGCTCGTGAACTACGCGAATCCGGACATGGTCGGGCACACCGGGGTCCTGCCCGCGGCCTTGAAGGCAGTCGCAAAGGTCGACGAATGCGTGGGAAGGCTGTGGAAGGTCGCGAGCGCGAACGGCATCGCCATGGTGGTCACCGCCGACCACGGCAACATCGAGACGATGATCGACCCGCAGACGGGCGAGCCTTTCACGGCGCACACGCTGAATCCGGTGCCGATCCACCTCTGCCATCCCGACCTGGCCGGCGCGCGCGTGCGCGAGGACGGCATCCTCGCCGACGTGGCGCCCACCCTCCTCTCGATCATGGGCCTTCCGCAGCCCAAGGCGATGGGCGGGAAAAGCCTGCTTTCCCCCTGATGCTGCGGGACACGCCGCGGAGTCTCGAGCGGGGACGGGCGCTCTTCAACGCCCGGCTCTTCTGGGAGGCGCACGAGGCCTGGGAGGAGGCCTGGATGGAAGAGGACGGCGACACCCGCCTCTTCCTGCAGGGTCTCATCCAGGTGGCCGCGGGGTACTACAAGGCGTTCGTCCAAGAGCAACCCGTCGGTTGCGTGAAGCTCCTCGGCAGCGGGCTCGACAAGCTCCGCCCGCTGCCCGGCACGTTTTGCGGAATCGCCCTGGCAGGCTTCATCGCCCAGGTGGACCGGACCCTTCTCTCGGCACGCGACTGGGAGAAGGGCGGAGCACGCCTCGACGCCCGGGACGTGCCCCGGCTCGAGGTCTTGAACTGACGGTCACCCCTCGCGCAGCGCGAGCATCGGATCTCCGCCGGCGGCACGGCGCGCGGGCAGGAAGCTCGCGACCAGGGCCACCGCGAAGAGGAGGAGCGCCACGGCGACGAGGACGCCCGGGTCGAGCGGTGGCACTCCGAAAAGGAGCGCGCGCAGGGCGGGTGCCGCGGCGGCCGCGAGGACGAGCCCGCAGAAGACTCCGGTCAGCGCGAGCGCGGCGCCCCTGCCGACCACGAGCGAGAAGATGTCCCCGCGCTGCGCGCCGAGGGCGATGCGGATGCCGATCTCGCGCGCTCTCTGGCTCACCATGTACGAGAGCAGGCCGTAGATGCCGATCGACGAGAGCAGGAGCGCGAGAACCCCGAACCCGCCCACGAGCCGCGCCGAGAACCGGCGCGATTCGAGCGACACCCCGAGGATGTCCGCCATGCTGCGGACGGCGAAGACGGGCAAGGCGGCGTCGACGGCGCGGATCTCCCGCTCGATGGCTTCCTGGAGCCGCGCCGGAGGCTGACCGGTCTTCAAGAGCACGCTGAGCGTCCGGCTGCCCTGCTGATCGAGCGGACGGTAGAGGTGCGGAACGCCCGCGGCGTCGAGGCCGTCCTGCTTCACGTCCTCGATCACGCCGACGATCTCCACCCAGGGCGCCTGGGGCGCCGGATTCAGCTTCACGCGGTGCCCGATCGGGTCCTCGCCCGGCCAGAAGCGGTTCGCGGCCGTCCGGTCGACGAGCGCGACGTCCTGCTTGCCGGTCTCGTCCGTCTCGCGGAGCGCGCGCCCGCTCGCGATCTTGATTCCCAGCACGCGGAAGTAGTCGGGACTCACGAAGACGATCTCCGTGCGGCGGTCGGCGATCGACTCGGGCGGACGCCCTTCGATGACGAGCGGCACGCTCGGGATGGGACCGGAAGCGGGGAGCACCGAAGCGAGGGCGGCCGCCTGCACTCCCGGAAGCGCGGAGAGCCGCTGCAGCGTCTCGTGATGGAACGCGCGGCGGTGGTTGGGGTCGCCGTAGTAGTCGGCCTTGGGATCGTTCGGCACGGGGAGCCAGACGCTCGCGGTGACGACGCCCGAAGGATCGAAACCGGGGTTCTCGCGGAGGAGGTTCCAGAACGTACGCAAGAGGAGCCCCGCGCCGGTCATC
>JBJMQD010000060.1:0-42308 GCA_045802855.1 Myxococcales bacterium | reverse complement strand
AACGCGCGCAGGCTCATGGCAAAGTTGAGCCCGATCTCGTCGTGCATCTGCACCTGGTTGATGCCGTGCAAGTTGTACTCGACGGGATCTTCGGCGGTGCTGATGTTGTGCGCCGATTTGTTGAGCTCGGAGAGCGCCGAGTAGAGCGAAGTGGTCTTTCCCGAGCCGGTGGGGCCGGTGACGAGCACCATGCCGTAAGGCCGGTCAATGGCGTCCTTGAAGGCCTTGAGCGGCTCGGGATCGAAGCCGAGCTTGGTCATGTCGAGCTGCAGGTTGCTCTTGTCGAGGAGTCGCATGACGACCTTCTCGCCGAAGAGCGTCGGGCAGACGGAAACGCGGAAGTCCATCTCGCGTCCCTTGCCGAGCTTGAGCTTGATGCGGCCGTCCTGCGGGAGGCGGCGCTCGGCGATGTCCAGCTCGGCCATGATCTTGAGACGGCTGGTGATGGCCGCCTTCAACTTCATGGGGGGCTTCATCGCCTCGAAGAGCACGCCGTCCACGCGGTAGCGGACGCGGAAGTCCTTCTCGTACGGCTCGACGTGGATGTCGGAGGCGCCCTTCTTGATGGCGTCGAGGAGGATGAGGTTCACGAGCTTCACGACCGGCGCGTCGGCGGCGCTCTTCTCGAGATCGACGACGTTGTCGTCGTCCGCGTCGTGGTCGACCTGGATCTCGCTCTCTTCGAACCCCTCCATCACCTCGTCGTACGAGGGGGCCTTGTCGGCGTAGTAGCGCTCCAGGGCCTCCTTGATGGCCTGCTCGGAGGCGACGACGACTTCGATGTTGTAGCCGGTGAGGAACTTGATGTCGTCGATGGCGTAGATGTTCGACGGGTCGCTCATCGCCAGGATGAGGGAGGCGCCGGCGCGGTTCACCGGAACGCACTGGTGCTTCTCGGCCACGTCCTTCGGCACGAGCTTCACCACCTCGGGGTCGATGTCGAATTCCTTCAGGTTGATCGAAGGAACGCCGTACTGCTTCGAGAGGAAGCTGGTGAGCTCCGACTCCTCGATGAAGCCGAGCTTGGTCAGGTGGTAGCCGATGCGGCCGCCAGCCTTCTTCTGCTCTTCCTGTGCCTTCTGAAGCTGCTGAAGCGAAATCAGGTTTTCGCGTACGAGCAGCTCACCAAGCCGACCGGCCATCCAATTCACCTCTCTGTTGGGACACCGCAAGTATAGGCGATGGGTCCCTCGCGAAGCGAGAAACCATGCGCACTCACGAATAATTCTCGGCTTGACGGGGGGTGCTGCGGAACGTGTTTCGGCGTGTAGGTCCCGCGGAGTATTACACCCGCCCACAGCGGGCATTTCGCGCAGGAAAGGCGCGGCTGTACGGGCTACGGCGCAAGAAGCCGGCGGGCCTCGGCCACGTCGTTCGCAATCTGCTTCTGGAGCACCTCTACGCTGGGGAATCGCCGCTCGTCGCGCAGCCGGTGATGGAACTCGACCCGCAGGATGGCACCGTAGAGATCGCGATCGGTGTCGAGCAGGTGGACCTCGAGCACCACCTGCTCGCGGCCGGCGCCCGCGTGCGCATCGGCGCGGAAGGTCGGATTGAGACCGAGGTTCGCAGCGGCCGCAAGCGCAGGTCCCGATCGCGGTGGATGGAATGCAAAGCCGCCGCCGGCGTCTACTGGCCCATGCGGCGTAGCCCCGCTCTCCTGAACGCGCGCCCGGACCGCGTAGACGCCCACTTTCGGCAGCAGTTCCGCCGCGGTGCGGATGTTCGCGGTGGGAAAGCCGAGCTTGCGCCCGCGGCCCTCGCCGCGGACGACCTCGCCGTCCAGGTCGAGCGGGCGCCCGAGGAGCGCGGCCGCGGCTTGCACGCGCCCTTCCAGCGCGAACTCGCGCACCTTGGTCGAGGATACGACGAGTCCGTGCACGGTGATCGGCAGAACGACGTGGAGGCGGATGCCGCGCTCGGAAAGCTCGCTCCGGAGCGTCTCGACGGTCCCCTTGCGGTCGCGACCGTAGGTGAAGTCGGGGCCGACGACGATCTGGGAGGCGCCCGTCTTCGCCACCCGCTCGACGAAGTCGCCCGGGGCGAGCGAGGCGAAAGCGCGATCGAAGGGCTGCTCGACGAGCACGTCGAGACCGGCTGCCGCGCACAGCTCGCGCTTGCGATCGAGAGTCGTGATCCGCGGCGGGGCGTAGTCGGGAGCGAGGAGCTTCGCCGGGTGCGGCTCGAATGTGAGCGCCGCGGAGGGTCCGGGGTCCTGCCGCGAGGCGCTGAGCGCGGCGTCGAAGAGGCCGAGATGTCCGAGATGGACGCCGTCGAAGTTGCCGATGGCGATGGCTCCACGCGTCAGTCTGCCAACGCAAGAGTCCAGCCCACCTTGGATGCGCATCGGTGCGCCTGATATGGGACGGCCCCCGAGGTGTCAATTGCGTCGTGTCGTCGTCCTCACCGCGCTTGCCGCATTTGCGGCGGGACCCGCTCTCGCGGCGGACGTCCGCGTCGACGGGTCGTACCGGTTCCGGGTCAACCTCAACTCGAACTACCTCCTCGACCCGACGACACCCCTCGGTCAGAAGACCTGGATCGAGCACCGCTTGCGCCTGACGCCGAAGATCGTCGAGGAGGGGCAGATCGAGATCCAGGCGTCCTTCGACATCCTGTCGGGCCTGCTCGCGGGCGATCTGGCACCCGGGTTCCAGCACCTCGGCTACACGGAACGGTCCGAGCGCAACGGCACCCGGGCGCAGGGATTCGACTTCCGGCACCTGTTCGCAAAGCTCCGGCTCCCGGTCGGCATCTTCGAGATCGGGCAGATGTCGAGCGACTGGGGAATGGGGGTCCTCACCCAGGGCGGCAACCAGGAGGAGGGCCCGGACTTCGGCGACATCCGCTTCGGCGACATCGTCGATCGCGCCCTCTTCGCCTTCCGTCCTCTCACCTTCCTCGGCCCGCGCAGCCGGCTCGCCCGCACCGTCGCTCTCGCGGTCGCCGGCGACATCATCTATCGCGACCGCTACGCGTCGCTCGTCACGACCACCGGCTCCAACGGCTTTGCCTGGGGCGACACGGCCTGGAGGATTCTCTCGGCGCTCGTGTGGGATCCGTCGCCGGATTCCCGCGCCGGGCTCTACGTCTCGCGCCGCATCCAGGATTACGCGGCCGCGGGCGGCGACCTGCACACCTGGACCATCGACTTCCACGCCCGGACCCTGTTTCCCCTCGAGTCAATCGGCGGGATCGTGAGCCTCGAGACCGAGGCGCTCACCATCTGGGGAGAGACGAGCCACGGGGCCAACCTGAACTCGTTCTCCAGCGCGAAGGTGGCCCAGCAGGGAGCGTCGGCGCGGGCGCTCCTCTCGCGCGGGCGGATCGAGGCGGAGGTCGAAGGGGGGTACGCGAGCGGAGACGCGAATCCCTTCGACGGCAACGTGACCGCGTTCCAGTTCAACCGCGACTACAAGGTCGGAATGGTGCTCTTCGACGAGGTGATGCTCTTCCAGTCGCAGAACGCGGCCCAGAGGCTCGCCGATCCGCGGCTCTCCGGCAGACCGCCAATCGGCATCGACCTCTTGCCCACGGAGGGCGCGGTCACGAACGCGATCTACGTGAAGCCGACGTTGCGGTACAACCCGCCCGTCTTCGGGAGCCGCTTCCGGCTGGTCGGGAGCGCCGTCTTCGCCTGGGCCGCGCAGCTTCCGACCGACCCCTACCAGTCGATGGTCACCTCGGCGCCCCGCAACGTCTTCGGCGCGACTCCCGGGAAGGACTACGGCGTCGAGGTGGACGCGTCGATCGCATACCGGATGAAGCTCGCGGAGCCGTTCGGCCTCGAGATCGGCGCGCAGGGAGGTCACCTCTTCCCGGGAAGCGCGTTCCTCCGTCCCAACGGCACGACCATGGCGGGTGCCACCGCCGCGAAGCTCCGTGCGACGCTTTCTTTCTGAAGAGGCGCAACCCCTCCTCGTGCAAATTGCCATGTCGAAACGCTTTCCCATCGCCTGCTGCGCCGCGATCGCGCTCGCCTCCTGCACGACCGCCGATCCGTTCGACGGACTCGCGCCCGCGCGGCAGACGGGCGGACCGCGGATCGTCTTCGACCTGACGCGCAAGCCGTTCCCGGAGGTGCCGTTCCCGAACGACGTCCTCACCCGCATCGACCGCTCGAGCCCGACCGGGCTGCGGCTGAATGCGAGCCTCGTCGCGCCCAGCCAGGTCGAGCGCGACCTGCGCAGCCGGCTCGACTCGCTCGACGGCTTCGGGACCTTCGCGCCCATCACCGTCGCGTTCGACGCGGACATCAACGTAGGCGACCTCTTCGCGCGCCAGAACGATCCCGATCCGACAAACCACGCCGTGCGGCTGGTCGAGATCGACAGCGGGAAGGAGTGGCCGCTCGACTTCGGCATCGGCTCTCATGCGCATTTTCCGGTGGCCCTCGTGAGCCCACCGGGGCCGTACTTCTTCGGCGACCCCTTTGCGGAAGAGAACAACCTCCTCTTCCCCACCCGCGGGCCGTTCGCCAATCTGCTCCACCCGCCCGATCCCGCCTTCCCCGCGTCGCACGGAAACGTCGCGCAGGCGGACGAGGACCTGCTCGAGTTCTACGAGCGCTCGACGCACACGCTCATCCTGCGGCCGGTCCTTCCGCTGCACGAGCGGACCCGCTACGCCATCCTGCTGACGAACAAGCTGCGCGACGGAGAGGACCGCGCGGTGGTGCCACCAGGCTCCGGAATCAACCATCCCGGCCAGACGAACGAGCTGCGGCCGCTCCTCGCGCACTTGCCGGCAGGCGTGCAGCTGCCCGACATCGCCTACACCTGGGCGTTCACCACCCAGACCGTCGTCGCCGATCTGGAAGCCATCGCCAACGGCCTGAACGCACGCGTGGGTCCCCCGTCGCTCGGCATCCTCTTCGGCCAGTTCCCGATCCAGGTGGGCGCGCCGGAGCTCGACCCGCCAGGCCAGTACCGCACGTTGATGACGCTCTTGCCGGCGCACGACCCGCGTCCGGCGGGCGCCGTTCCCGGCACCAATCCGCGCCTCCCCAAAGACGTCTTGTATCGGGTCACCGCCGCGGAGGTGTTGTCGTTCCTCGCGGACCCGACGGTCGCGCGGGTCCTCGGCGGAGCGACGCCCGCTCTCCAGCAGTCGTTCGGATACGTCGATTACTTCGTCTCCGGGACGTACGTGTCGCCGTCCTTCCTGGACGCGACCGATCAACCGCCCCAGGACACGGGCTTCCAGGTCAATCTCGGCGCGGGCACCGTGCGGGCCGTCGGCAGGCAGGTCCCGTTCTTCCTCGCGGTCCCGAAGCAGACGACGCTGCACCGGCCGCCGTTCCCCGCCGTCATCGTCGGGCACGAGTTCGGCGGCAATCGCGTCGCAGACACCCTCGCGCTCGCAGGCACCTTCGCGAAGTTCGGTCTCGCGTCGATCTCGATCGACGCGTTCGGCCACGGACTCGGAGTCGACCCGTCGACTGCGGCGGCGATGCGGGCCGCGGGCGCCGCGCGCGGAATGGGCGCGTTCGTCGACGCGATACTCACGAACCGGGCCCGCGACGTGAACAACGACACCGTCCCCGACCCGGGCGGCGAGTTCTTCAGCGCGCAGCTGTTCCATACCCGCGACGTGCTCCGGCAATCGGTCGCGGACTGGTTCCAGCTCTCCAAGCTCCTGCGCAGCTTCGACGGTACCGGGATCTTCTACTTCTTCCTCAACCCGGCGAACGGGGACCTCGTCACCACCAGGGCCGGCGATTTCAACGGCGACGGGATTCCCGACGTCGGTGGATTACCGACTTTTCCAAACGAAACCGACTCCGGCGACGGTGATCCGACGGCGAAGCCGCCGGTGCCGCCCTCCATTCAGTATCCGAAAGACTCGCCGAATCCGGGGAGCGACACCTTCGTATTCGGACAATCGCTGGGCGGCCTCCTCGCCGGCATCATGCCCGCGCTCGATCCCGGCATCCGCGCGGCAGTGGTCGCGAGCAGCGGCGGAGGCCTGACGGACATCGCCCTGCGCACGAGCTTGCCGGCGATCGTGAACGGCGTCCTGCTGCAGATGATGGGCCCGTTCGTCGTCACCTGCCCCTACAGCGCCGGCCTCGCGCGCTGCGCGCCGGGGGAACCGGATGCGCAGCCGACCCTGGTGATGGTCGTGAACGAGCTGAATCGCGAACGGCATGTTCCCGTCGCTCCGCTCGCGCTGCAGCCAGGAGACAAGCTTTCGGTGCGGAATCTCGCCCAGGCTCCGCAGGGCACGCCGTGCAGCGGCGACCCTTTGCAGGGCTGTGCAACCGCGACGGCGGACGTGAACGGGAACGTGCGGGTCGCCTTCACCGCGGATGCGCCGGTCTTGTCCGTGCCCACTCCGGGAACGCCCGTCGCGGTGCTCGCGCCGGGGAACGCGCTGCGGATCGAGATCTCCGGGTCCACGAATCGAACCATCGACACCTTCGGATTCGATTCGACGTTGAACGGGGTGACCTACCGCACCGGAGACCCGCTGGTCGCGCCGGGGCGCGGGTACGGCAGGACCCGGAACACGCCGGAGTTCCGCAGGCTCGTCCAACTGGCGCAGACCGTGCTCGAGCCGGCCGATCCGATCAACTACGCGCCATACTGGTTCCAGAGCCAGCTCGCCGGACCCGGCAACTCCCGCGTGCGCAGCAACGGTAGCCTAACTGGTCCCGCGCCAACCCTCGTCGTCGGCACAGTCGGGGATCCTGCGATTCCGGTGAGCAGCGCCATCGCTCTCGCCCGCGCCGCGGGAATCGTGGAGATGAACCAGCCCGATCCCGCCTACGGGATCCCCATAGATCAGGTGCTGATCGAGGCGGGAGTGGTGGAGGGCGCAGCGCGGACGCAGCGCTTCGCCTCGAGCACGTTCGGGCCGCGCGCGGACCTCGCGGGTCACGTACGGTGCGACGACCCCGCCGGGTGCAACGGCCCGGTCCTCGTCGACCCGAGCGGCTACTCCTGCGACGCCGCGGGCGCGAACTGCACCGACGCGTTCAACGCTCCCCGACTGAATCCGCCCTTGCAGCAGCAATTGCTCAAGCCGGTGAAAATGCCCGACGGATCGACGACGTTCTCCGGGCTGCTACTCCCGTACCTGAGCCCGACCGGGCAGCACGGGTTCACGAGCCCGCAGGCCCAGAAGGCGTTCGACATGGACCGCTATCTCGCGAACCTCATCGGCCGCTACTTCGAGACGAAGGGCGCCGAGGTGCGGTTCGACCGCTGCCAGGCCGCCGAGCCCGTCGGCCAGACGCCGGAGTGTCCGTGGATGGCGCCGCCACCTCCTTGACGTCCCGGCCGGAGAAGGCCTCGGGGAGGAGCGCGCCCATGGTGGTCGAGACGGGGGGCCCGCCCGGAATGGCATACAGGACCGGAACGGAGGCGTCGCAGAACTCCGCGAGGACTTGCCGGCAGCCGCCGCACGGAGACGAGGGTCGCGAGGTGCCTCCGACCACGGCGACCGCATCGATCCGGCGGGCGCCGCTCGCCACCGCCATTCCCACCGCGTTCCGCTCGGCGCAGACGCTGAGCGGGAACGATCCGTTCTCGACGTTGCAGGCAGCGTAGATGCGGCCGTTCGCGAGGACGGCGGCACCAACCGGGTACCGGGAGTACGGCACGTAGGCGTATTCGCGAGCGCGCGACGCCGCCCGCAAGAGGCGCCGCAGATCGGCGGGGCTTGCCATCAGGCGAGCGCCTTTCGAGGCGGAACCGCGGCCGCCGCGCGCGGGACGAAGGCGCAGAGAAGCTGCGCGAATGTCCCTTCGACCCGCTTGGCGACCTCCACCACCTCTTCGTGGGTGAGAGGCGTCGGCGAGATCCCGGCGGCGTGGTTCGTGATGCAGGAAATGCCGCAGCAAGGGAGGCCCTGGTGGGCGGCGACGATCACCTCGGGGACCGTGCTCATTCCCACCGCGTCCGCACCCAGAAGCCGCAGCATCCGCACCTCGGCGGGAGTCTCGTAGGTCGGTCCCGAAATGTGCGCGTAGATCCCGTTCCGCAGCGCCACAGAGGCGTCGCCCGCGGCAGCCTCGAGCGCCTCGCCGAGGCGGACATCATAGACGCGCGACAGATCGGGAAAGCGAACGCCGAGAGCGTCCTCGTTGGGCCCAATGAGGGGATTCTTGCCGCTCAGGTTCAGGTGGTCGGTGATGCGCATCAGATCGCCCGGCGCGAAGGCGGCATTCACCCCTCCGGCGGCGTTGGTCACCACCAGAGCGCGGGATCCGAGGACCCCGAGCACCCGGGCAGGGAAGGCGACGGTAGCGGCGTCGTGCCCTTCGTAGCCGTGGATGCGGCCCTGCATGGCGAGGACGGGTACGCCGGAAAGTTGCCCGTACACGAGACGCCCCCGATGACCGGCGACGGTGGGGGCCGGAAACCCGGGGAGCGCCTCGAACGGAACCGAGGCCGGCGAGGCGAGCCGGTCCGCGAAGGCACCGAGGCCCGACCCGAGGACCACGGCGACCGGAGAGACGTCCGACGGCAGGCGGAGGGCGACCCGCGCTGCTCGCGCGCAGGCGAGGGCCAGGTCGGTCCAGGCGGGCACGGAGGCGGCTTATAGCGCCGACATGCGCCCGCCGTAAGGAGGCCGCTCGATGAGCGTGTTATGCAATCTCCATGAACTTCGCCGAGTCCAAGGAGCTCCTGCAGCAGGGCGGGCTCACGATGGGAATCATCGTGCTCGGCTCGGTCGCCGCGATCGTCATCGGGGTCGAGCGAATGCTGTTCCTGCGCGGCTTCGCCGCCCGCTCGGCCGAACTGCATCAGGCGGTGATCACGGCACTTTTGCGCGGCGATGGAGTCCAGGCGGCGCACGAGTGCGAGCGGGTGCACATCCCGACGGCCGCCCTGTACCGGGCGGCGCTCGACCGGACGACTCGTCCTGACCGGATTGCGGATGCGGTCGACCGGGCCCGGCGCGAGGTGGTCCAGGCGCTCCGGGCCCCGCTCTGGATCCTCGGTACCCTCGGGGCCGTCATGCCCTTCGTCGGCCTGTTCGGCACCGTTTGGGGCATCCTGCACTCCTTCCGGTCGATGGCGGCGGCGGGCGGGGGCGGCTTCGCCGTGGTCGCGAGCGGCATCTCGGAAGCGCTCATCACCACGGCGGGAGGCATCGCCGTCGCGGTCGAGTCGGTGGTCCTGTTCAACTATTTCCAGGCGCGGGTCAGCAAAGAAGCGTTCGACCTGACGCTCAAGGCGGACGAGCTGGTGGAGACGGTGCACGACAGGGCCGAGGCGCTGCACGCCTCGCTTTCGGCTCCCCGGCCCGCGCCGGCTGATGCGCCCGCAGCCGCTCCCGAGCGCGTGAGAGCCTGATGGCCATCAGCGGTCCGCACGGAAGCCACCACCACGACGACGACACGGGCGACGCTCCGCCCGCGGTGTTCAGCGACATCAACATCACGCCGCTCACCGACATCTTCCTCGTGCTCCTCATCATCTTCATGGTGACGAGCACCGCGCTGGTGGAAGCGGGCCAGGGAGGCGCTGGAGCGGGGGTGCGGGTCGACCTGCCGAAGGGCTCCTCGAAGGAGCTGCACATCGCCGCCCAGGACTTCCCGGTCGCCATCCTCGCCGACGGCCGGACGGTGATCGAGGGCAAGGTCGTGGACCCGCAGCAGCTGCGCGAACGGTTCGACAAGCTGCACAAGGACTCGCCGGAAGCGCAGGTGATCATCCAGGCCGACACCGGAACGCACCACGGCAAGGTGGTCGAGGTGATGGAGATCGCGAAGGCGGCGGGGCTGGAGAAGCTCGCCATCGCGACGGAGGCGGAGGGGAAGTAGCGCCGCGCTCAGCGCGCCGCTGCCGTGGCGAGGACCTCCTCGAGCTTGGCGAACAGAGACTGGTTTCCGTCTTGCGAGTATCCCGCGAGCGCCTGCTCGAAGCGGGGAAGCTGATCGAGGAAAGCGTGCACGCGATCCTCCCCGATGGGCTCCGCGCAGAGCCCGTAGCCGAGCGATTCCAGGTAGCGCCCATTCAGCACCTGCTCGAACTGCTTTCCCACCGGCTCCGAGAGCACCGGCTTGCGCAGGTACACGGCCTCGCCCATGAGCGTGAATCCGCCGCCTGCGATCACGGCCCGCGCGGTTCGCAGGTCGTCGATGAACACGCTCTCGCTGAACGGCATGTAGACGAGATTCCCCTCCCGGACCGGCTCGGCGAGGCCGCGCCGCAGGCCGTAGACGCGGCATTCGCGCCCGAGGCCCTGCAGGATCGCCGGGAGCTCTTCGTTCGTCGTGTACGTCTGGTAGACGAGGAGATGCTCCCCCTGCTCGCTCTTCGCGCCCAGGATCTCCGGACGCAGGATCGGCGGGTGCAGGGTAGTCTTTTCCTTGCGGACCTCCGGATAGAAGAAGGTGGTCACCAGGTAATGGAAGGCGCCGGGCAGCTTCGCCTTCACCACCGCCTTGGCGAGCTGGAAATCGGCTTCGTGCCCTTTCAAGATCGCGTCGTCGTGGCGGCAGCGGTTGATGATCTGCATGTTGTCGACGCTGACCACCGGGATCCCGCGGTTGACCCCGAAGAGATAGCTCCAGGTCTCGAAGTCGCTCACCACCACGTCTGGACGGAAGCGGTCGGCGACGTCGAAGTAGGCCCGGATGTTCTCGGGCCACCCGGTCACGGCGCCCTTCAGGTTCTCGAGGAGCGTCTTGAAATTGCGCACCTCGTTGTCCTCGGTGACGATGGTGAGCCCCCAGATCTTCTTCACGTCGAGATGCGGCCCGATTTTCTTCGATAAGTAGTCGTGGGCGCGGCCCGAGACCACCACCTGCACGTCGTGCCGCTTCGCAAGCTCGTCGAGGACGACGCCGGAGCGGATGGCGTGCCCCATTCCTTCGCCGACGACGCCGTAGAGGATGCGCATGGCGTTCCCATTGTAAGGTCCGCCGCATGCGGGCGTACGACCTGATCAAGAAGAAGCGCGACGGAGGCGTGCTCGAGCCCGAAGAGCTGCGTTTCCTCGCGCTCGGGGCAGCGAGCGGAGAGGTGGCGGACGAGCAGCTCGCCGCATTTCTCATGGCCGTGTTCTTCCGCGGTCTCGACGGTGTCCGCGAGCTTCCCCATTTCCTCGACGCGATGCTCCGCTCCGGACGGGTCCTGGATCTTTCCCACATCCCCGGACGCAAAGTGGACAAGCACTCGACCGGCGGCGTGGGCGACAAGATCTCGCTGCCTCTCGCCCCGCTTGTCGCCGCCTGCGGGGTGCGGGTTCCGATGGTGAGCGGGCGAGGGCTCGGCCACACCGGCGGGACGCTCGACAAGCTCGAGAGCATTCCAGGCTTCCGGGTGACGCTGCCGCTTTCGCGGTTCGTCGAGCTCGTGGAAACGATAGGCGCCTGCCTCATCGGTCAGACCGACGAGATTGCCCCCGCCGACCGCAAGCTGTACGCCCTGCGCGACGCGACTGCGACCGTGGAGTCGATCCCGCTCATCGCCTCCAGCATCCTCAGCAAGAAGCTCGCCGAGGGCATCGACGCGCTGGTGCTCGACGTGAAGGTCGGACGCGGGGCGTTCATGAAATCGCTCGACCAGGCCCGCGCGCTGGCGCGAACCATGGTCGACCTCTGCCACGTGATGGGCCGCGGCTGCTCCGCACTCCTCACAGCGATGGACGAGCCGCTGGGAGAGGCGGTCGGGAACGCCGTCGAGGTGGCGGAGTCGATCGAGATCCTGCGCGGCCGAGGTCCTCCGGACGCCCGCGAGCTCACCCTGCTCCTCGGGATCGAGATGCTCCTCGCGGGTTCGGCGGCGCGGACCGAGACGGAGGCGCGGGAGAAGCTGACCTCTGCGCTCGCGGACGGACGCGCGCTGCGCAAGTTCGGCGAGATCGTCGAGGCGCAGCACGGGGACGCTCGCTGCCTGGACGACCCGGGACGGCTCCCGCAACCGCGCCTTCGCCGCGAGATCCGGGCGGAGCGATCGGGGTTTCTCGTCGCGCTGGATGCCGAGCAGGTCGGGCTTTCGGCGGTGGATCTGGGAGCAGGTCGGGCGCGGAAGGAAGACCGGGTCGACCCCGCGGCGGGCGTCCTCCTCCGCAAGCGCGCAGGCGACGAGGTCCGCGCCGGGGAAACGCTCGCGGAGCTACATGCGGAATCGGAAGCGCGCCTCGAAGCCGGCGCGGCGCGATTTGCGCGCGCAGTGCACATCGGGGACGCGCCGGGCAAGCCGTCGCCGCTTCTCCTCGAGCGTGTCGCCGGCTGAGTGCTTGCAGTTGTCAATTTCCGCGGTGGAGCATACCGGTGCCGGATGGAAATCGAGCCCGGTCCCGGCGCGAGTCCGTTTTCCGACGATCTGAAAGCGCGCCTGCGGGCGGCGGTTACGAGCCGCGGCGACCCACCCCGTACCCGGCACCTGCGGCCCGGCGGCGGACCGCTCTTCACCAACCGCCTCGCCTTGGAAGCGAGCCCCTATCTGCTCCAGCACGCGCACAATCCGGTCGACTGGCGTCCGTGGGGCGACGAGGCCTTCGCGGAGGCGCGGGCGAAGGACAAGCCCGTGTTCCTCTCCGTCGGGTACTCCACTTGCCACTGGTGTCATGTGATGGAGGAGGAGTCGTTCGAGGACCTCGAGATCGCCGAGATCCTCAACCGGCTCTACGTCGCCATCAAGGTCGACCGCGAGGAACGGCCCGATGTGGACAGCGTCTACATGCAGGCCGTGCAGCTCCTCACCCAGCACGGCGGCTGGCCGATGAGCGTCTTTCTCGCGCCGGATCGGAAGCCGTTCTACGGCGGCACCTACTTCCCTCCCCGCGACGGGATGCGCGGCGCGCGGGTGGGGTTCGGCAGCATCCTGAAGGAGCTGCACCGCGTCTACACGCAGGAGCGCAGCCGGGCCACGGAGGCCGGGGAACAGATCGCCCAGGCGGTGCGGGCGAATCTTTCTTCGTCACCTCCGACCAGCTTGCCGGGCGTGCACGTCCTGAATGGCGCCGCCGAGTCGTACGGCGAGCTGTTCGACGCGAAGGAAGGAGGCACGAAGAGAGCGCCGAAGTTTCCCTCGAGCCTGCACACCCGCTTCCTCCTCCGCTACTGGAAGCGGACGGGCGACGAGGACGCGCTCCACATGGCCACCTTCTCGCTCACCAAGATGGCGCTCGGCGGCATCTACGATCAGG
Organism: Myxococcales bacterium; assembly: GCA_045802855.1. GTDB lineage: Bacteria > Myxococcota > Myxococcia > Myxococcales > 40CM-4-68-19 > VBKO01. Next base: position 29,198 of record JBJMQD010000060.1, on the reverse strand, counting down.
TCGGCGGCGGCTTCCACCGGTACTCGACGGACGCGTTCTGGCTCGTCCCCCACTTCGAGAAGATGCTCTACGACAACGCGCTGCTCGTCCCCGCCTACGTCGAAGCCTGGCAGGCGACGAAGGACGGTTTCTTCCGCACCGTCGCCGAAGACGTCCTCGCGTACGTGGCCAGGGAGATGACCGACCCGAGCGGCGCCTTCTGGTCGGCGACCGACGCCGACAGCGAGGGCGAGGAAGGCCGCTTCTTCGCGTGGACGGTCGCGCAGCTACGCGACGCGCTCGGACCTTTGGACGGCGACCGCGCGGCAACAATCTTCAATGCCACGGAGAGCGGCAACTTCGAAGGCTCGAACGTCCTCAGCCTCTCGCACGTGCCCGATGCGGACGAGCGGACCTTTCTCGATCGCATCCGGCCCATCTTGCGCGAGGTGCGGGCGAAGCGCCCTCCCCCGCTCACGGATCGCAAGATCATCACCGCCTGGAACGGGCTCATGATCTCGGCCTTCGCGCGGGCAGGCTTCGCCTTCGCGCGCAAGGACCTGATCGATCGCGCCGCTCGGGCAGCCGACCATCTCCTCGCGGCGCACCGGCCGGCTGGCAAGCTCGCCCGCAGCTCCATGGGAGGCGAGGCGCGCCATGCCGGCCTTCTCGAGGACCACGCCTTCCTCGCCGCCGCGCTCGTCGATCTCTTCGAGGCGACCGGCGACGCGCGCTACCTGCGCGAAGGGCGGGCGCTGCACGCGGAGATGTCGCGGAGCTTCGCCGACCGCGACGGAGGCGCCTTCTTCCGCACCCCGTCGGGACACGAGGAGCTGATCGCGCGGGAGAAGCCCTCGTACGACGGGGCGGAGCCGACCGGCAACTCGGTCGCGGCGCTGACGCTGCAAAGGCTCGCCGCATTGACCGGCGACGATTCCCATCGCGAGGAATGCGAGAAGCTCTTCCGTTCCTTCGGATCGCTCCTCGCGAACGTTCCGCTCGCCGTGGGAGAGATGCTCCTCGCGGTGGACTTCGCCCTCGCGGAGACGCGCGAGGTGGTGATCGTCCGCCCCGCAGGCGGAAGCGACGACGCGCTCCTCGATCCCCTCCGCCAGAAGTTCCTGCCGTGGCAGGTGCTGGTCCGATCGGTAGAGGGGGATGACGACCTCTCCCGCGAGACTCCTCTCGTGCGCGACAGGCCGGCGCGCGACGCCCGCGCCGCGGCCTACGTCTGCCAGCATGGTGCCTGCCAGCTTCCGGTTACGGGACGAGCGGAGCTGGAAAAGCTCCTCGGGTGAATCTGCTAGAAGCGCGAAATGATCCTTGCACTCCTCGCGCTACTCACCGCGGCGCCTCTCGGCGAACGTCCGCCCGCGCAGCGGATCCTCCATCGCGCCGCCCGCCTCTTCGACGCCCGCAAAGGGACGCTGGTCGAGCCCGGCGCCGTGCTCGTAGAGGGCAGCCGCATCGTGAAGGTAGGCGCGGACGCCAAGGCCGACCCCTCAACGGAGACCATCGACTTCGGCGACTCGACGCTCCTTCCCGGCCTCATCGACGCCCACGAGCACCTGACGTTCGAGGCGAGCGCGAGCTGGTTCAAGGACGAGGTCGAGCTTCTGCAGCGCCCCATCACCGAGCAGTCACATTTCGCTTCCGCGTACGCGCGCCGCGTCTTGGAAGCCGGCTTCACCACCGTCCGCGATCTGGGATCGAGCGAGTACCTCGACGTCGGCCTGCGCAACGCCATCCGCGATGGATTCGTCGTCGGCCCGCGCATGCTGGTCGCGGTCCACCCGATCGGCGCGCGGGGCGGACATGCCGACGTCGACCCGTTTCCCGCCGATCGGATCCTTCCGTACGGCGTCCGCCAGGGAATCTGCGCGGGACCCGACGAGTGCCGCGACGCCGTGCGCTGGCAGGCGAAGTACGGCGCCGACGTGATCAAGTTCATGGCCTCGGGAGGCGTCCTGTCGCTCGGGGACGCCGTCGACGCTCCCCAGCTCACGCTCGAGGAGATGACCGCCATCGTCGGCGAGGCGCACAGGCTCGGGCGCCGCGCCGCCGCCCACTGCCACGGAGACGCGGCGGCGAAGGTGGCGATCAAGGCCGGAGTCGATTCCATCGAGCACGGCAGCTTTCTCACCCGCGAGACGCTGCTCTCGATGAAGAAGGCAGGAACGTACCTCGTCCCGACCCTCCTCACCCGCCTCGCTCTCGCGCACCAGGAGACGTTCCCTCCGGCCATCCAGCAGAAGGCGCGCGCCGCCATGCAGGCGCAAGAGCGGATGATCAAGGACGCGATCGACGTCGGGGTTCGCATCGCGCTGGGAACGGACAGCGCGGTGACTCCCCACGGCAGGAACGGCCGCGAGCTTTCCCTCCTGGTGGATTCCGGAATGAAGCCCGCCGCCGCGCTCCAGGCCGCGACCGTGGCGGATGCGGAGCTTCTCGGGTGGGCCGACCGGATCGGCGCTCTCGAGCCGGGAAAGCTCGCCGACGTGATCGCGGTTCCCGGAGATCCGCTGGCCCGGATCGCGGCGGTAGAGCGCGTCTCGTTCGTGATGAAAGAGGGCGTCGTCTACAAGCGCCCGGCGCCGCCGTCCACGCCCCCATCGCGAATCCTCATCCGCGCGGCCCGGGTGTTCGACGGGGAGAAGATGGTGGCAGGGGCTGCCGTCCTCGTCGAGGGAAAGGACATTGCCGCCATCGGACCCGACCTTTCGCCCGCGACCGGAACCGAGGTCGTCGATCTGGGCGACGCGACGCTCCTCCCGGGCCTCATCGACGCTCACGTGCACCTGGGAAGCGAGCTGACCGGCGACTACTACCAGGAACGGGCCGCGGCTTTGCTACGGTTCCCGGCGGAGCAGTCGCTGCGTGCGGAGTTGTATGCCCGCCGCACGCTCGAGGCTGGCGTCACGTCCGTGCGCAACGTCGGTTCGAGCGATCGGATCGACTCGGGCCTGCGGAGCGCGATCGATGCCGGCCTCATCGAGGGTCCGCGAATCCTCGCGGCGGGCTACGCGATCACGGCGAGCGGCGGCCACGGCGACGGCGATCCGACTCCGCCGTACCGGCTAGGAACGCAGCGCGGGCCGCTCACCGGGGTGTGCGACGGGCCGGACGAGTGCCGCAAGGCAGTCCGCCTGCAGATGAAGTACGGCGCGGACGTGATCAAGTTCCACGCCTCGGGCGGCGTGCTCTCGCTCACCGATCCGGTCGACGTGCCCCAGTTCACGCAAGAGGAGATGGCGGCGATCGTCGACGAGGCGCACCAGTGGGGTCGCAAGGTCGCGACCCACTGCCACGGCGATCGCGCGGCGAAGATGGCGATCAAGGCCGGCGTCGACTCGATCGAGCACGGGATCTTCCTCCAGCCCGATACCTTCGCGCTGATGAAGCAGGCTGGCACCACGTTCGTTCCGACGCTGATGGCGGCGGAGACGGTCGGGCACATGGCGAAGGAAGGAAAGCTGCCTCCGCCCATCGCCGTGAAGGCGACCGCGGCCGCGGAGGCCGCGGGGCGTGCGTTCCGGGCGGCGCTGAAGGCCGGCGTCAAGATCGCGCTGGGAACGGACATGGGCGTGCAGCGCCATGGCGGGAACGCACACGAGCTTCGGCTCATGGTCGATGCGGGGATGGCGCCCCTGGCCGCGCTGCGGGCGGCGACGCTCGGAGGAGCGGAACTGCTCGGCATCGAGGCGCGGGTGGGGTCGCTACGGCGGGGCAAGGCCGCGGACCTCGTCGCCGTGGAGGGCGATCTGCTCGCCGACGTCGCCAGGGCGGAGCACGTCTCGTTCGTGATGAAGGACGGAAAGAGGATCCTCCGGCAGTAGCAGTGGCCCACCGCGGTGCGCATAAGTCCATGAGACATGGGACGAATTTCGCGGTGGCCGGCGCTCCTTCTCGCCTGCGCGCTTCTCGCTGCCTGCGGCGGCGGCGGGGGATCGCCTGCTACTCCGGGAACCGGTTCCGGCGGCCCGGTGCCGCCGCCGGGTCCACCCGCACCGCCCGGTCCACCCGCACCGCCCGGTCCACCCGCACCACCGGGGCCGCCGTCACCTCCACCCGCCGCGCCGCCGCAGGGAGGAGGAGACTGGGCGCAGTACCGCGGGTCGCCACAGGGTACGTCTTCGATGCCGGGGACGTGGGACATCTCCGACGCGCCGAGCATCGCGCCACTCTGGACGCAGGATCTCGGATTGTCCGCGTTCTCCGGCGTGACGCAGCCGATCGTCGCCGGAGACTTCGTGTACGCGACCATGGCGGGGAGCGGACACGTGGCAGCGCTCGACCTGCGCACCGGCGGGATCCGGTGGATCCGCGACGACTTCAATCCCGACGTGAGCACCACCTGCGGCGGCGTGAACAAACGCGGCTTCTGGGCCGCGCCGGCCGTCTCCGGCGATGCCGTTTACGTCGCGGCGCCGGACGGGAACGTTTACGCGCTCCGGAAAACGGATGGGTCGACGATCTGGTCGAGCAAGGTCGCGGACGGAACGCCCGCCGGACACGGCGAGTTCGTGCAGTCGAGCCCGACCGTCGCAACCGGGCTCGGCAAGCTCTACCTGGGCGTCGCCTCGAACGATGGTTGCGACGAGGTCGCAGGGCGGATCCTTTCCGTCGACCTGGCGACAGGCGCCTCGCAGACGGCCTCGCTCGTCTCGAAAGGACAGCAGGGAGCCGGCATCTGGAGCAGCATCTCCGTCGACGAGGACGCGGGGCTCCTCTTCGCCAGCACCGCGAATCGCATCGGTCCGATCTCGGCGGAGCCGCTCGCGCAAGCCATCGTGTCCTTCGACGCCCGCACGCTTGCCGTGGTCGACCACTGGCAGAATCCGACCACTCTCGAGGACAGCGACTTCGGATCCTCTCCCACGCTCTTCGAGGCGAGCGACGGGACGAAGCTCGTCGCCGCCGCCAGCAAGGACGGATGGCTCTACGTCTTGCGGCGCGACCGGCTCTCCGCGGGCCCCGTCTGGAAGACGCAGCTAGCGGTCGTCGATCCCAGAGCTCCCTCCCGCGGCGGCGACCCGAGCCAGGGATTCGGCAGCATCGTCTCGCCGACCTTCACGCACGGGATGCTCTACGCGGCTTCCGGACGGACGCCGTCCGGCGATCCCGGGGCCGTCGTGGCGTTCGATCCGGCGACCGGCGCCGCCCGCTTCCGGCACGTCACTCCCGGATACGTGATCGCCGCGATGCCGTCCGTGGGCGATCTGCTGGTGGTCGAATCGAGCACGCCCGACAACCAGCGCAGCTGGCTCGAGATCCTCGATGCGCGCGATCTCACCCTGCTGCGCAGGTTCGACGGGCCCAACGCGACGTTCGCCTCGCCGTCGATCGGGCATGGCGTCATCCTCTGGATGGACGCGCTCGGCCGCCTGACCGCTCTCGCAGGCAGCGTCAAACCTTGAAGTTGACCCGCATCCGGGCCCGCGATAGGCGGGCGTCCCATGCGGGCGGTCCTGGTCGTGGCGGTGGCGGCGGCGATCGTGCCGGCCTGCAGGAAAAAGGCTCCTCCGCACACCATGGGGCTCGTGCTCGACGTCGGCGGGCGCGGCGATCAGTCGTTCAACGACGCCGCGCTGCGAGGCCTCGAGATCATGGCGGCAGGGCTGAAGTACACGCCCGACGGGTACCAGCAGTTGTCTGATCCGGAGTACCTGCGCCTCTTGCCCGTCGACTTGCGAACCCAGAGGCCGCCTCCCCATCTCGGCATCCCGCAGCCGATCGTGCTGCAAGGAAAGGCGCAGGAGGACTACGAGCCGGACCTCGCCCTCCTCGCCACGCAGAACGCGGAACTGGTGATCGCCGTCGGCTTCATGATGGAGCCTGCGGTCCGCAAGGTGGCGCGCGATCATCCCAAGACGAAGTTCCTGCTCATCGACAGCCCCGTCCTCGACGATTCGGGTAGGCCCGCGACGCTGCCCAACGTCCGCGCGGTGGTCTTCCGCGAAAACGAAGGCAGCTTCCTCGTCGGCGCGCTGGCGGGAAAGATCACCAAGACCGGGAAGATCGGATTCGTCGGCGGAATGCAGCTTCCCCTCATCCAGAAGTTCGAGACCGGGTTTCGCGCGGGGATCCAGGTGGTCAATCCCGCCGCCGCGCGCAACGTGCTCGTCGCGTACACCGGCACCTTCGACGACGAGGCGAAGGGCATCGAAGTGGGCCTCGATCTCTACCGTCGCGGCTGCGACATCGTCTTCCACGCCGCCGGGCTCGACGGCCTCGGCGTGATCAAGGCCGCGGAGCAGGCGCACAAGCTCGTCATCGGAGTCGATAGCGATCAATCGCACGTCGCGCCCGACAACGTGCTCACCAGCATGATCAAGCATACCGATCTGGCCGTGTACCGGAGCATCCTCGAGGTGCTGCGCGGCAGGTTCCAGGGAGGCGACGTGGTGCTCGGGCTCAGCGACAAAGCGCTCGGGCTCGCCCGCTTCTCGGGATTCCGGATCCTGGAGGAGATGGGCTACGACTCCCACGCCCTCGTACAGATCAACAACGACGTGAAGAGCCTGCAGGCCGCGGTCGCGACGGGGAGGATCACCGTTCCGGCGACGCCGGCGGAGTTGAAGGCGTTCCGGCCGCCGGATGCAGAGGCGCGAAGGACGCTCGAGATCGCGCCGGCGCGGCAATGACCGCCGCCCTCGAGCTTCGCGAGATTACCAAGAGCTTCGGAGGGGCCGCCGCGATCGAAGGCGTCTCTCTCGCGGTCGAGCCGGGAGAAGTGCTGGCGCTCGTCGGCGAGAACGGAGCCGGAAAATCGACGCTCGTGAACGTCGCCTGCGGCGTCTACCGGCAGGATTCGGGGAGCGTGCGGAGCTTCGACGCGTTCGTGCCTGCTGGCGATCCGCGCGCCGCGATCGCCGCTGGGATCGGAGCCGTCCACCAGCATTTCATGCTCGTGGGACCGTTGCGGGTCTGGGAGAACGTGGTGCTCGGGCGCGAACCCCGCCGCCTCGGATTCGTCGATGTCGCGCGGGCGAGGCGCGAGGTCCGGGGCGCCGCGGAGGGCGCGGGGCTCCGGATCGACGCCGACGCCCCCGTGGAGAGCCTGGGGGCGGCGGCGCAGCAGCGGGTCGAGATCGTCAAGCAGATCTGGCGCGGGGCGAAGGTCCTGCTGCTCGACGAGCCGACCTCGCTCCTCTCCCCTCTTGAAACGGCGGATCTCCTGCGTACCGTGCGCGGGCTCGCCGCTTCCGGTCGATCGGTCCTCTTCATCTCCCACAAGCTGCGGGAGGTGATGGCCGTCGCGGATCGGGTCGCCGTGCTGCGGCGCGGACGGCTCGTCGCCGCGGGAACGGTCGCGGAGCTGGATGTGGAGAGACTCTCCGCCGCGGTGATGGGCACTTCCACGCCCGCCCCTCCGGAAGTCCGGGACCGGAAGCGAGGATCTCCGCGTCTGGAATGCGTCGATGTGCGTACAGGGCGTTTGCGCGGCGCGACCTTCACCGTGGCCGCGGGCGAGATCCTGGGCATCGCGGGGGTGGAGGGAAACGGACAGGCCGAGCTCTTCGAGGCCCTCTCTGGTCTTCGCCCCTCGTCCGGGAAGCTGCGGCTCGACGGGTCGGGAGGCGCGGGCTTTGCCCGCAACGGGCGGAGGCCGCAGGCCGGAGCATTGGAGGAACAAGGATGGTCGCGAACGCCGCGCGCCGCGCGAAGGAGCGGCGTCGTGCACCTCCCGGACGACCCGCGCAGGCGCGCTCTCTGCCTCCCGCTCACCTGCGAGGAGAACCTCGCCCTCGGCCGCCATACCGAGCCGCCCTACGCGCGCGGGGCGTTCATCGATGGCGAAGGCCGCAGAGCCAAGGCGATCGAGCTCATCCGGTCGTTCGACGTGCGCCCGCCGGACCCGCTGGCACGGCCCGCCGATCTGTCCGGCGGCAACCAGCAGAAGCTCGTCGCGGCCCGCGAGCTCGAAGGCGGGACGCCGCCGAGGCTCGTCGTCGCCGCGCAGCCTTCTCGCGGCCTCGACCTCGTCGCCACCCGCCGCGTCCACGAAGCCCTTCGCTCCGCGGCCGGCGCAGGCGCCGCGGTCGTCGTCATCTCGTCCGACCTCGACGAGCTTCGATCGCTCTGCGACCGCATCGCCGTGCTGTTCGAGGGGCGGATCCTGGGAGAGGCGGATCCGTCCTCGAGCGACGAGACGCTCGGGCGACTCATGCTCGGCCACGGCGGCCATGCCGCCTGACGCAGGCCGGGAAAGCCTGCGCGCGCGGCTGTTCGCGCCGAAGCTTACCGGCGCGGTTCTCGCCGTCGCCATCGCCCTCGCGGTCTCCTTCGTGGCGATCCTCGTCTCCGGGAAGAACGCTCCGCTCGGGTTCGCCTACCTCTTCGAGGGAGCGGTGGGCGGATGGGGGCCGATCGGGGAGAGCGCCATCAAGGGGAGCGTCCTCGTCCTCACCGGTCTCTCCGTCGCGATTCCCTTCACCGTGGGGCTGTTCAACATCGGCGCCGAGGGCCAGCTCATCTGGGGCGCCCTCGCAGCCGCGGTCGCCGGACGCGCCTTCGATCTTCCGGCCCCCATCCTCGTCCCGCTCTGCCTCGGCGCGGCAGCGCTGGCCGGGGGCCTCTGGGGTGCCCTGCCCGGCGCCCTCAAGGCGCTGCGTGGAGTGCACGAAGTGATCTCCACCATCCTGCTGAACTGGGTGGCGATCCATCTCGTGCACGGATGGCTCGTGGCAGGCCCTCTCGCCGCGCCGGGTTCGGGAAGCGCGATCAGCATGGCGGGAACGGCTCCCATCCAACTCGCCGCCCACCTCTTCCGGCCGTTCCGGGGAAGCCGCCTCGATCTGGGCCTGCCGCTTTCGCTCGCAATCGCCTGGGGGGTCTGGTTCCTCCTCACCCGGACCTGGCGCGGCTTCGAATGGCGCGCGACCGGCGCGGGAGCGGAAGCGGCGCGGGCGAGCGGGATCGGGACCCGCCGCTGCGTGGTCGAGGCGATGGCCCTCGCCGGCGCCATCGCGGGGGTGGCAGGCGCCCTGCTCGTCCTCGGCACCGAGCACCGGTTCCCGGGTGTCTTCCGCACCGGTTATGGTTTCGATGGGATCGCGGTCGCGCTCATCGGAGGAGCGACCGCTCCGGGCACCGCGCTCGCCGGCCTTTTCTTCGGCGCGCTGCGCGCGGGATCGACCCGCCTTCAGCTCGTCGGAATCCATCCGAGCTTCGCCGACCTCATCCAGGGCACCGCGGTCCTGCTGGTCGCCATGCCCAGAGCGTTCTCGCCGCTCCTCGTCCGGCTGCGCGCCCGCGTCGTGCCGCCTACGCCGCCGCCGTGATCGGCCTCTTTCACGGGATCCTCGTATTCGCGCCGCCGCTCGTCCTCGCCGCGCTCGGCGGGGTGCTTTCCGAGAAGGCCGGGGTCGTCAACATCGGTCTCGAAGGGATGATGAGAGTCGGCGCCTTCGCCGCCGCGACGGCAGCCTTCTTCACTGGATCTCCCTGGGTCGGCGTGGCCTGCGGCGCTCTCGCGGGTGGAGCCGCGGCGGCGATCCACGCCGTCTTCGCCGTCCGACTCCGCGCCGACCAGGTGGTGAGCGGGATCGCGCTCAATCTGGTCGCTCTCGGGCTCGTCACCTTCCTGCTGGAGTCGATCTTCGGGTCCTCGGGAGTGAGTCCCGCCGTTCCGACGCTGCCTCGTGGCCCCGGAGGACACACGATCTTCGCTGTCGCGGCGTTCGCGGTGCCGCTCCTGCTCCACGTCGCGCTCGCGAGGACGCCCTGGGGGCTGCGCGTCCGCGCGGTCGGCGAGCACCCCCACGCCGCCGCGACGGTGGGCGTCCGGGTCGGGGCGGTGCGCATGGGGTGCGTGATCGGGAGCGGCGTGCTTGCTGGTCTCGGCGGTGCCGCCCTCTCGGTCGGGATTCTCGGCCAGTTCGATACCCGCATGCCGGCCGGACAGGGCTTCATGGCTCTCGCGGCCATGGTGTTCGGGCGATGGACGGCGCTCGGCGCGGCGGCGGCCGCGTTCTTCTTCGCCGCCGCGGACGCGCTGCAGCGCGAGCTCTCGTTCTCGCTCGGGGCCTCGGATCTGCACGTCGACGGCGTGTTTCTCGCCTTGCCGTACGCCGCGACGCTGCTCGTGCTCGCGTTCGGCTCGAAGCGCGTGCGGGCTCCGGCGGCGGACGGGGTGCCGTACGAACCGGAAGGCCGCGCCTGAGTCAGGCGCGCACTTGCGCGAGGAAGCTTTGTCCCCGCGGCGCGCGGATGCCGAAATGCTCGGCTACCGTCGCCCCCAGATCCGCGAACGAGACCCGCTCCCCGAGGTCGGTCCCCTGCTCCCGCCCGGGCGCGAACACCGCGATGGGAACCCGCTCCCGGGTGTGGTCGGTGCCCGCGAACGTCGGGTCGCAGCCGTGATCGGCGGTGAGCGCGAGCAGGTCGCCCTTCCGCAGCCTCGCCGCAAGGGCGGGCAGCGCGTCGTCGATCTCGCGCATCGCCCTTGCGTACCCGACCGGATCGCGGCGGTGCCCGTACAGCATGTCGGTGTCGACGAGGTTCACGAACACGAAATCGGAGCCCGGCGTCCCCAGGATCTCTTCCGTCTTGGCGAGCCCGTCGGCGTTGCCCTCGGTGTGCAGGGAACGCGCGATGCCGCGGCCATCGTAGATGTCCGGGATCTTTCCCACTCCGACGATCGGGACGCCCGCCTGCGCGAGGAGGTCGAGGATCAGCCCGGGCGGCGGCGGCTGCGTGAAATCACGGCGATTGTACGTGCGCCGGAACGATCCGGGATTTCCCACGAATGGCCGGGCGATGACGCGCGCAACGCCGTAGCGCTTTCCCACCTCTCGCGCGGCCTCGCAGTACCGGTAGAGCGTCGCGAGCGGGATCCTCTCCTCGTGCGCCGCGATCTGGAAGACGGAATCCGCGCTCGTGTAGACGATGGGAAGCCCGGTGCGCAGGTGCTCGACTCCGAGCTCCTCGATGATCGCAGTCCCGCTCGCCACCTTGTTGGCGAGAAACCCCGGGGCGCCGCTACGCTCGAGCCATCCCAGCATCAGTGATCGGGGAAACCCGTCCGGGAAGGTGTCGAAACCCTTCGCAAGGACGATCCCCATCATCTCCCAGTGGCCGGTGGTGGTGTCCTTCCCCTGCGAGAGCTCCGCCATCGTCCCGCAACTCGCCCGCGGCGCGCTCGTCGGAGGGCAGCCTTCGATCGCAGTCAGATTGCCGAGGCCCCAGCTCTGCAGGGTGGGCAGCGAGAGTCCTCCCGTCGCGCGCGCGGTGTTCGCCAGCGTGTTCGCGCCGTCGTCGCCGTATTGCGCGGCGTCCGGAAGCGCGCCCGCCCCGCAGGAATCGATGACGATGACGACGAAGCGGCCGGGCATCAGTAGCCCTTTACCGGTCCCGATCCGGTGACGATCGCGACGCCAGCGCTCGTTCCGAGGCGGCTCGCTCCCGCCTCGACCATCCGGATCGCGTCGGCTCTCGTGCGGATTCCTCCCGAAGCCTTCACGCCCATGTCGTCGCCCACCACGCGGCGCAGGAGCGCGACGTCCTCCACGGTGGCGCCTCCGGCGCCGAATCCGGTGCTGGTCTTCACGAACGAGGCGCCGGCCGCCTTGGCAAGCGCGCAACCGGCGATCTTCTCGTCACTGGAAAGGCTCGCCGTCTCCAGGATCACCTTCACCGGCAAGGGCCGGGCGGCGGAGACGACTGCGGCGATGTCGTCGAGCACGGCGCGGTAGTCCTTCGCCTTCAGCGCGGCGAGATTCGCCACCATGTCGATCTCGCGCGCGCCTTTGCGGATCGCCTCGCGCGTTTCCGACACCTTCTCGTCGGCCGTGGCGGTGCCGAGAGGGAACGCGACCACCGTGATCGGCACCGTGCGCGATCCGTGCAAGAGCCGCGCGGCAAGCTCCACCCACGCGGGACCCACGCAGACCGTGGCGAACCCGTAGCGCCGCGCCTCGTCGCACAGCTTGACGACGTCCTCGCTCGTCGTGCCAGGCTTCAGCTGGGTGTGATCGATTATCGCGGCGATCTCTGGCATGAGACGACGCCTTCTACCATCTGCGGGAGGCAGACGTGGACGTCTTCGAGCGAGCCTGTCGGATCGCCTCCTCGTACCGGGAGCAGGTCGGAATCCGTCCCGTCGGAGCGAGCGCCTCGCGCGAGGAGCTTCTCGAGGCGCTCTCTGGCCCCTTGCCTGAGAAGGGCGAGGACCCCGCCCTTGCCCTCGAGTCCTTCGCCCGCGCCGTTGATCCCGGCCTCGTGGCGAGCGCCGGGCCCCGATACTTCGGGTTCGTCACCGGGTCGGGATTGCCGCAAGCGGTCGCCGCCGACTGGCTGGTCTCGGCCTGGAACCAGAACGCGTCGTTCCAGATCGCGTCGCCGGCGGCAGCGGCCGTCGAAGAAGTGGCCATCGCCTGGCTGGTAGAATTGCTCGGTCTTCCGGCCGGCGTAAGTTGCGGATTCGTCACCGGAGGGCAGACGGCGAACTTCACCTGTCTGCTCGCCGCCCGGAACGAGGTGCTGAGCAGGGCGGGCTGGGACGTCGAAGAGCGCGGCCTGTGCGGCGCGCCGCGAGTGCGGATCGTCGCCGGCGAGGAAGCGCATATCAGCATGCTCGCCGCGCTCCGGATGCTCGGGTTCGGCACCGATTGCCTGGAGAAGGTCGAGGTGGACGGCCAGGGAAGGATGGTCCCGTCGGCACTCCGCCGGACGTTGGATGCTCCGCCCGCTCCTCCGATCGCTGACGCGCAGGGCCCGATCATCGTGTGCGCGCAAGCCGGCAACGTGAACACGGGCGCCTTCGACTCTCTCGGCGAGATCGTCGAGATCGCCCGCGAGCGCTCCGCCTGGGTGCACGTCGACGGCGCGTTCGGGCTCTGGGCGGCGGTCTCTCCGTGGCTGCGGGGTCTGCTCTCCGGACACGAGCGGGCTGACTCGTGGGCAACCGACGCGCACAAGTGGCTCAACGTTCCCTATGACTGCGGCATCGCCTTCACGGCGCATCCCGAGGCGCACCTTCGCGCGACCACCGCGAGCGCCTCGTATTTCGCCCTCGGAGAGGCAAGGAACCCCTTCGAGTGGGTCCCGGAGGCCTCGCGCCGTGGCCGTGCGATTCCGGTTTATGTCGCGCTCCGGACACTCGGCCGCCGGGGCGTCGCCCATCTGGTCGAGCGCTCCTGCGCGCTCGCCCGGAGGATGGCGGCTGCCCTTGCCTCTCAGCCGGATGTTACGATCCTGAACAACGTGGTCCTGAACCAGGTGCTGGTCCGGTTCGGGGATTCCGACCAGGAAACCGCCGCAGTGATTGCAGAAGTCCAGCGCGAAGGAACCTGCTGGGCAGGCGGAACGAGGTGGCAAGGCCGCACCGCCATGCGCCTTTCCATCTCCGGCTACGACACGTCCGAGCCGGACGTGGATCGATCCGCCGCGGCGATTCGACGCGTTCACGAGAAGGTCGCGGGCGAGCGGCGTGGAATCGGGCGGGTTCCCTGAAACTTTCGCGCCGCTCTTGACTCCGACATGTACTTCGCGCTCAAACATTATCGTTTGAGTGCATATGACCCCCGCGGGGCGGGGCGTCCCCGGTAGGGGGGACGCCGCGTCGTGCCGGGGCCCCGGGTGTGCCGCGGGTTGGCCTTGCGGGAGGAGAAATGGCGGAAAGTCTCGAAGGAGCGCCGGCAGTTGCGACGCTCTCGGATCCACGTGGCACCAATGCGTAGGCGCCCGAGGAAACTTCTCAGCTTCAGCGAAAGCAAATTCCCACGGCGGCGGGAGGCGTCGCGGCGGTCACCTCGGCCCTGCGGCATGCGTTCGGCGAAGCGGGCGTCGCCCGCGGCACCCGCCTCCTCCTGCGGCTGAACCAGGCCGACGGGTTCGATTGCCCCGGGTGCGCGTGGCCCGATCCGGATTCTGGCCGTGCCGTCGCTGAGTTCTGCGAGAACGGCGCCAAGGCGGTCGCCGAGGAGGGCACCTCCAGGAAGGTCGGGCCGGAGTTCTTCGCGCGACATTCCGTCGCGGACCTTTCCCAGCGCAGCGACTACTGGCTCGGAAAGCAGGGGCGCCTCACGCACCCGATGGTGCTGCGGCGGGGGGCCGAGCATTACCAGCCCATCTCCTGGGACGAGGCATTCGCTCTGATAGGGACGGAGCTGCGGGCGCTCGCGTCGCCCGACGAGGCGATCTTCTACACCTCGGGGCGCACCAGCAACGAAGCCGCCTTCCTCTACCAGCTTTTCGTTCGCGAGTTCGGCACCAACAACCTGCCTGACTGCTCGAACATGTGCCACGAATCGAGCGGGTCCGGGCTCTCCGAGACCATCGGCATCGGCAAGGGGACGGTCCGGCTCGACGACTTCGCCAAAGCGCAGCTCATCGTCGTCGTCGGCCAGAACCCGGGGACGAACCACCCCCGCATGCTGAGCGCGCTCGCGGAGGCGCGGAAGGCGGGGGCGAAGATCGTCGCCGTCAATCCGCTTCCCGAGGTCGGCCTCCTCCGCTTCAAGCACCCGCAGCAGATCCGCGGCGTCCTCACCGGCACTGCGCTCGCCGAGCTGTTCCTGCAGGTGAAGATCAACGGCGACGTCGCCCTCCTGCAAGGGATCGGCAAGGCCATCCTCGAGGCGGAGGACAAGAACCCCGGCCGGGTGGTCGACCAGGCGTTCGTGAAGGAACGGACCGAGAACTATCTCGCCTACAAGGAGGCCATCTCCCGCGTCTCCTGGGACGAGATCGTCCGCGAAAGCGGCATTCCCGAGGCGCAGATCCGCAAGGCGGCGCTCCTCTTCGTCGAGAGCGAACGGATCATCGTCTGCTGGGCGATGGGGCTCACGCAGCACGAGAACGCCGTCGACAACGTCCGCGAGGTCGTCAACGTCCTGCTCCTGCGGGGATCGATCGGAAAGCCCGGCGCGGGCGTCTGCCCCGTCCGCGGCCACAGCAACGTCCAGGGCGACCGGACGATGGGAATCTGGGAGAAGCCGAAGCCCGCCTTCCTCGACGCGCTGGAGAAGGCGACCGGCATCCACGCACCCCGCAAGCACGGGTTCGATGCGGTCGACACCATCCACGCGCTGCATGAGGGGCGCGCGAAGGTCTTCTTCGCGCTGGGCGGCAACTTCCTCTCGGCGACTCCGGATACCGAGTACACGGCCACGGCGCTCCGGCGCGCCGGGCTCACGGCCCACGTCGCGACCAAGCTGAACCGCGCCCATCTCGTCACCGGCGCGACCGCCCTGATCCTGCCCTGCCTCGGGCGCACCGAGCGCGACGTGCAGGTCACGGGAGAGCAGTTCGTTTCGACGGAGAACTCGATGGGCGTGGTCCAGTCGTCGCGCGGGCGCCTGCGTCCCGCCGGCGAGCAACTGCTCAGCGAGCCGGTCATCGTGGCGAGGCTCGCCGAGGCGACCCTCGGGTCGCGCTCGCGCGTCTCGTGGTCCTGGCTCGTGCAGGACTACGACCGCATCCGCGACCTCATCTCGCGCGTCGTCCCCGGCACCGAGAATTACAACGAGCGGGTCCGCCAGCCGGGCGGCTTCTACCTGCCCAACGGCCCGCGCGAAGGCCGCTTCACGACCGCGAGCGGCAAGGCGCGCTTCACGGTCCACCCGCTCGTCCGCCGCGAGCTCAAGCCGGGCCAGCTCGTCCTCATGACCGTGCGCAGCCACGATCAGTACAACACGACCATCTACGGTCTCGAGGATCGGTATCGCGGGCTTTCCGGCGCGCGGCGCGTCGTCCTCATGAACGCGGCGGACATTTCCAGCCTGGGGCTGCGCGACGGCGACGTGATCGACGTGACCAGCCATTTCCAGGGCGAGACCCGCACGGCGCGCAGGTTCACCGCGGTCGCCTATGACATCCCGCAGGGCTGCGCCTGCGCCTACTTCCCCGAGGCGAACGCGCTCGTGCCCGCGCGGCAGGTCGCGCACACCAGCAACACGCCCGCCTCCAAGTCCGTCGTGATCACCGTCGAGAAGGCGAAGGACGAGAGGCCGTTCGACGCCGAACGAACCCCTGCGTCGCAGGGATTCGGCTCGTAATCCAGCAACGAAAACAAAGGAGCGTAATTCCATGGCATCATGGCTCGATCGCGAGCACACAGTCGCAAAGCCGGGTTACAGCCGATGGCTGGTCCCGCCCGCGGCGCTCGCCATCCATCTCTGCATCGGACAGGCATACGCGCTGTCGGTGTTCAACCTGCCCCTCACCAAGGTCATCGGCATCACCAAGAGCGCGCCGGGCGACTGGAAGCTGACCTCCGTCGCGATCATCTTCAGCGTGGCGATGGTCTTCCTGGGGCTCTCCGCCGCCGTCTTCGGCACCTGGCTCGAGCGGGTCGGCCCGCGCAAGGCGATGTTCGCGGCGGCGTGTTGCTTCGGAGGCGGGTTCCTCGTCGCGGCCGTTGGCGTGGCGGTGCACCAGCTCTGGCTCGTGGTCTTCGGCTACGGAGTGCTGGGCGGAATCGGCCTCGGCCTCGGCTACATCTCGCCCGTCTCGACGCTCATCAAGTGGTTCCCCGACCGGCCCGGCATGGCCACCGGGATGGCGATCATGGGCTTCGGCGGCGGCGCCATGATCGGCTCGCCGCTCGCTGTGATTCTCATGAAGTACTTCGCCGGCCCCACCACCGTCGGCGTCATCCCGGCCATGGTGGCGATGGGCATCATCTACTTCGCCTTCATGATGTTCGGCGTCTTCACCGTGCGCGTCCCGCAGCCGGGCTGGAAGCCTGCCGGCTGGACGCCGAGGGCGACGGCGCAGAAGCTCATCACCACGGCCGACGTGAGCGCGGCGGACGCCATCAAGACGCCGCAGTTCTGGCTGGTCTGGTTCGTGCTCTTCCTCAACGTGAGCGCCGGCATCGGCGTCCTCCAGACCGCCTCTCCCATCATCCAGCAGACCCTCGGCGTGGCCCCGGCCGCGGCCGCCGGCTTCGTCGGGCTGCTCTCGCTCTTCAACATGGGCGGACGCTTCTTCTGGTCCTCGGCCTCGGACAAGCTCGGCCGCAAGACGACGTACGCCATCTATTTCATCCTCGGCGGCGTCCTCTACGCGCTGATCCCGACCACCGCGAAGATGCACAGCGTCCCGCTTTTCGTCATCGCGATGTGCGTGATCATCTCGATGTACGGGGGCGGCTTCTCGACGGTGCCGGCGTACCTGAAGGATCTCTTCGGCACCATGCAGGTCGGCGCCATCCACGGGCGGCTCCTCACTGCCTGGTCGGCGGCGGGCATCGTGGGTCCTGCGCTCATGAACTTGATGCGCGATTACCAGCTCAGCCACGGAGTTCCGCTGGCGCAGTCCTACAACATCACCATGTACATCCTGGTCGGGTTCCTGGTGCTCGGCCTCGTCTGCAACTCGCTCGTGACGCCCGTCAGCGAGCGCTACCACGCACAAACCGCCCGTTCCGCGCAGTTCGCGGGCACCCAGACGGCCTGAGGAGACACCCATGAACCAGACCAACACCCAGACTTCGCAGGGCACCGGCGCCGGTGCCGTCGCTTTCGCATGGCTCTTCGTCGGACTTCCCCTCGCGTGGGGCGTGTCCCAGACGTTCATCAAATCGCTGGCGCTGTTCCACTGAGACGAAAGACCTGGAAGAGATCACCGTCCCGTTTACCGATCTTGACCGAAATTTCGACGTCGAATAGAATCGTTTGAGCTCAAACGAAGTCACTCGACGCACGCGTCCCGCCGCCTCGGAGGGGGGGAGGCGGCGAGCGTCGAGAACGAGCAAACCAGCGGTAGCTCTCCCAGGAGGCACCGCGCCCCGATTTTCCTCTCGCAGCGGGGCGCGGTGCCTTGTTCTCTTCACCAGGCGACGAGCGGAGGCAGGCTCATGAAGATCGCCTCGACGTTTCCGCCGCTGCGCAGCCCGAACAGCGTCCCCCGATCGTAGAGCAGGTTGAATTCCACGTAGCGGCCGCGCCAGCGCAGCTGCTCCGCGCGATCGTCCTCCGTGTACCGCATGTTGGCGCGCCGCTCGACGAGGGGTGCGTAGGCGGGAAGGAAGGCGTCGCCGATGTCGCGCACGAAGGGCCAGTGCCGCTCGCCTCTCAAATAGTCGAAGAAGATGCCGCCCACGCCGCGCTCCGCTTTGCGGTGGGCGAGGAAGAAATAGTCCTTCGCCCAGCGGGAGAAGCGCGGGTACAGGTCGCGGCCGTGGGCGTTGCAGACCTTCTCGAGCACGCGATGGAAGTGCCGGGTGTCTTCGTCGAAGGGGCGGAAGGGCGTCAGATCGGTCCCGCCGCCGAACCACTGCGCGTCGCCCACCTCGAGATAGCGCACGTTGAGGTGCACGATCGGCACGTACGGATTGCGGGGATGGAGGACGAGGGAAACGCCGGTGGCGAAGAAGGGCTTTCCGGCGAGGTCTTCCGGGCGCGGCGGCTCGATCCCGATCGCCGCGTCGTTCTCGCCGCCGCCGGGCGCCTTGCCTTCTCCCTGCGCTCCACCCGTGATGGCTGAGGGATATTTGTCCCCGCTCACCTTGGAGAAGTTGCAGCCGCCCTTCTCGATGAGCTTGCCGCGCAGCTCGCTCATCTCGCCGCCGCCGCCGCCGGGACGGTCCCAGGTCGTCCGCTTGAACTTGCCGCCGTCGAGCTCCTCGAGGCGCGCGCAGATCCGGTCGCGCAGGTCGCGGAACCGTTCCTCGACCTCGCTCCGGATCGTGCTCATGCGCCCTACTTCTTGGCGACGGCCGCGCTCACCTCGGCGGCGAAATCCTTGGTCTCCTTCTTCAGCCCCTCGCCGAGCGCCATGCGGACGAATCTTCTGACGTTGATGTTCTCGCCGATCACCGCGATGGCGTCGGTGACCTCCTGCTGGACGGTGCGCTTGCCCTCGGGGTCCTTGATGAAGGCCTGCTCGAGGAGGCACCTCTCCTTGAAGAACTTCTCCAGCTTGCCGGGGAGGATCTTCTCCAGCATCGCCTCCGGCTTGCCCTGCTCGACGAGCTGGGCGCGGTTGATCTTCTTCTCGTGCTCGAGGGCGTCGGCAGGCACTTCCTCGCGCCGCACCCATTCGGGGCTCATCGCCGCGATCTGCATGGCGATGTCCTTCACCAGCTGCTGGAACTTCTCGTTGCGGGCGGTGAAGTCGGTCTCGCAGTTCACCTCCACGAGGACGCCGATCTTGCCGCCCATGTGGATGTAGTGCCCGACCATGCCCTCGGTGGCGGAGCGGCCCGCCTTCTTCCCGGCGGTGGCGAGCCCCTTCTCGCGCAGCCAGTCGGAGGCCTTGCTGAGGTCGCCGGCGCACTCCTGCAGCGCCTTCTTGCAATCCATCATCCCCGCGCCGCTCTTCTCGCGGAGCTCCTTCACCAATGCGGATGTCACCTCTGCCATGGAAGGGCTACCTCATTCCTTGGGGCTTACCGTCTCGTCGCCTGCCGCGGCCGGAGCGGCTTCGCCGCCCTCTCCGCCCAGCTGCGGCTTCTTCACCACCTCGATATCGGGGCTGGCCTCGCGACGTCGCTCCCCGCCGCCCATGCCCCCGCCCATGCCCATGCCACGGCCGCCGCCGCGTCCTCCGCGGCGCTCGCCGCCGCGCTTGCCACGGCGCTCGCTCGCCTGGTCGCGGTCGTCGGCCGGCGCTTCGCCCTCGCCCTGCGCCTCCTGGCCTCCGCCGTGCGCCGCGTAGCGGGCTTTGCCCTCGATGGCCGCATCCCCGATCTTGGAGCAGAAGAGCCGGATCGAGCGGATGGCGTCGTCGTTCCCGGGAATGACGTGGTCGATCCCTTCCGGATCGCAGTTCGTGTCGACGAGCCCCACGATGGGAATCCCGAGGCGCGTGGCCTCGTGGATGGCGATGTGCTCCTTCTTCGGATCGATCACGAAGAGGCAGCCCGGAAGCCGGGACATCTCCTGGATGCCGCCCAGGTTCTTCTTCAGCTTGTCCATCTCGTTCTGCAGGATGGCGACTTCCTTCTTCGGCAGCTTTTCGAAGGTGCCGTCGCTCGCCATCTTCTCGAGCGCCTTCAGGCGGTCGATGCCGCTCTTGATGGTCTTGAAGTTGGTCAGCGTCCCGCCCAGCCAGCGGTTCGTCACGTGGAACTGGCCCGAGCGGGTCGCCTCCTCGACGACGGCGTCCTGCGCCTGCTTCTTCGTCCCGACGAAGAGCACGGACCCGCCCTTCGAGCAGATGTCCGAGACGAACTTGAAAGCCTCGCGGGCGAGGCGGACGGTCTTCTGCAGATCGACGATGTAGATGCCGTTCCGCGCGCCGAAGATGTAGGGCTTCATCTTCGGGTTCCAGCGTTTCGTCTGGTGCCCGAAGTGCACCCCTGCCTCGAGCAGCTGGCGCATGGTGATTCCCTGCGCGGGCTGCATCGCCTGCTGCATGCCGGCCGGCTCTACCGGCGGCGCGGCGGCTTGACTGGTTTCCACGTTCTCAGACATGCGTTTTTACTCCTCCACCTCCGTCGCGCCCGCTGGCAGGCCCCGGTTTCGGGGAACCCTGCCCGGATCGGGAGGTGTGTGAAATGGGTGTTGCGGACTACCAAACGACCTTCCTTCCGGATCTTTTTCCCGGAAGGGGCGCTGCTTCTAGCAGCTTCCGCGCGAGGGCGCAACGAAGGCCGAGCAGCCGTGCGGCAGGTCAGGACGGAGGAGAGCGGCCTTGCCCCGCGACGGGCGGAGGCCATGATGCTGGGAGCGCATTTGACAATGGGACATCCCTTGGATATCGATGTACGGACGATGTCATCAGCCCCCTTCAAGTGCGTCTGTTGTCGCCCTGGCGCTTTTCAGCGCCGGGTGCGCGCGCACGCCTGAGGTGGCGGCTTTCTGACGCCAGCTTGAAGCCAAGCGCACGACCCGGTCGCGAGGTTGCCCTTTTGCCCCCGCGTTCCGAGGAGCTTGGCCCATGTCGCTGCACTTCGATCCGCCCGCCGTCGTCGATTCCCGTGAACTAGCCGCCGCCAATGCGGAGCTCGAAGGCGCCTCGCCCGAGGCCGTCCTGCGCTTCGCGGCCGCCCGGTTCCCCGGCCGGATCGCCTTCGCGACCGCGTTTGGACCGGAAGGATGTGTCCTCGTCGACGTCATCGCCCACGAGGGGCTTCCGATCGACGTGTTCACCCTCGACACCGGACTCCTCTTTCCCGAGACCATCGAGCTGTGGGAGGCGCTCGAGCGCCGCTACGGCATCGTCATCCGGTCGGTGCGGCCCGCGCAGAGCGTGTCGGAGCAGGCGGCGCAGTACGGCCGCGCGCTCTGGGAGAGCCTTCCCGACCGCTGCTGCGAGCTGCGCAAGGTAGAGCCCCTCCGCAAGGAGCTTTCCCGGCTGGACGCCTGGATCAGCTCGATCCGTCGCGACCAGACCCGCGACCGCGCCGCCGCCCGCACCGTCGAGCGCGACACGAAATTCGGCCTGATCAAGATCAACCCGCTCGTCAGCTGGAGCTCCGAGGCTGTCTGGGAGCGGATCCGCGAGCGCCGGATCCCGGTGAACGCGCTCCACGCCGAAGGCTATCCGAGCATCGGCTGCGAACCCTGCACGACGGCGGTCGCCCACGGCGAGGACCCTCGCGCGGGCCGCTGGCGCACTTTCGAAAAGAAGGAATGCGGCCTTCACGCCCGCTTCCCCAACGGTCAAACCCCCACGTTCCACAAGGAGAGTTGATGGAGACCCTCGTCGCGCCCCACGGCGGCGCGCTCACTGAACGAATCGTTCCCCCGCCGAGGAGCCCTCGCTCCGGGAGCTCGCCGCCACGCTGCCCTCGCTCGTCCTCGATGCTCGCGAACAGGCCGATCTCGAGCTCATCGCGGTCGGCGCCGCGAGCCCCCTGCGCGGATTCCTCGGCTCCGCCGACTACGAGAGCGTGCTCGCCCGCATGCGCCTCGCGGACGGGACCGTGTGGCCGCTCCCGCTCACGCTCGCGGCCTCCGACGAGGACGCGGCGCGCCTCGAACGGGGCTCCCCGGTCGCCCTGCGCGACGGACGCGGGAACCTCTGGGCGGTCCTGACGGTGAGCGAGATCCACCGGCGCGACCCCGCCGCTGAAGCGCGCGCCGTGTACCGCACGGACGATCCGGCGCATCCCGGAGTCGCGTATCTCCTTTCGCGCCCGGTGAACCTGGTGGCCGGAGAGGTGCGTGCCTTCCCGCTTCCGGCCGACCTGCCCTTTGGCGAGCACCGCCTGACGCCCCGGCAGTTGCGGGCGCGCATCGCGGCGAAGGGATGGAAGCGCGTCGCCGGGTTCCAGACGCGCAATCCGATCCACCGCGCCCACGAGCACCTGACGAAGCTCGCGCTCGAGTTCACCGACGGCATCGTCATCCACCCGCTCGTCGGCGAGACGAAGGGCGACGACGTCCCGGCCGCGGTGCGGTTCCGCGCCTACGAGGCCCTCCTCGATCGCTACTACCCGAAGGACCGCACCCTGCTCGCCGCCTTCCCGGCCGCGATGCGCTACGCGGGGCCGCGCGAGGCGCTCTTCCACGCCCTCGTCCGCAAGAACTACGGCATCTCGCACCTGATCGTCGGGCGCGATCACGCCGGCGTCGGCCGCTACTACGGGCCCCTCGAGTCGCAGCTCATCTTCGATACCTTCGAGCCCGGGGAGCTCGGGGTCACGCCGCTGCGGTTCGATCCCACCTTCTTCTGCCGCGCCTGCGACGCGCTCGCCTCGCCGCGCACCTGCCCGCACGGACCTTCCGACCGGCTCGACCTGTCCGGCAGCCGCGTGCGCGAGATCCTCCGGTCGGGCGGGGACCTGCCCCGCGAGTTCACCCGGCCCGAGGTAGCCGAGATCCTCCGCACGCACATGGGAGGAGTGGGCCGGATCGACGGGCAGCCGCGCAAGGCCGGCTTCATCCTCTGGTTCACCGGACTCTCCGGAGCGGGCAAGAGCACGCTCGCGGAGCAGGTCCGCGAGGCGCTTTCCGTCGAGCGGCAGGTGGAGGTCCTCGACGGCGACGAGGTGCGCACGCATCTGTCGAAGGGTCTCGGGTTCTCCCGCGAGGATCGCGATACGAACATCCGCCGCATCGGGTTCGTCGCCCGCCTCCTCGCCCGCAACGGCGTGGGCGTCGTGACCGCCGCCATCTCGCCCTACGCCGAGACCCGGGCCGAGATGCGAAGGCTCGCCGACGAGGAAGGGATTCCGTTCCTGGAGGTGTACGCAGACGCCTCTCTCGACGCGCTCGTAGAGCGGGACGTGAAGGGCCTCTACCGCAAGGCGCTGCGGGGCGAGATCGCCCACTTCACCGGGGTGAGCGATCCGTACGAGCCGCCCGTCGCCCCCGACCTGGTCGTCCACACGGACCGCGATCCGGTCGCGCAGAGCGCGTCGCAGGTGCTCGGGCTTCTCGCCTCGCGAGGGCTCCTCCTCTCGCGGAGAGCCGCATGAGCGAGCTGTACCCCGTCTTTCTGCGCTTCCAGGGCCGGCGCGCCGTGCTGGTGGGCGCCGGCCGCGTCGCCGCCACGAAGCTGCCGGGGCTCCTCGCCGCCGGAGCGCGCGTGCGCGTCGTGGCGCCGGAAGTCGCCCCCGAGCTCGAACGGCCGGAAGTCGAGATCCGCCGCGGCCCGTTCGTGCCCTCGGATCTCGACGGGGCGTTCTTCGTCGTGGCGGCCGCGACTCCGGAAGTCAACCGGCAGGTACGCGACGCGGCGGACGCCCGCGGCATCTTCGTCAACGCCGTCGACGACGCGAAGGTCGCCTCCGCGTTCCTCGGGGGCGTCATTCGCAAAGGCGGCGTGACCGTCGCGGTTTCCACGGAGGGCCGGGCGCCGGCGCTCGCCGGTCTCTTGCGCGAGGCGCTCGAGAAGGTGCTCCCGGACGACGTGTCGAGATGGATCGAGCTCGGCGAGCGCGTCCGCGCCGGCTGGCGCGAGAACGGCATCCCGATGGGCGCGCGTAGGCCCTTGCTCCTGCGCGCGCTCCTCGACCTGTACCCGCAACTGGAGGAAGCAACATGACCGGGTTCGTTTCACTCGTCGGCGCGGGACCGGGAGATCCCGAGCTGCTCACCTTGAAAGCCGCCGACCGGCTGCGCAACGCGGATCTCGTCCTCCACGATGCGCTGGTGGACCCTTTGGCGCTGCGGCTCGCCGCGCACGCGCGCTTCCTGTACGTCGGCAAGCGCGCGCGGCGAAAGTCCATGTCGCAGGCAACGATCGAGCGCCTCCTCATCCGCGCCGCCCGGCGGGGGGAGCGGGTCGTACGGCTCAAGTGCGGCGACCCGTTCGTGCTCGGCCGCGGCGGGGAGGAGGCGCTCGCCCTCGCCCGTGCCGGGATTCCGTACGAGGTGATCCCGGGCGTCAGCTCGGCCATCTCCGCGCCGGGTCTGGCGGGGATCCCGGTCACCCACCGCGGGCTCGCCTCCGGATTCGCTGTCGTGTCGGGCCACGCCGAGGAGGCGTTCACACCGCTCCTGCGCGCCATCGCCCCGGGCAGCCTGACGGTGGTGGTGCTGATGGGGATCGCGAACCGCTCGCGGATCGCCCACCTCCTCGCGGAGCAGGGGTGGCCTTTGCGGACGCCGGCCGCGGTCGTCCTCGATGCGTCCTGGTCGGACCAGGCGTCGTGGACGGGAACCTTGCAGAGTCTCGGCGGTTGCGAGTTGCCCGCGGAGCACCCGGACGCCGCGGGCGTGCTGGTCATCGGAGAAGTGGTTTCGCTCGCGGAGACGCTCTCCGCCGTCGCGGCCCCCGCGCGGGCAGCCTGAAGGGAAGGTTCGTCATGGCGGAAATCGAAATTCCGAATGAGCTTGGTGACGGTCGGCTCGGATTCTCGAGCGAAGCCGAAGTGGATCGGTTCGTCGACACGCTGGAGAAGTTCGAGAGCGGTGAGCTCGGTCCCGATGCCTGGCGCGCCTTCCGGCTGGTCCACGGTGTTTACGGGCAGCGGCAAGACGGCCCGATGATGGTGCGAGTGAAGATTCCCGAAGGGGTGCTCACCGTCCCGCAGATCGTCGCGCTCGCCGACGTGGCGGAGAACTGGTCCACCGGCAAGGGACACGTCACCACCCGCCAGAACGTCCAGTTCCACTTCGTGAAGATGGACGACGTCGAAGCGGTGTTGCGGCGGCTCGCCGATGACGGGTTGACCACGCGCGAGGCGTGCGGCAACTCCGTGCGCAACATCACCGCCTGCCCTTACGCCGGCGTCTCCGCCACCGAGGCGTTCGACGTGACCCCGTACGGCGAGGCGCTCACGCGGCACCTCTTGCGCGGACCGCTCTCGTCGAGCTTGCCGCGAAAGTTCAAGATCGCGCTCGGCGGCTGCTGCGAGACGGACTGCGTCGGCGCCGGCTTCAACGACATCGGGCTCCTCGCCCGCGTCCAGGGCGGCAAGCGGGGATTCCGGGTCACCATCGGCGGCGGCCTCTCCACGGTGCGACGGCAGGGATTCGTGGCGCACGAGTTCGCACCGGTCGAGGAGGTGTTCGACATCGCGGATGCGGTAGTGCGGGTCTTCAACCGGACGGGCAACCGCAAGCGCAAGGATCGGGCACGTCTCAAGTTCGTGATCGACAATCTCGGGCAGGAGGGCTTTCTCGCCGAGTACCGGAAAGAACGGGAAGCGATCGCCGCCGCGGGAGGAACCCCCCTGGACAACCTCCCGACGGTCGCGACGATCCGCGAGAAGCCCTCCCGCCCGTTTCTCTCCTCGCCCGGATTCGGCCGTTTCCTGGAAAAGAACGTGCGGGCGCAGAAGCAGCCGGGACTCGTCTCCGTCACCATCCGCCTGACGCTCGGCGACATCACCGCGGCGCAGCTGCGGGTGCTGGCAAGGCTCGCCCAGGACTTCAGCGGCGAGGAGCAGGTGCGGACCACGATCGACCAGAACCTGCTGCTGCGGTTCGTCCGCCGCGACTCGCTTCCCGCGCTCCACACGCTCCTCGATCGCGCAGGTCTCGCGACGCCCGGAGCGGGCACCGTGGCCGACGTGACGAGCTGCCCGGGCGCGATGTCCTGCAAGATCGCCGTCACCGCCTCGCGCGGCGTGGCATCGCTCGTGACGCGCGAGCTGGAAGCCGCCCCCGCGCTCGCGGCCAAGGCCGAGTCGCTCTCGATCAAGGTGTCCGGCTGCCCGAACGGCTGCGGCCAGCACTACGTCGCCGGGATCGGGCTACAGGGATCGGTGCGCAAGATCGGCGGCAGGCCCGTGCCCCAGTACCACCTCTACGTCGGCGGCGGAGCGAAGGCCGAGCACGTGAGCTTCGGGCGGCTCGCGGCCAAGGTGCCAGCGCGCCGCGCCGGTCAGGCGGTGGCGAGGCTCATCGAGCTCTACTCGGCGGAGAAGAAGGAGGGCGAGGCGCCGGATGATTTCTTCGCCCGGGTCGCCGTACAGCGCGTCTCGACCCTGCTCGCCGACCTCGAGGACCTGAACGAGGCGACGGCGACCGCGGACGACTTCATCGACCTGGGCGAGACGAAGGCGTTCGAGGTGGTGCTGCAGGAAGGGGAATGCGCGGCATAGCGAGCTCCGGTGGCCCAGGCAAGGGGCGCGCGGTCCGATGAGCATGCCCCGGACCGCGCTGCTCCTCGTCGCACAGCTTGTCCTCTCGACGCCATCCGCGGGCGCACAGGACGATGTCGGGTCCCGTCCCGTCGGGGTGGCGATCGCCGCAGGCGGGGGTTCTGCTTATGATCTCGTTGGCTTCCACGTCGAGCTGAGCTCACCCAAAGGGGCGGTGTTCTTCGGCACCGGGCTTCCCGTGTTTCTCGCCGGCGGTTCGGATCCCCACTACGACCTGGCGGCGGGCATCCGCTTCTTCTCGGGGATGCGGGAAGGCATCTTCGCCTCGTTCCAGACGCTATGGTCCTTGCGCGGCGACCAGCCGACGGACGATCGCGGACAGCCATCCGGCGATCCGCAGCACTTCAAATCCTTCGGAGCGACCGTGGGGAATCGATGGCGCTGGAATCATGCGTTCTTCGAAATCGGCGCCGGCCTCATGCTGATCCAGGGCTCGGTCGGGTGCGAGGGCTGCGGCACCTTCTTCCCCCTCCCCGACCTGAGCCTCGCCGGCGGGTACCAGTTCTGAGCGCTCAGCGCGACGCCGACATCGGCGGAGCCAGCTCGTCCGCGATGGCCTGATAGACGAGCTGCTTGTAGAGCTTCCGGTAATACGGCCGGGACGGGCCGGGCGCCTGCGTCATCAGGAGCCCGACGAGCTGCTCCTTCGGATCTACCCAGAAGTACGTTCCCGCCGCTCCCGCCCACATGAACTCGCCCGCCCGCCCCGGCGTCGCGGCGAGGCCGTCCTCCTGCCGAACCGCGAATCCGAGCCCGAAGGTGAAACCCTTGACGCCGAGCAGGAGCTCGCCAGGCGTGATCCCGTTCTCCTTGATCTTCCCGAGATGGTCGGAGGTCATCAACGCGACGGTCGTGCGGCTCAGAACGCGCGTGCCGTCGAGCTGGCCGCCGTTCAGCATCATCTGCGCGAACCGCAAATAATCCGTGATCGTCCCGACGCTGCCCACGCCTCCCGCGTCGTTCTTCGGCGGGCTGCTCACGTCGAAGACCTTGTTCGGTTTCCCCGAGGCCGGATCGGTCGCGAAGGGCTGCGCGAGGCGGCCGATCTTGTCCTTGGAAAGCGAGAACGCCGCGTCCGCCATCTTCAGGGGCTTGAAAAGGCGGGAATCGAGGAATTCCGACAGGGACTTCGCGCCGGAAGCCGCCTCCACCACCCTGCCGAGGAGATCGACGGACATGCTGTATTCCCACACCTCGCCCGGATTGTGCGCGAGCGGCGCCTTGGCGAGCGCCTCCACCTCCTCCGCGGGCGCGAGGCTGCGCTGGTCGTAGTCGAAGTCGGCCTTGAACAACCCGCCCTTGAGATAGGCGTCCTTCACCGGCTGATTCGCGGTGATCTCGCCGTAAGCGAGCCCCGACGTGTGGCGCAAGAGATCGTAGACCGTCATTTCCCGCGCCGCTGGGACGGTGTCGTAGGTGAGACGCCCCGTCGGGTCCACCTTGGCGACGCTGACCTGCATCTTGGCGAAGGCGGGGAGGTACTTGGAAACGGGATCGGTCAGGACGATCTTGCCTTCCTCCGCCAGCATCATCGCGGCGACGGCCACGAACGGCTTCGTCATCGAGTAGAAGCGGAAGATCGCGTCCTTGGTCATCGGCCCGTTGCTCGCCGGATCGCGCGCTCCGAACGCCTCGAAGTAGGCGACGCGCCCCTTGCGGGCAACGATGGCGACCGCGCCAGGGATCTTCTTCGCCTGGATCTCGGCCTGGAGGACCTTCCCGATCCGCCCGAGGCGTTCGCTGGAGAGGCCGACGTCCTCGGGTTTCGCTGTCGGCAGCGACTGCGCGAAGACCGAGAAGGAGAGGGATGCCGCTACGACGAAGACGGACAAGGATCGCCGCATGGGTAGCTCCCGCGCTGGTGGAGATCGCGCGGGATGCTACCGATCCGGACGGAAAAGAGCTACTCGGCGGACGCCCCCGCCCCACCCTCTTCGAGCGGCAGGTGGCACTTCTTGTACTTCTTCCCGCTCCCGCACGGGCAGGGGTCGTTGCGGCCGACGCGCGGACCTGTCCGCGTCACCTGTCCCGCTGCGATGGCGCCTCCCTTCGCGTTCGGTCCGTCGCCGTGCGACTCGATGGTCCGCGCGGCACGCCGCTGGGGCAGAGGCGGAAGCGTTCCGCCCCGGGCGCCTTGCGCCGGACGCTGCGTCTGCGTCGCCGTCGGGGCAGGCGCCGCGACCGCCGGCTGCACCGGCTCGACCCGCATGATCATCGACACGGTGGAGGCGGCGATCCGGCCCTTCATGATCTGGAAGAGCTCGAAGCCTTCCTTCTTGTACTCGATCTTCGGATCCTTCTGGCCGTAGCCGCGCAGGTGGATGCCCTGGCGTAGATGATCCATCTGCAGCAGGTGATCCTTCCAGAGCTGATCGATGGCGTTCAGGTACAGCCATTGCGCGTAAGCGCGAAAGTCGTCGCCCAGCGTCTCGAACTTATGCTTCAGCTTCTTCTCGACGACGTTGTAGATGTCGAGCTGGAGCTTCTCCTTGTCGGCCGCCGCGCCCGACAGGTTGATGTCGGTATTGAACTGCTCGCGCACCCTCTGCTGCAGCGACTCGGGGTGGAACTCCTCGTTCTTCGACTGCGGCACCGCCTCCTCGACCAGCTCGATGACGAGGTCCTCGATGAGGTCGAAGAAGTGCTCCTCCTGGTCCTTCCAGGAGACCATCTTCTCGTGCCGGGTCTTCTTCTTGGTCTTCGGATCCTCGGTGAACCAGACCAGCGGAACCCCCGCGCCGGCGGCGAGGACTTCCTTGCGCATTCC
>JBJMQD010000479.1:0-16557 GCA_045802855.1 Myxococcales bacterium | reverse complement strand
CGAATTCCGGATCGGCCTTGTCGATCTCGTCGATGAGCAGGAGCGCGGGATGCTCGCTGCGCAGGGCGGCGAGGATCGGCCGCGGCAGGAGGAAGCGCTCGCTGAAGAAGAGATCCTCGGACCCCGCGATCCGGTCGGCCGCCTCGCGCAAGGTCGAGGCGCCCGCGATGGTCTCGGCGATCTTGTCTTTCAGGAGCTGCGTGTAGAGGAGCTGCTTCGCGTACTCCCACTCGTACAGCGCCTTCGACTCGTCGAGCCCTTCGTAGCACTGCAGGCGGACAAGTGTCCGTCCGGTCGCCTGCGCGAAGGCCCGGGCGAGCTCGGTCTTTCCCACCCCGGCGGGCCCCTCGACCAGGACGGGCTTCTCGAGCCGGTCGGCCAGGAAGACGCTGGTCGCGATCTCGACAGACGGCAGGTACCCTACCCCCCGCAGACGCGTCTCGGCTTCCTGAACGCTTCCGAGCGAAACCACCTCCGCCATGCGGCGGCTTGTAGCACTGCGTAAGGCGTTTCGCACTGGCACCGTGCGTGCACTTCACGCAGTACGTGAATCGCAGAATCCTGATGATCCTCGCAGCGCTCGTACTACCTGGTGGTTTCGTCGCCCTCTTCGGCGCCTTGCTCGTCCGCGCCGCGTCGCGCACGGAGCGCGGCCGCAAGTGGCTCGATTTCGCTCGTGAGAAAGTCCGTTTCGGCCGCCGTGGCGCGCAGCCGATCCCCGCCTTCGCCACCGTCCGCCAGGCCGCCTGAAGCGGTCTCACGGTTTTTTTCTTTTCATTTGCGATTTCCTCTTTCCGCGCTACCCGTTCATTCGCGGATTTTCCAAAGTCAACCTTTGGACTTTCGAGGAAAGAGAGTTCCCACCGAGCGTACGTGCTTCCCCTCTATAGGGCGACGCGCGTACCAGCCGTACGGTAGGCCGCTCAGGAGTCCGAGCGGACGCTTCCCTGGGCACCGATCTCGATGCGGATCGAGATGGGCTCTCCCTCGGTACCGACGACGGAAGCGAAACAGCCGGCGGCAGTGCGCGTGAAGTGCAGCGTCAGCCTCGACCCGCCGATGCGGAGGCCTTCCATCGTCAGCTCGCCGATCATCGGCGGAAGCTGCGGATTCACGATCCGGAGCGACCGCGCCGGCGCGTCCGGATAGAGGCCCAGACACGCGCGGAGCATGAGGAAGAATGCTCCGGAGGCCCACGCCTGCGGCGAGCAGGACACCGGATAGCTCACCGGAAGATCGCCGTCGCCCTTCGACATCCCGCAGAAGAGCTCTGGCAGCCGGTAGTGCCGGAAGGCGCGGGCGGCATCGTAGGCGCCCGAGAGGATCTGGAGCGCCTGCCGCTGCATGCCGTAGTGCGAGAGCCCCATGGCGATGATCGAGTTGTCGTGCGGCCAGATGGTGCCGTTGTGGTAGCTGAGCGGGTTGTAGGCCTTCTGCCCGCACGAGAGCGTCCGGATCCCCCAGCCGTTGAACCCTTCCGGCGAGAGGAGCGCGCGCGCCACCTTTTCCGCCCGTTCGCGGGGGATGGCCCGGGACCAGAGCAGGTGCCCCATGTTGCTCGTCACGCTGCGGACCGGATTCTTGTCGCCGTCGAGGGCGATGGCGTAGGTCTGCGACGAAGGATTCCAGAAACTCTCGTCCACCCTGCGGGCGTGCTCGAGGGCGGCCTTGGTGCAGCGGCGCGCCTCCTCGGAGCGGCCGAGATGCCGGTAGACGCGCGCCATGCGCCTGCGCGCGTCGATGCAGTACCCCTGCACCTCGACGAGGGCGATCGGCGGCTTCGCCTGGACACCGTCGAGGTGGGGCACGCCGTCGCGTGAGTCCTTCCAGCCCTGGTTCTCCAGGCCGCGGTCCGTCTTGCGCTCGTACTCGACGAAGCCGTCGCCGTCCTTGTCGCCGTACTCCTCGATCCAGCGCAGCGCGGCCTCGGCCGCGGGGAGCAGCGCCTGCCCCGTCTCGCGGTCGTCGGTCCACTGTAGATACTCGGTGTAGAGGATGAGGAAGAGCGGCGTCGAATCGACGCTGCCGTAGTAGGGCGTGTGCGGGACCTCGCCCGCCCGCGCCAGCTCCCCGCGGCGGACCTCGTGGAGGATCTTGCCGGGCTCCTCCTCCCGGTAGTCGTCGATCCGCTTTCCCTGGTGCGCCGCCAGGAAGAAGAGCGCGTCCCGCGCGATCTGCGGATTCAAGAGCAGCGACTGGAACCCGGTGATGAGCGCGTCGCGGCCGAACGGCGAGCAATACCAGGGGATGCCGGCGGAGATGACCGGCTTTCCGCTCCAGTAGATGTTGAGGGCCTTCAGGTCCGCGGTGGCCTGCTCCATGGCGCGGTCGAAGTCCTCGTCGGCGCTGGTGACGCGGGTGGATTCCCGCGCCCAGCTCTCGTACCCCTGCCTCGCGCTCGCGACCCGCTCCTCGAACGCGCGCGGCTGCGGCGCGCGGTTCTCGTCGACGCTGCCGGGATACCGGTAGCCGGACTCGGGCTCCTCGCCGAGGATGGGCGGCGGCTTGTGTCCGGGCCTGCGCGCGGCATCGGCCGCCTCGCGGATGCTCGTTCCCGAGCGCACCTCGTGGACGGAAGGGACGGCGTGCAGCTCGATGGACGCGCTCTGATTCGGCCCCAGATGGAAGGCGAACCGCGCCTTGTCGCGCGAAAGCTCGTCCGGCGCGCGGAGCGGAAAGAAGATCTCACAGCGGTACAGGACGCCGTCCCGGCCCTGGTAGGCGAAGGTGACCCGGTCCTTCTCCACCCGGGGCAGGAAGAACGTGCCGCGCGATCGCCGCCGCGCGCCGCGCACCTCGAACTGATCGGCGAAGTCGCAGGCGAACTCGTACTCGACCCAGTAGTCGATGTCGTGGACGAGGAAGTTGGTGAGGGTGAGCCGCTCGACGAGCTGCTCGTCGGCGAGCTGCTCGCGGCGCAGGTGCAGGAAGTTCACCGGATCGGCGAAGACGCCGCCGAACGAGAGGCTGGTGACGGTGAGATCGATCTGCGATCGGTACTCGGAGGTCGACTGCGACGACAGCACGACGGGCGGGCCCCCGGCCACCGTCAGCCGCAGCTTGGAGAGGAAGCGGGTGTCCTCGAAGTACGCGCCCTGGTCCCGGGCGCCGGACGGGAAGATGTCGCCGAGGCGCCCCGTCACCGCGAACAGGTTGCCCCGCTTGAGGACGAGCTTCTCGGTGCCCGTCGATTCGGGAAGCTGGGTCAGGTCGCCATATCCGAGCAGCTCCTCCGCGGGGACGGTGGTCAGCGTGCGATCGCCCATGAGTGCCCTACCCCGCGTCCGCCGCGGTGAGCTCCTCCGCCGTTTCGCGATAGAGAGAGAGGTAGTCGTCGGTCATGCGATCGGCCTTCCAGCGCTCGCGGGCGAGCTCGCGGATGCGCCGTCTGTCGAAGAACGTCTCGGAGATCCGCGCCGTCGCCACCAGCTCGACGGGATCGTCCGCGATGACTCCCGTCACCCCATCCTCGATCACCTCCGGAACGCTGCCCTGCCGGAGCGCCAGGACCGGTACCCCGCAGAGAAGGGATTCGATCATGACCAGGCCGAAAGGCTCGTCCCACTGGATGGGAAAGAGGAGCGCGCGGGCCCGCGCCATGAGCCGCAACTTGCGCGCTCCGCCGACGGGTCCGATCTGCAGCGCCCGATGGCGCTCGATGAGCGGCAGCACCCGCTCGCGGTAGTAGTCGTCGTCGTGGGACTGGCCGGCGAGGACGATGGGAAGCCCTGCTCGCGCCGCCACTTCGATGGCGAGATGGGTGCCCTTCTCCGGCGAGTAGCGGCCGATGTAGAGGAGATAGCCTTGGTCCGGCATCTCCGGAAAGCGATCGGGATCGAGGCCGTGGTGGATGATCGAGGAGATCGGCGCGCGTTCCTTCCGAGCCTGGCTCGCGCTGATCGCGACCAGGCGCACCCGCGGATTCTCCTGGTAGATGCGGGTCAGATGATCGGCGCGATCGTGATGGATGGTCGCGATCATCGGATACGGGCAAATGCGCGAGAGCGCGACCGCCGCGGGCGTGTGCACGTGGACCACGTCGAACCCGCGCGAGTCGCGAGCGATGTCGCGCAGACTGAACGCCGCGTGCGTCGCTTCGACGTCAGGATCGGGCGGCCACTGGGCAGCCGGGAAGTAGGATCGGATCTCGATGGGGCCGAGATGCGAATCGCCGGTCGCGTACACGATCACCTCGTGTCCCTTCCTGGTCAGCGAACATGCCAGCTCCGCGACGACCAGTTCCGTTCCGCCGTAGCCCACAGGGGGCACGGGAATGAACGGCGGCGAGACGAGCGCGATGCGCATCCGGGACCCTCCGAGGGAAGCGGATGCAATCTGTGCACTGCGTGACGCCCGAGTGGCGAGCGGCGCGCGCCAGCACGCCTGCTCTTCAAGCCTGCGGGCGGTAGACGCGGTAATCGATCTCCGGGAAGAGATTGTCCCGCGACTCCACCAGGCCGAGCCAGCGCTCGTCGAGCTGCTTCCCCTTCAGCTGGTCGTACAGCTTGGTGAAGCGGAGCAGGTGCTCGCGCGTGCGCCGGACCGCGTAGTCGACCATCGTGCCGGTCTTCATGATGAACGCCCAGTCGCTCGACTGCGCGAGGAGGAGCTCGCGGGCGGCCTGGTTCAGGGCGCGGCGCTCCACGTCGCTCGCGGCGTCGTGATGCGTGCGGGCGAGCTCGATCATCCGCTCCGACGCCTTGTGCAGGTAGCGGTAGATCCAGTCGTTGCTCTCGTCGAGCCAGACGCCGGCGTACCCGCCCGCTCCCCACGACGAGAGCGGCGGCTGGCAGAGCTGCTGCTCCGGGTACATGGAGAGGTAGTCGACCGGGGAGAGGAGCTGCAGCGTTTCCTGATCGTAGGCGGCTTTTCGAATCAGGAAGTCGATGAACATCGGGCCCTCGTACCACCAGTGCCCGTACAGCTCGGCATCATAAGGGCTGATGACGATGGGCGGCGGCCCCTCGCCGAACGCGCCGCGCAGGTACTCGACCTGCTTGGTGCGATTGAAGAGGAAGTTGCCGGCGTGCATGTCGGCCTTGCGCCGGGCGGCTTCCGGATTGTACGGCTCCTTGCGGTCGAGGCTGACCTTCCCGGTGATCCGGTAATACTTGATGCCGATGTTCTTGCGGGCGCCGGTCGCCTGGATGTACGGGCGGACGTAGTCCCAGTCGAGATCGTAGCCGATGTCGCGGTAGAACTCGCGGTAGTCGCCGTCGCCCGGATATCCGTACTCGGCGCTCCACACCTGCATCGAGCTTTCCGGATCGCGGGCGAATGCCGCGACCCCGCTCGGCGTGTAGATCGGCGCGTACACCCCCCGCCTGGGCCTCGGGACGGCGTTCGCGAGCGCGTGCGAGTCGACGAAGAAGAAGCGGATGTTCTCCGCCGAGAGATACTTGTCGATCCCGGGCGCGTAGCCGCACTCGGGGAGCCAGATCCCGCGGGGATCGCGGCCGAAGTGCATCCGGTAGTGCGCTGCCGCCACCCGGATCTGCGCGCGGATGGATTCCTGGTGGACCATCAGCGGCAAGAAGCCGTGGGTGGCGCCGCAGGTGATGATCTCGAGGACGCCGTGATCCTGCAGCCGTTTGAAGGCCATGACCAGGTCGCGCTTGTAGCGGTCATGGAAAAGCCTTCGCAAATGGTAATGGCGCTCTCGATAATGCCAGGCGAGCGGGCCGAAGGTGGCGTCGGTGCGGGTGCGGTGGACTTCCTTGTCCGAGATTTCGCAGAGCTGGTCGAGCCGCTTGGCGTAGCGCGAGACGAGCAATTCGTCGCGCAGCATACCGACGAGCGGCGGCGTCAGCGTCATGGTGACGCGGAAGGGGATCCCGTCGTCGACGCAGCGGTCGAACACCTCGAGCAGCGGCAGGTACGTCTCGGTGATCGCCTCGTAGAGCCAGTCCTCCTCGAGGAACTCGGGATACTCCGGGTGGCGCACGTAGGGGAGGTGCGCGTGGAGCACGATCGAGAGGGCGCCCTTGTTCATCAGCGGTTCTCGTCGTCTTCCGGCGTCTTCTGCACCGTGCCGCTCCAGGGCAGGCCGCCCTCGCCGCCCGCGCCCGCGGCGCCGGGGCGGCTGGAGGTGAATTGCCAGCGGGGCTGCATCCTCCGCTCCCATCCCGGAGGCGCGGCGCCGGACTTCCATGCCAGAGGCCGGCCTCCCGTGATCGGATCGCCGCGCAGCGCGTGCCCGAGGGGCAGCGTCGCGTAGAACTCCTCGAGGATGTCGCTCGGCTGCGCCGGCGGGAGGCGGACCGGCCTCGCCGCTCGCAACAGGCGTGCACCCTTCTCGCCCTCGGCCCACAGCTCGACCCGCAGCTCGAGAGCGGAGGGAAGCTCGCGCACGTACCAGCCGCGCGCCTCGAGATGCACTTCCACGGTGCGGACCATGTCGCCGCGTGACGCGTTGAAGATGCGCAGGCTGGCGCGGGCGGAGCCGAGTCCTCCGAAGGCCTGCTCGATCTGCTGCTGCGACAGGTCCCAGTAGACGTAGATGGTGGTCGGATCGCGCACCAGGCAGACGAGCCGTCCGTCGCCGTAGAACCAGGGCAACTCCCCGAGCTCCTCGACGACGGAGTGCTCGCGCGGCGGAACCGCGGCGGCGGGACTGTGGGTGCGGACGTCGGATTCAGGCACGATCCCCGGAGGAGAGAGCGGCACCCCCGGATGGGTCGGATGCTCCTGGTGCACGTTCCCGTTGGTGGGCTTCTCGCCGGTGGGATCCTCGGGCGGAGGCGGCGACGGCACCGGCGTGTTGCGCAGCTCGAAGGCATCCTCGCGACTGCCGGGCAACTCGCCGTTCCGCACGGTGCCGTGCGCCGGAGAGTCCGGCTCGCGGCCGAACCC
Organism: Myxococcales bacterium; assembly: GCA_045802855.1. Classification (GTDB taxonomy): domain Bacteria; phylum Myxococcota; class Myxococcia; order Myxococcales; family 40CM-4-68-19; genus VBKO01. The sequence continues at coordinate 9,705 of JBJMQD010000479.1, read as the reverse complement.
ACGGGGCGGACGGGGAGGAGGAGGTGCCTTGTCAGGCATTGCGGAGCGCTGTCTACCGGGAGGCGGTCTGAACATCAAGGCGGTATTGGGGTACGCAGGATGCGCGCGGGGTACCGCCCTCCGCAACCGTAACAGCACGTACGTCAAAAGCTTGTCGGTTCGGCGACAAACAGCGATTCAGGCCCGTCGGAACGGGTTCTTGCGCACGATGGTCTGGGCACGTTCCGCGCCCACCGACACGGCGATGGCCTCCACCCCCACGAGCTGCTCGACCCGTTCGACATACCTGCGGGCGTTGGCAGGCAGCTCCTCGTATTGCCGCAGGTCGCCGATCGGTTCCTTCCACCCGGGGAGCTCCTCGTAGACGGGCTGCGCGCTCGCGAGGAGCTCCGGATCCGAGGGAAATTCCTGGAGCGTCTTGCCGGAGGGAAGGTTGTACGCAACCGCGATCAGCACCTTGTCGAAGCCGGTGAGCACGTCGAGCTTCGTGAGCACGAGGCCCGAGAGGCCGTTCACACGGGTCGCATAGCGCAGGACCAGCGCATCCATCCAGCCGCAGCGGCGGGGTCGACCGGTGGTGGCGCCGAACTCCGCGCCCACCGTGCGAAGGCGATCGCCGACTCCGTCGGTCAGCTCGGTCGGCAAAGGACCGTTGCCGACTCGCGTCGTGTACGCCTTGGTGATGCCGATGACCGAATCGATGGCCGTCGGGCCGAGACCGGCGCCGACAGGCGCGTTGCCCGCCACCGTGTTGGAGCTCGTCACGTACGGATACGTCCCGTGATCGACGTCGAGGAGCGTGCCCTGCGCCCCCTCGAAGAGGACGGCCTTTCCCCGGTCGACCTCGTGCGCAAGCTTTTCGGACGCGTCCCCGACGTACTCGGCGAGCTTCTGACCGAGCCGCGCACCGTCTTCGTAGACCGTCTCCAGCTTCACCTGCTCGCCGCCGAGAGCCGCGATCTGCGCGTTCGCCTCGCCGATCCTCTCCTTGAGCCGTTCGCGCAGCACCTCGGGCTTGAGCAGGTCGCGCATCCGGATCCCGCGCCGGGCGACCTTGTCCTCGTAGCAGGGCCCGATCCCGCGCCCCGTGGTGCCGATCTTCTTGCGGCCTTCCTTCTGCTCGCGGCCCACGTCGATGATCTTGTGGTAGGAGAAAATTACGTGGGCATTCTCGCTCACGACGAGCTGCGTGGGGTCCGTAAGCAGGCCGCGGCTCTTGAGGACGTCGATCTCCTGCGACAGCGCCTCGGGATCGACCACCACTCCGTTCCCGATGAAGCAGCGCTTGCCGGGGTGGAGCACGCCGCTCGGCACCAGGTGAAGGACGGTCTTCGTTCCGCCCACCACCAGCGTATGCCCCGCGTTCGCGCCCCCCTGGAAGCGGACGACCACGTCGGCCCAGGAGGTGAAGAGGTCGACGATCTTCCCCTTGCCCTCGTCCCCCCACTGGGCACCGACGATCACCACGTTCGACATGCGGCGTACTCTCTCACGAACGGCAGGTTCGGGATCAAAGGAAGACCTGGCGAACATCGAGCACGTGGGGAAGCCCACGCAGCCTGTCGAGGACCTCGGCGCTCGCCCGCCCATCCACGTTCACGAGGGCCAGCGCCTGTCCGTTCGCTCCGTCGCGGGCGAGAGCGAACTGGGCGATGTTGACCTGCGCCTCGCCGAGCGTGTGACCGACGTCGCCGATGACGCCGGGCTGGTCCTCGTTGGTCATCACCAGCATGGTTCCCGAGGGAGCCGCCTCCACCTCGAAGCGATTGACCCGCACGATGCGCGGCTCGCGTTTGCCGAGGATGGTCCCAGCCACCTCGTTCGTATGGGCGCCCGAGCGGAGGCGCAGGGTCACGAGGCTCGCGAAGTCCGGCGTGTCGTTCGTCTTCACCTCGGCGATGGCGAGGCCCCGCTCGCGGGCAAGCGCCGGGGCCGATACCTCGTTGACCGGCTCGGCGAGGAAGTTTCCCAGAAGGCCCTTCAGCATCGAAGCCGTGAGGCAGCTGATCGGTTCGGCCGCCACCTCGCCGGCGTAGACGATCTCCACTGACTCGGGGGCGCTTTCCAGGGAAAGCTGGCCGGCGAGCGATCCGATCTTCTCGCAGAGGCCCAGGAAGGGTCCCAGACGCTGAAGGACTTCGCTCGATACGCTCGGCACGTTCACCGCGTTCCGCACGGTGCCGGTGGTGAGGTACTCGACCATCGCGTTGCAGACGATGGTGGCGACGTTCTGCTGCGCGTCTTCGGTCGAGCCGCCCAGATGCGGCGTGGCGATGAAGTTCGGGCAGCCGAAGAGCGGATGGTCTTTGGAGGGCGGCTCCTCTTCGAAGACGTCGAGCGCCGCGCCGCCGATCTTGCCGGCGAGAAGCGCATCGGCGAGGGCGCGCTCGTCGACGAGCCCGCCGCGGGCGCAATTGACGATCAGGGTGCCCGGCTTCATGCGGGCAAGCAGCGGCGCGCCGATCATGTTCCTCGTCTGCTCCGTCAAGGGGACGTGCAGCGTGATCGCGTCGGCGCGCTTCCAGATTTCCTCCAGCGTGACGAGCTCCACCCCCAGCTTCGCCGCCGCCTCGGGAGTGAGGAAGGGGTCGTAGCCGAGCACCTTGAGCCCGAACGCCCGCGCCCGCTGGACGACGAGCGCCCCGATGTTCCCGGTGCCGATCACGGCGAGCGTCTTGCCGGACAGCTCGCGCCCGGAGGCGAAACGCTTCTTCTCCCACTTGCCGGACTTCGTGCTCTGCGAGGCGTCCGCGATCTGCCGCGCGAGCGCGAGGAGCAGGGCCATCGCGTGCTCCGCGACGGAGACGCTGTTTCCGCCCGGGGCGTTCATCACCACGACGCCTCGGCGCGAGGCGGCCGCGAGATCGATGTTGTCGACCCCCGTCCCCGCCCGCCCGATGACGCGCAGCCGGCAGGCCGCCTCGAGGATGTCCTTCGTCACCTTGGTGGCGCTGCGGACCGCGATCGCGTCGTAGGCGCCGATGATCTCGCGCAGCGCCACGGGATCGAGCCCGACCTTCACGTCCACCTGCGCTGCGGGAACGCGTTCGAGGATGGCCTTCGCTTCGGCGGAGAGATCGTCGGCGATGAGGATGCGCATGGCGGCTAGCTCGTTTGGGCCGTAGCGACTTGCGCCATGGCGGCTTGCGCCGCCGCGAGACCTTTGCCGAGCTCGATGCGGGCCCCGAGATCGTGGAGGCCGCGCTCGATGGCCCCGACGACGATGAGCATGTCGAAATCGTCGAAGTAGCCGAGGTGCGCTACACGGAAGATCTTCCCCTTCGCTTCATCTTGTCCTCCGACCAGCTTGATCCCGTAACGCGTGAAGAGATGCTTCACCAGCTTCTCCGAGTCGACGCCCGACGGAGCAATCACCGTGGTCATCGCGGCGGAAGGAGCCTTCGAGTAGAGCTCGAGGCCGAGCGCCTTCATTCCCGCCCGCGCTCCCTGCGCGAGCCGCTCGTGACGGGCGAAGCAGTCGGCGAGCCCTTCTTCCCGGTACATCTTCAGCGACTCGTCGAGCCCCTCGACGAGCGCGATGGCGGGGGTCCACGCCGTCTGGTTCTTGCGCTGGCTGTCCCGCTCGCGGCGCAGGTCGAAGTAGAAGCGCGGCAGGTCCGCCGTCTCGTTCAGCTTCCAGGCGCGGGCATTCGCGGCGAGGAAGGCGATCCCGGGAGGAAGGCCGAGCGCCTTGTGGCAGGCCGAGACGAGGACGTCGATGCCCCAGGCGTCGAAAGGAAGGTCGAACGCTCCGAGCGCGCTGATGGCATCGACCACCAGGATCGCCGGACTCTGCTGCGCGACTTTCGCCAGCGCCTGGATCGGGTGCGCGACGCCGGTCGACGACTCGTTCGCCTGGACGAAGACGGCTTTCGCGTCCGGGTTCTCCTTCAGCGCCCGATCGACGGCGGCGGGATCCACCGCCGTGCCCCACTCGCATTTCAGCGTCACCGCCTTGACACCGTAAACCTTGGCGAACTTCGCCCACCGCTCTCCGAACTTCCCGCCGTCGACGACGATCACGGTGTCGCCCTTGCGGAGGAAGTTCACGAAGGCGGCCTCCATCGCTCCCGTGCCGCTGGAGGCGAACTGGATCACGTCCTCCTTCGTCTGGAAGAGCCATTGCAGTCCTTCGCGGACGCGGGCGAACACCTGCTCGAACTCGGGCGAGCGGTGGTGGACGATGGGATGCGCCATCCGGAGGGAAAGCCGCTCCGGAACCGGCGTCGGGCCGGGGGTGAGCAGACGGATCTTCTTCATGCCGACGTGTTTACCAAATCTAGCGCAGGGAGAGCAGCGCCCGCGCCTCGTCGACGTTGGCCGGTTCGCGGCCGGCGTCCCGGGCCATGCGCACCGCCTTCGCGACCAGGTCTCCGTTCGAGCGCGCCATCTGCTTTCCGGCCGCGTCGAGATAGAAATTGTCCTCGAGCCCGACGCGGACGTTGCCGCCGAGGGACAGGGCGGCGGCGAGCATCGTCCACTGCTCGTGGGAGATCCCGATCACCTCCCAGGCCGGATTGCGGGAGAGCGCGCCCGCCTCGCGGGCCTGCGCGGCGAGGTTGTCCGCGGTGGCGCGGATCCCGCCGAGGACCCCCATGATGAACGAGAACTGCAGCGGCTCGGTCAGGAGCCCTTGATCGAGCAGCGGCACGATCGACGCGGTGTGCCCGAGATCGAAACATTCCAGCTCGGGCTTCACCTTCGCCTCCTTCATCACCGAGAGCAGGAAGCAGATGTCCTTGAAGGGGTTCTCGAACACGAAGTCGAAGACGTACTCCTTCCGGCGCGGCGAGTACTTCGCGTAGTTCATCGAACCCATGTTGAGAGCCGCGATCGCGGGCCTCACCTCGCGAACGTGGGCGACGCGGCCCTCCATCGGTCCCAGCCCCCCCGTCGAGAAGTTGAGGATGACGGGGCAGCGAGATTCGATCTCCCGCCGGATGGCGGCGTAGACGTGGGGCTCGTACGTCGGAGCCCCGTCGTCGGTTCGCGCATGGATGTGCACGACCGCGGCACCGGCTTCCCAGGCGCGCCGGGCCTCCTCGGCGATCTCGACCGGCGTGTAGGGCACCCACGGGCACTGCTCGCGGCGAGCGAGAACGCCGGTCAAGGCGCAGGTGACCACCACCTTGTCGCTCATCGGCCCCTCCACTCCGGCTGGCGTCGTGCGAGGAACGCGGAAATTCCCTCGGCGGCGTCTTCCAGACCCGCGTTGAAGGTGAGGTGGACGGCCGCTGCTTCGAGCTGCGCCTCGAAGGGCAGCTCCTGCATCGCGTAGAACGCCCGCCGGCCGAGGCGCAGCACCGCCGGGCTCTTCGCGGCGAGCGTCAGGCAAAGGCTCTCCGTCTGGTGCCACAGGTCGGCGCGCGCGACCACCGTGTTGACGAGCCCGATGCGCAGCGCCTCCTCGGAATCCACGCGCCGCCCGGTGAGCGCGAGATCGAGGGCGTGGCGGCGGCCGAGGACGCGGACCAGCGCCGCGAGCGCGATGAAGGGGAAGAGACCGACGTCGATCTCCGGAAGCGCGAACCGGGCATCGTCGCAAGCGATGGCAAAATCGCAGGCTCCGACGATGCCGAGCCCGGCCGCGACCGCCGCGCCGTTGACGCACGCCACCACCGGTTTTCCCATCCGGCTCAGATCGAGAAGCAGCCCGGCGTACGCCCGCCGCGCCTCGTGCGCCGCGGCCGCGGAGTCCGGAGCCACCGCGCCGAGGTCCGCGCCGGCGCAGAACGCCCGTTCGCCCGCTCCGGTCAGACAGACGACGTGTGCGCCTTCGTCGCGATCCGCGTCGGCCAGCGCGGCCCGGAGGCGGCGGATGAGGTCCGCGGAAAGGGCGTTGCGCTGCGCGGGCCGGTTGAGCGTGAAGAGCCGGATGGGCCCGCGCCGCTCGTCCAGCAGGACCTCGTCGTCGGCCATCGTAGAACGGTGCAGGCGCCGGACGGCCCCGTCAAGCGAACATGGTGCGCACGACGGAGACGAGTCGATCGACGTCGCGCTTGCCGAGATTGTACCTGCGGCAGGCTTCGATGAGAGGCCGGTACATCGGGTCCACGCCGTCGGTCTTCCCTTCCTCGAAAAGCGCCGCTAGCGGCACTTCGAGCGCGACGGCGATCTTGAAAAGCGTCTCCAGGTGCGGAGACCGCTCTCCCCGCTCGATCATGCTGAGGAAGGAGACGCTGATCCGGGCGCGCTCGCTGAGCTCCTCCTGGGTCAACCTCGGGCCGACGCGGGACATCCGCAGCTGGCGGATCTTCCGACCCACGTCCTTGACCACGCTGGGCTGACCCACGTTTCGACAAACCTCGGAAAGGGAGCCGGATTGCGTCGCGCCTACGTAGAAGAGCCTACCTCGGGAAACCAGAGACGCACAGTAAAATCCGACCCGGTTTCCACTGCTTTCAAATTGGACGCTGTTCAAAAACTGGCGAAGGAGCCGAGCGATTTCAAGTCGAGCACGACGTGGATTACCGGACTTCGCTGCAAGGACGCACCCCGGAAGAAGAAGGCGGCGGCTACTTGGAGACCCGCGCAACGGCAAGGCGTGTCGTAGGCGAGGCCGAGCACGTGGGTCCAGTCGGCCACGTCCGCCGGGAGTTCTCCAAGGTAATGCGAGGCGTCGTACCCCGCGCGCAGTCCCTGCCTCGCGAGAGGGATTCCTACCGACCCGCCGAACGAGGGCCCGCCGACGAGAGGGCCCGGACTCGCGGCGAGGCGCGCGGCGCCGAACAGCTCGTCGATTCCCGCCCGCAGCCGCTCGGCCGCGATGCCGCGTAACATTTGCAGGCCGCCGTGCACCTCGTCGCCGCGATCGCTGCGGAGCTGCGCGCTGCTGGAAAGCTGGGTGACCGCATGCAGCCCCCAATCGAGCTGCACGCGGCCTTCCACGCCAAGACGGCCCGGTAACGAAAGCTGCAGCAAGGCGCCCGCCTCTCCGATCCGGGACCGCCCTTGGCCGTCCCAGGCCACGACGTCCTGGGAAAGATCGAGACGGGCAACGCGGGCGGGCGCATGTCCTTGCGCTCCCAGAACCCACAGCGACTGCGACACGACGGCCCGCGCGAGCGCCTCGCCGCTCTCGGGGGCGGCTCCGTCGATCTCGTCGTACGGACGGCGGGAAGCGGGAACTCCCTTGGTGTTTCCTGCGCCGGAGAGCAACGGAAATCCAGGCGCAATGCCCTGCTCCGCTGCCTTCGCTGTGGCACTGAACGGATCGCCACCCGCGTCGTAGGGATCGCCGATCCGATTCGGGCTCCCCGCCGCCGCGGACGGAGAGATGGCTCTCACTTCCACCGCGGGCTCGATCGAGTGCAGGTAGGTTCCGTACCCGCGCTCGAGCGACGAGGAGGCGCGCACGCCTCCGCTCGCGTAGGCGCGCTGCCGGTTACGCGAGGTTATCGAATCGAAAAACCAGACATCGGCGCGCCCGCCCACATCGGCCGCGAGCAGGACTTGCGAGCCGGTGTTTCCCCAGAGGAGGCGCGGAGCGACGTCCAGACGCACGATCCCGTCTCGCGAGCCGCCAGGCACCTGCTGGGCGCCACCGGGCCCCACCACGTCGGTCGGTCCGAAACCGATGGCGGCTTCCTGTGGAGAGATACCGGCGAGCGACGCGAAACGTGCCGCGCTCGCCTCGATCGCGAAGGCCGCGGGACCGACCGGCACGGGCGCCAGCTGGAGGAAGGCAGCGGGAAGGCGCTGGAACGTCGAACGCGCCTCCGCGCCGAACAATCTGCGGTCGGGATGCGCAGCATCCGGAATCCGCACGTCCTGGAGCAGCGTCACGTCCGCGCCCGCGGACATCGGTCCGCTCGACCAGACGCCGCCGGCATCCGTGCGAAGCGAGTCCAGGTAGCGATCGAGCTGCGAAGGCGGATCGATGTCTGAAACCAGAGCGACGTCGGTCGCAACCGTTCCTTTGGCGGCGACATACCAGGGCGAGATCCGGGTGCGGTGATCGAAGCGGGCGACGCCGCGAAGACCGCCGAAGCCGCGCCCGGCAGCGGTGGGAGCTTCACCTTCGAATGTCGCGGGAACGAACGGGGAATCACGGGCGCGAAGGTCCTGCACCAGATCGAGGTCCACCAGGCCGGCCGTGCCTTCGACGGGCGCGTACCGGAACTGTCCCGAGTATCGAGGCCCGACTACGGAGCGCAGACCCAAGGTCGGATTTCCGCCCCCACCGCTGCCGGTGAAGAACCCTGGCGCGATGGTCGTGTCGTAGCTCCGTCCGAGAGTCACGAAGACCGGAATGGTGGGGCCGAATCCGGTGGTGCTCGCGTAGGTGAGCGGAGGGAAGAGGAGCCCCGACTGGCGATCGGTGAGAGGAAGGGAGAGCGCGACCGGGAGCGGGATCGAAGCGCCCAGGATCCCGAGCGACGGATGCTGGAGGATTGCCCGGTCGCCCTCGACGTGCACATTGGGGGATCGCAGGTCGTAATCGGGGTCTCCGGCGCAGTCGCACGGGGTCATCGTCACCGACCCCGCCTCGATCGCTCCGGAGTCGAGGCGGCGCACGGTGGTCGCCTTGAGCGTCAGCGCGTTCTTTCCTGCGCGAGCATGGGCGGCGTCCGACGGGAGCGGGGCGGTCCGGTCCTTGAGGAACAGCGTCGCTGCCCGGAGCGACGCTTCCCGGGCGTTCACGTCGACGACGGCTTCGTCGGCGACGAATACCTCCCGCCCCTGGATTCCGAACACGCCGCCCGAGAGCGTGAGCATGCCGTTCTCGGCGTCGTAGGTGCCGCGATCCGCACGCAACCAGCCGTCGCCGCGGACGGCGCGAACGTTGCCGGCGAAGGTCGAGCGGCGCGCCTGCCAGTCGTACGAGACGGCGTCGGCCGTGATCGTGACGTCGCCAGGCCGCGCCACCGGTTCCGCGTCTGCGGCTTCCTGCGCGGGCGGCGCCTGCGCCATTGCGGGCTGCGCCGCGTCGAGCCAGAGCGGGACGACAAGCGCTGCGAGGGCGGAGCGCCTCACGTGGGAGGATCAGGAGCGATCGAAAGCGATGGTGAGAACGCCGCTCGCCTGCGAAAGCTCGTAGCGGACCTGGCCACGAAGCTCGATGCGCACGTCGACGCCGCCCGCGACCGGCTGCGGGACCACGCGGACCACCGGGGTGTCGAAGAAGCGCGTATCGAGAGGGAGTCGATTGGTCGCAATCGGGATTCCCGCGCCTTTCAAGTGCACGACCACCGTGCGCCCTTCGCCGGTCACCGCATAATCGAGGGGACGGTCGCTGCGCACGGTGACGATGCCCCCGGCCGAAGGCCGGAAGCCAATTCCCGTGATCGACGTCCGCGTCCGGGCCGGCGCCGCCCTCGCCGCGACGGGCGCCGAGGAGGGGGGCCGGACTGGCGCGCTCGCGGGCGCGGTCGGCGCAGTCCGCGCGCTCGGCGGCGGTGGATTCGCCACGATCGAGACGGTGGGAAGCGAGGCGCGGGCCCGCTCGACCTCTTCGCGCGACGCGCCGCTCTCCGCCTGCGCGACGCGCTGGGGAGCTGGCTTCGGAGCCGCCGCCATCGGGGCAGTCGCGGGCGCCGGCGACGGTTGCGCAGCGGGCGGCGTCGGCGGCACCGGTCTGGGCGGCGTCTGCGCGACGGCGGGTGGAGCGGCCTTGGGCGGCGCCGTCAGCGCGACGGCGGGTGGAGCAGCCATGGGTGGCGGCGTCTGCGCGACGGCGGGTGGAGCCGCCTTGGGTGGCGCCGC
>JBJMQD010000333.1:0-8419 GCA_045802855.1 Myxococcales bacterium | reverse complement strand
CGCTCGTTTGAGTTCGACGAGACGTGCGACTTCAGCATGGTCAAGCTCCTTGCGGCGTCGGTCGAGTTCGGCTGCCTCCTCCCGAAGTTCGCCGAGGAGTGCGGCAATGTCCGGTGCACTCTCTAGGGAGCGTATAGTTTGCCGCAGTTCCGGGAAGAATTCTGCCCCGTCACGCGAGAGAAGAAAGGTGAACTGGCGGTCCACGAACGCGTCAGTGTCGTGCGCCATTCGCTGCGGCCCCGGCGCACCGTAACACACCGGTGCTGCGATTACCGATGCGTGGCCCACAGGGCTCGTGTGCCGCTCATGTGCCGGAAAACGGCGGCACATGACGGCACAAAGCGGAACAAGAAGGACCGAAGGGACCGGACCTGCCGGAGCCGCGCCGTGGGGCAACACCCCGCTCGCGTTCAGGTGTCGTAGTGGCGGTAGCGCATGGGAATCGAACCCACCGAACATGCCTCTCAGCACGTGCCACCGGTTTTGAAGACCGGGCCGGTCACCAGATCCGGACGCGCTACCGTCCGCGAAGCTAGCAGGTTTCCCTCGGCCCCCAAGGCAAAAACGTGGACACGCGTGACGTCGCGTCCTTGCGCGCCCAGGACTTGTGCAGCCTACAATCCACGCGATGAGCGTGAGATCTCTCGCAAGGGTGCCGAACATGAGCCCGACCTACTTCCTGGCCGCGATCGTGGTCGCGGGCTGTGGCGACCCCAAGCCGCGTGCCCGCCACACTCCCCCCGCGGTTTCCGACGTGCAGTTGACCGGTGCGGCGCCCACGGTGCCTCGCGCGGAAGCCCTGTACGTCTACTCGCCCGCGGGCAAGCGGGACCCATTCCGGAGCTACTCGCGTCCTCGCGGCGACGACGGGGGGCTCACGCCCCTGCAGAAATGGGCGACGGATCAATTCAATCTGAAGTTCACGGTGACCGGCACCGCATCGCCGAAGGCGGTGCTCACCGGGCCCGACAGCCGCGCCTGGCTGGTCGGGATGGGCGACTACGTGGGCAATAGCTGGGGCAAGATCACCGCCATCGAGCGCGATCGCGTGGTGGTCACGGAATCGATCGAAGGACCCGGCGGAACCCTCTACCCGCGCGCGATCAACCTCGAGCTCCCTCCTCCAGGCAACGCCGAACCCGAGCACCACATGATCGACATGCCCGGCGGGAAGTAGGCGCAAGGTCGCTCGCCTCCTCTGCGGGTCCGCCCCTCCGCTCGTAGAACGCCCCGACTTCCGCCAGGTTGGCCGGGCCACGAGCAGTATCTACTTTCCTCTCATCGCAGCCGCCGCTGGTGGGGTGGGCGAAGGGGTAGGGGGATGCTGCTCGCACTCGCGTTGCTCCTGGCGCACGGGGAGATCGTCTGGCCGCCGCACTCGCCGAACCTTCCGCTGTTCGAAGGCGGATCGGTGTTCAACCTGGGCCGCGACGACGCGGCGCTCGCGAACGCCAGCGCGCACGCGACGTCGAGCGCGCTCATCGTCGCGATGGGGGAGCGCCTGGGCGGCCGGCAAGGGATGTGGATGACGACTGGCGTCTATGCGGGTCTCAAGCTGGTCCACGAGACCTTTCTGCACAACGGATCGGGGCCGGAAGTGAGGACGGACCTCGCGTCCTCGATCGGCGTCGCCGTGACCACCGCGGGCATCTACGAGCTCTTCCACAGCCTGGGCTGGTTGCAGTGGTCGAAACCCTCCGGCTGACGATCAACGCGAGCGGAGTGGAAGCGGATCGGCCGGCTCGGGCGCGTCCGCGCTTTCGGCGGAAGTCGCGGGCCCCTCGAGAAGCGAGACGCGTTTCTCGAGCGACGAAGCGGCCGCGTGCTCCATGCTCTTCGCGCCGATGGTCGTGAGCGCCGTCTCGATGGCCGCTTGCCGCGCCTCGAGCGTCTTCAGCCGCAGCTCCAGCTCCTTGCCGTGGAGCTGCGCCTCGAGGTCCAGCTCGCGGTTGCGCAGTTTGAAATGCTTCACCACCCAGATGATCGCGACTGGCATCCCGAAGGTGGCGAGAATGGCGATGCTCGGGACCAGGATCTCCGCCATGTACTTCAACGAGGCCGGATCGAGAGGCATGGGCTACCAGACCTCGCAGCGGTTTTGCGGGTTCATCGGCGCTCCCGCCTTGCACGAGAACGCCTTGGCGAATTCCGGGTTGTCGGAAACGGGCCCGTTGACCCGCCACTGCTGCGGAGAGTGCGGATCGGTCGCGACCCGGAGCCGCAGCGTCTCCGGCGTCACGTTCGTGCACCAGTCCTGCGCGAACGAAAGGAACAGAAGCTGGTCCGCGCTGAACTTCGAGCTACCCGGCTTGCCGTGGCCGCGCGCCCGCATCGCCGCGAGGGTGAGCTTTAGCCCGCCAACGTCGGCGATGTTCTCGCCGAGGGTCAGCTTGCCGTTCACGTGCAGATCGTCGACCGCGATGTACGACGAATATTGCTTCTCCACGCAGGCGGCCCGCTCCTCGTATCTCTTCCCGACCTCCTTGCTCCACCACTCGCGCAGGTTCCCGTCTCCGTCGAACTTGCGCCCCTGGTCGTCGAACCCGTGGGTCAGCTCGTGGCCCATCACCATCCCGCCGCCGCCCTGGTTCGACGCCGGCTCCGCGTCGGGAGAGAAGAAGGGCGGCTGGAGGATGCCCGCCGGGAACACCATCTCGTTCAGGCTGGCGTTGTAGTAGGCGTTCACCGTGGGCGGCGACATGTTCCACTCGTCGCGGTTCACAGGCTTTCCGATCTTGTCGAGGTTGTAGTCGGAAGCCCAGATCGCGGCGCCCATCGCGTTGTGCAAATAGGAGCTGCGATCGATCTCCATCGAGTCGTAGTTCCGCCACTTCTCCGGAAAACCGACCTTGTTCTTGATCTTCCGTAGCTTCTCGACGGAAGCCTTGCGCGCGGCGTCGTCCATCCACGATACGTTCTGCAAATTGTCCTCGAAGGCGTTCTCGATCCCCTCGATCATCTGCTTCGCGACCTGCTTGCCCTCGTCGCCGAAGCTCGTGGCCGCGAAGGTGCGTCCCACCGCCTCCCCTAGCGCGCGCTCGGTGGCCATCACGCAGCGGCGCCACCGGGGCGCGAGCTGCTTCTGGCCAGTGAGGACCCGGTTCATGTTGAAGTCTTCCTCGACGAACTCCTTCCCCAGGGTGGGGGCCGCCGCCTGGACGATGCGCCAGCGGATGTACGTGTGGAGGTCGTCAATGCTGGTTTGCGAAAGGACTTTGTCGAAGCCCTCGAAGAACGGAGGCCAGGTGACGTTGATCTCCTCGATCGCCGGATGGTTGCGGGCGCCGAAGTACGTCACCCAGTCGAAGCTCGGCGCCTTCTCGACCAGACCGCGGCGATCGAGGCGGTGATCGCGGTTGTAGGGATCGCGCAGCTTGGTCCGCTCGAGCGAGGCGCCGGCAAGCATGGTCTCGACGCTGAGGATCCTCGTAGCCTGCGAGGTTGCGTCCCCCTCCGATACGCCGGCGAGGCGCAACATCTTCGCGACGTGCGCCTGGTACTTGTCGCGAACCGCCTTCGTCTTGGCGTCCTCCGACAGGTAATAGTCCCTGTCGGGAAGGCCGAGGCCGCCTTGGTTCGCGGATCCGACCACGCGGGTCGCGTCCTTCAAGTCCTGCTGGGCGAAGAAGCCGAAGAACGGCGCCGCGCCGCGGTCGTGGAGCCTGCCGACGAGCTGCGCGAGAGATTTCTTGTCCGACGCCTTGTTCACCTCGTCGAGCACTTCGTGGAGGGTCTGCAAGGAGGCCGTCTCGGCCTTTTGCTCGTCCATGCAGGTGGCGAAGAAGTCGCCGACCTTCTTGGCGTACGGATCGGCGGGATCGGGGGCGCCGCGCGCGTCCGACTCCATGATGTTGCGGAGCACCGCCTCGTTGTGCTCGAGGATGGTGGTGAACGAGCGCCCCCACGTGGCCCGGTCCCCCGGGATCGGGTTCTTCTTCAGCCAGTTGCCGCAGGCGTATTTGTAGAAGTCCTGGCAGGGATCGACGGTGGTATCCATCGCCGCTTCGTCGACGCCCATGGGAACGAGCGATGGCATCGTCTCCCCGCCGGCGCCTTCTGCGGGGAGCGGCGCGGGCGTCGCCGGAACCGCGCTCACCGGCGCCCCGGAGCTCGCTGCCATCTCGGCCGGATTCTTCCCGCGCGTATCGTTTTGCGTCGACGCCGCCGCCTCGGGCTTCGGCGAGGGACCCGACGAGCAGGCCGCGAGGACCGCCAGCGCGAGCAATTGCTTTCTCATCGTTGCATCCATTTCCCGGCTACCGATTCGCCTGCTTGCCCTGCGCCGAGTGCGAGCGGATCCAGTCGAACACCGTGCGATACCAGAGCAGGCTGTTGCGCGGCTTCAGCACCCAGTGGCCCTCGTCGGGGAAGTAGAGCAGCCGCGACTCGACGCCCTGCCGCTGCAGGGCGGTGAACATCCCCAGCCCCTGCTCGACGGGAACGCGGAAGTCGAGCTCGCCCTGCACGACGAGCGTAGGAGTCTTGAAGTTCTTTACGTACGTGCTCGGGCTCCATTTCCGATAGGTCTCCGGCACCTCCCAGGGCGGGCCGCCCATCTCCCACTCCGGGAACCACAGCTCTTCCGTCGAGCCATACATGGCCGCGATGTCGTAGACGCCGTCGTGCGAGACGAGGCAGCGGAAGCGATCGGTGTGGCCGGCGATCCAGTCGATCATGTAACCGCCGTAGGAGGCGCCCGCGGCGCAGGTGCGGCCCGGCTCGACGAAAGGCAGCTTCTCCGCCGCGTCCACCGATCGGAGGATGTCGTCGTAGGCGAGCCCGCCCCAGTCGCGCGAGATCTCCTCCTCGAAGGCGTGACCGTAGCCGGTCGAGCCGTGGAAGTTCGTCACCAGCACGACGTAGCCCTGCGCGGCGAAAGCCGCCTCGTTCCAGCGCATCCCCCACTGGTCTTCCCAGGCACCTTGCGGGCCGCCGTGGATGAGCACCAGGAGCGGCGCGCGGCCGGACAGCCCGGGCGGCTTCAGCACGAAGCTGTGCACCTTCGAGCCGTCCTTCCCGTCGACCCACAGATCGGTCGGCGCGGGCGGCATGTCGATCCCCGCGTATTGGTCGGCGTTGAAGCGCGTCACCGCCTTCGGCAAAGCGTTGCGAGCCTGGATCGCAAGCTCGGGCGGCCGCGCCATTCCGCTCACCACCACCGCGACCGATCCGTCCGGTGCCACGTCGAAGTCGTCTCCGGTGGCCGCGTCGCTGAAGCGAGCCACCTTGCCGTCGAGCGAGACCGTATTCAGGTAGAAGCGCCCCTTCTGCAGGACCGACGCGACGATCCCGCTCGAGTCCCTGCGCCAGACGAACGTGCCCACGTCGTCGTCGAAGTCGCCGATGACCGAGACGCGCCCGCTCTTCAAATCGCGCAGCTTCAGCTTCCACTGGTCCGACTCGTACCCGTCCCGCGCTTGCGAGAGCCAGGCGAGGTATCGACCGTCCGGAGACGGCCTCGGTCGCGCGTCGTCGCCGGGATTGTCCGCGGTCAGGTTCTTCGGGGCCCCTCCGCCCGGGACCGGAATCGCCCAGAGATCGCCGTTCGTGCTCCACGCCTCGCGCTGCGCCGGCTTCGCCGAGACGATGATCTCCTTTCCGTCCGTCGTGAAGGCGAGATCGTCGGCCCCGCCGAGGCGCCACGTCGGCCAGTCGCTGTCGCCAGGAGTGAGGTCGCGCGCCGGGCCGCCCGCCGCCGGCTGCACGAAGACGTGGGCGCGCTTGCCTTCCTTCCATTCCGTCCAGTGGCGCGCGAAGAGGTGATCGACGATTCGCGCAGACACCTTGCTCGCCTGCTGCTCCTCCGCCCGCTTCCTCACGCAGGCGTCGACCTCCGCGGTCGTTCCCGAGCAGCCCGGATGGACCTCGCTCGTGTACGCGATCCATTTGCCGTCAGGCGAGAAGGTTCCCAGGTCGGCGCCGAACGTGAGCGAGGTGACCTGCTGTGGATCGCCGCCGGACGCGAGGTCGTACAGCCAGAGTTGCGCCTGGTCCTGGCCGGCTCGCTGCGAGACGATCAAGAGCTTCTTGCCGTCGGGCGACCACCGCGGATGCTCGCTGCGACCGTCCCGCGTGAACTGGCGCGGCGCCCCGCCTTGAAACGGCACGATCCAGACGTCCTTCACGTCGCGGTTCAGCTCCAGCGACTTCTGCCGGACCGTGAACGCGACGAGCTTTCCGTCGGGAGAGATCTGCGGGTCGTCCAGCCGCTTGGTCGCCAGCAATTCTTCGGGAGTGAACGGTCGGCCCGCGAGCGCAGCGGGAGAAGTGCACAACAGGAGGGCAATCAAGAGGCGCATGATGCAGGCGCCTTAGCACAGGGCCTCCTGCGGTTAAAGACGGGGCGCTCGGCTGCCCCCTCAGCGGTTGCGTGCACCTTCGCAGGCGGGATCGACGGGCGCCGGATCGCGGACGTGAACGGATTGGAGCGTCTTCTCGGCTAAAGGTGCGGCTCCTGCATGCTCGTCGTAGAAGAAGCTCAACGCGAAGGTGCCGCCGTTCGCGGGCTTCTTCAGGAAGGTGAGCGTGACGTTGCTCGAGCCCCGATAGGGCTCGAGATTATCGGTATCGCTCACGCGGAAGCCGATCGCTCCGTTGATCGGGACCGGAGCGCCTGGGAGGCAGCTGGCGGAAGTGCTCCGCACCGATGCCGCAAGAAACGTCCTTCCCGTCGCGGCGTCCTCGAAATACCAGGGTCCCGATTGCAGATCGGCAGGGCGGAAATGGGCGAAGTCGAGCAGCCAGGTTCCAGGAAGCAGCTTTGCCGTGAAGGACCCCGCATCGTAGGTGTCGCCGGCTATCGGCCCACCACTCCGCACCGCCTCGCAAGGCTTCGGCGGATCGGTTCGCGGCTGGCGAATCGCAAGGTTCGAAAGGATCGCACGGGCCGCTTCGTTCGTCTCCTCATACGTGAAGTCGAGCACCGTCCCGTCTTCCTGCGCGAACAGGGTCGAAGCGATCACGGGTTGCGATTGCGAGCGGAAGTTCCCCAGCGTCCTCTTGACTACGATCGCCGGCGCTCCGTTGATCCGCACTTCCGGCACGCCGCAGGGGACGGTCGGATCGCCCGCAATCGGATAGGTGCTCGCACCGAGGAACTGCCGTCCTTGCGGGTCGGAGAACTTCCACGCAGGGCCCTTCGCGCCTCGCGTCTCCTCTACCTTTGTAGCGTCCGCGATCTTCACCTCGAAGCGATCGGTCTTGTACGCGCGACCGCTCGCGCATCCGAGGAGGAGCAGCAGCAGCGTTCCGGTGACCCTGCGCATGGAGGCATGCTGCCGGGTTCGCCTGTCACGCCGCAACCAGCCCGCGCCTATCCCATCCGAGCCGCAACGGAGCGGTCCGAGGAGGAAGCATGAGGCGCAAGATGCTGTGGGGCCTGTTGGCGCTCGTCCTGAGCGCCCCGGCGGTCTGGGCAGCGGGCACGAAGATGGCGGCGAAGGCCGACTGCCCGGTACCTTGCGACGATTGCCCGTTCGGGAGGTGAGTTGGACCGCAGCGCGCGCGAGGCGCTCCAGCGCGGGATGTGCGCGCTCGCCGACGGCGACCGCTCGGCGTTCGACGCCGTGTTCGCGGCGTTGTGGCCGGTCCTACGCAGGTTCGCCGAGCGCGCGCTGCCCGATCCGGCCGCCGCGGAGGACGCGGCCCAGTCCGCGCTCTTGAAAGTCTTCTCGCGAGCGGCGGAATTCGATCCGTCTCGCGACGCTCTTTCCTGGGTGCTCGGGATCGCCGCCTACGAATGCCGCACGGTCCGGAAGAGAAGGGCGCGAAGGCGCGAGGATCTCACCCCCGCGCCGCCAGAGCGAGAGCCCGTCGCCGCGTCGCCGGAGGAGCTCGCGATCGACGCCGACCTGCAAGCCGCAGCCGCGGGGATCCTCGGGTCGCTGCGACCCGTCGACGCCACGACGCTGCTCGCCGCGGCGCGCGGCCAACGTCAGAGCACGACGCTGTTCCGCAAGCGGCTCGAGCGGGCGCTTTCGCGGTTCCGCAAGGAATGGAGGGCACGCCATGGAGAGGACTGAGCTGTATGCGCGCGCCCGGAGCGCTTACGAAGCAGGCCGCGCGAAACTGGCCCTGCAGGCGGTGATCGGCGCGGCGTCGCTCGGCGTCGTCGCGGTCGCGCTCGGGCGCCCCTGGCCGCAGATCGCGCTCCTCGGCGCGCTCCTCGTTCCCCTTTGCGCCGTCCTCGCATTCCGCGGCCGGGCGTCGGGACGAGCGGTCTGGCCGGGCCTCGCGGCTGGCGGGATCGCGATGCTCTTTCCCATCGGCGTTTTGGTCGCGGGCCACGCGTGGCTCGGACCCGATTGCATGCGCTTCTGCTTGCCGGCCTGCGTCGTCGGCGGTGCGGTGGCCGGAGTCGCCCTCGCGACCGTCGCATCCCGTCAGGACGAGGGCGAAGGCGAGTTCCTTCTCGGCGGCA
>JBJMQD010000329.1:0-2936 GCA_045802855.1 Myxococcales bacterium | reverse complement strand
ACCATGGCGTCCCGGCCCCTTCGCGCGCCCGCCCCGAACGAGTCCGCCGCGATCCTGCACTCGTTCACGAACCATCTGCTCTACTCGCTCGCCAAGGATCAGTACTCGGCGACGGCGCGCGACCGCTTCCTGTCGCTCGCTCTGACGGTCCGTGACCGGCTCATCGAGCGCTGGATCGCGACCCAGCAGCGCTACTACCGGCGCGACGCGAAGCGCGTCTACTATCTCTCCGCCGAGTTCCTGATGGGACGGGCGCTCCTCTCGAACCTGCTCAACCTCGGCCTCTACGAGACGGCGCGCGAGTCGATGCGGATGATCGGGCTCGACATCGCCGACCTCCTCGAACAGGAGGTCGACGCGGGCCTCGGCAACGGCGGCCTGGGACGGCTCGCGGCCTGCTTCCTCGACTCGATGGCGACGCTCGACATTCCCGGATACGGCTACGGGATCCGTTACGAATTCGGGATGTTCGACCAGGAGATCAAGGACGGGCACCAGGTCGAGCGTCCGGACGAGTGGCTTCGCTTTCCCAATCCCTGGGAGACGCCCAGGCCGGAGTACTCGATCAACATCGGATTCGGCGGACGGACCGAGGACCATCACGACGATCGCGGCCGCCTCAAGGTCCGCTGGATCCCCGCCGAGACGGTGGTCGGGATGGCGTACGACACGCCCATCGCCGGCTACAACAACAACACCGTCAACACGCTGCGGCTGTGGCGCGCGCGGGCCAGCGCCGACTTCGATCTCACCGTCTTCAACGAAGGCGATTACGAAAAAGCGGTGATCGACAAGACCCGCTCGGAGACGATTTCCAAGGTCTTGTATCCGAGCGACGTGAAGATGTTCGGCAAGGAGCTGCGGCTGCGGCAGCAGTACTTCTTCGTCGCCGCCTCGCTGCACGACATCGTCCGGCGGCACCGGGTGGGACATCCCTCGCTGGACAACTTCGCCGAGAAGACGGCCATCCAGCTCAACGACACGCATCCGGCGGTCGCCATCCCCGAGCTGATGCGGATCTTCGTCGACGAGCACGATCTGCCCTGGGAGAAGGCCTGGGACCTCACCGTCGCCACCTTCGGGTACACGAATCACACGCTCCTCTCGGAAGCGCTCGAGACCTGGCCGGTGGACCTGTTCGGGAGCCTCCTCCCCCGGCACCTGGCGATCATCTACGAGATCAACCGGCGCTTCTTGCGCCGGGTGATCAGCCGCTTTCCGTACGACGAGCCCCGCCTCGCCCGCATGTCGCTCATCGACGAGGGACACCCAGGCGACCCGCATTCGCGCCGCATCCGGATGGCGTACCTCGCGGTGGTCGGATCGCACTCGGTGAACGGAGTCGCCGCGCTGCACACGAGGCTCCTCGAGCAGCACCTCCTGCACGACTTCCACGAGATGTTCCCGGAACGCTTCAACAACAAGACGAACGGCGTCACGCCCCGGCGCTGGCTCCTGCAGGCGAATCCCCTCCTCGCCGACGCGATCACCGCTCGCATCGGAGATGCCTGGCCCGTCGATCTGGAAGAGCTGCACCGGCTCGAGCCGCTCGCGGAGGACGAGTCGTTCCGCCGGGAAGTCCGCGACATCAAGCAGCGCAACAAGGACGCCCTCGCCGCGGTCATCGAGAAGGAGATGAACCTGGAGATCGATCGCGGCTCCCTCTTCGACGTCCAGGTGAAGCGGCTGCACGAGTACAAGCGGCAGCTCCTCAATGTGTTGCACATCGTCGCGCTCTACCTGCGGATCAAGAAGGACCCCGGGACGGAGACGGTCCCCCGCACCTTCGTCTTTGGCGGCAAGGCGGCGCCCGCGTACGCGGCGGCGAAGATGATCATCAAGCTCATCAACTCGGTGGGCGAGGTGGTGAACGTCGACCCGCAAGTGGCCGGGAAGCTCAAGGTGGTCTTCCTGCCCAACTACCGGGTATCGCTCGCGGAGCGGATCTTCCCTGGCAGCGACCTCTCCGAGCAGATCTCCACCGCCGGCAAGGAAGCTTCCGGCACCGGCAACATGAAGTTCGCCCTGAACGGCGCGCTCACCATCGGCACGCTCGACGGAGCGAACATCGAGATCCGCGAGGAGGTCGGCGAGGAGAACTTCTTCCTCTTCGGCCTCACCGCCGACCAGGTGCAGGATCTCTGGCGGCGCGGCTACCGGCCGCGCGATCACTACGAGCAGGACGCGGAGCTGAAGGCGGTCCTCGATCTCATCTGGTCCGGCTTCTTCGAGCCCGATCATCCGGAGCTCTTCCGCCCGCTCGTGCAATCCCTCCTCGATCACGATCCCTATCTGCTCCTGGCGGATTTCCGCTCGTACGTCGAGTGCCAGGCGGCGGTGGGGAAGGCCTATCAGGATCCCGACCGCTGGACGAAGATGGCGATCCTGAACATCGCGCGGATGGGGAAGTTCTCGAGCGACCGCACCATCCGCGAGTACGCGCGCGACATCTGGCAGGCGGAGTCGGTCTCCTCGTGATCCGCGGCCTGCTCCGAAGGCTCTTTGGAGCGCGCCGGGCGCTGCGCAGTGCAGGACGACCGGCCGCGGCGCCTTCGGACCCGCGCGCGGCCGGGAATCCCTGGCTTGCCGAGATGCTCCTGCACCTCGGCGACCGATATCGCCTCGGCGAAGAAGGCGCGGACGGGACGCGCATCCTGCGTCGGACGGCGCGGGAGCGGTTCAATCCCATGCAGGTCTGGCTCCGTCCGGCAGAGCGGCTCGTCGTCGGCGACTACGAGATCCGCGCCCACGGGGATCCGGCCGAGGCCCTGTCCCAGGCGCGCGCCCTCTTCGACAGGCGGCTCTCCGGGCCGCTCGCCCGCCTCGGCCTCGCGCCCGCCCGCGAGGCCGTCGAGGAATGGGGCGGGCAGGTGCTCACCCGCAGGTACGAGGGACGATTCAACGACGCGGCTCGAGCGGCGGAGGCGGTCGAGTTC
>JBJMQD010000187.1:0-20374 GCA_045802855.1 Myxococcales bacterium | reverse complement strand
TTCCCAGGCTGTCGATATCGAGCGACCCGTACCGCGCCTCGGCCCAATCCGGCAGATCGTAGAAGGTGACGGTCCCGAGGCAGATGCCGGTCTTCGCGTAGAGGCTCGCGAGGCTCGAGACCATCCGTCTGACGGACGGATCGGTCGGAGCTTTCGCCGCGGTCAGGGGTGCCCCTCCGGAAGTGAGGCCCACGAGATGGAACGCCACGTCCAGCGTTCCCGAGGTACGAGGCGCTCCACCCTTGAGTACGACGCTCACTTTATAGGTCGTCCCCTGACCGCCGGTTTTGCAAGTAGACGATGTCGGGCCGATGCAGCAGTTGGAAGCATTCACGCACTCGTACCCGAAGTCGTTGACGACGAAGCTCCACTTCCCCGCCGCCAGCCCGTTCACCGACTGGTTGAGAAGCGTCGAGGTATTGGGAATCGTGAACGCGCCGGTGACGGGTGCGGCGCTCTGGAAGAACGCGGTCAGGCCGCTCGGATCGGCCGGTATGCTCGGCGGGTTGTCGTCGTAGACCACGTTCCCGCCCGGGTTCGTGACCTTGTCCGGAACGGCGGTGTTCTCGATGGTGATTCCCGGAAAGGTGTCCGTCCTGTTGAGGGTGACGGTATCCGGAGGAACGGTGTCCGGCGTCGTTCCGTTTGCCTGCTCGATGATCGTGATCGAAGACGTTCCCGCCGGGACGTCGAACGTGACGACCTGCCCGACCTTGAATGTCCCGAGAGGCGTCCCTGCGGGATTCAAGCCGTTCTCCTGGACGCCCACGCCCGGTACGACGGGTTTCTGGCACGCCGGCTTCGTGGTGGGGCACGCGCCTAGTTGCCGAGGGTAATCTCCGCAAGCCGCGGTTGGAGCTGCGACCAGCGTCGGGGTGGCCGTGCAGGCGGCCACGGCCTTGCAGGCGGAGGCCGGCGGGCTATCGTCGCTGCCGCAGGAGATCGACACGGCGAGAGGCAGGGCACAGGCGGCGAAACAGACCGTCCGGATTCGCACGGAGACTCCTTTCACAGCGATTCCCCCTACCATAAGGTCCGCTTTGCCGGGCGGTCGGCGAGATTTGCCGCGTCGACGTATGGCGTGGTAGCGCAAGCCACCCCATGGCCGACCGCGTCCTCGTCGTAGACGACGAGCAGAGCCTCCGCAAGGTCCTCGCGGCCACGCTGCAGCGCGAAGGCTACGAGGTGTCCGTCTGCGCGAACGGCGAGGAGGCGATCGCTGCCCTGGATCGCGACGGCGCCGACGTGGTGGTGACCGACCTCGTCATGCCGAAGATGGACGGCCTCACCCTGCTGCGCAAAGTCGTGGCGCGCCATCCCGACGTTCCGGTGATCGTGGTGACGGCCCACGGCAGGATCGACAGCGCCGTGGAGGCGATGAAGGCCGGGGCCTTCGACTTCCTGGCCAAACCGTTCGATCACGCGGACCTGAAGGGGATCATCGCCAAGGCCTCCCGGCAGAGCGACTACAACCAGCGCAATGTCGTTCCCGAGGAGCGCCCGGAGGGGTCGGCGCGGCGCTACACCGAGATCGTCGGCAAGGGCCCTCGCATGCAGGAGTTGCAGCAGATCATCGCCAAGGTAGCAGACGCACCGTCGACGGTATTGATTCAAGGCGAGAGCGGCACGGGGAAGGAGTTGGTCGCAACCGCGCTGCACGAGATGTCGGCCCGCAGGGAACGGCCGTTCATCAAGATCAACTGCGCAGCGATACCCCGCGAGCTGGTCGAGGCCGAGCTGTTCGGATTCGAGAAGGGCGCCTTCACCGGAGCGGTGCAGAGCAAGCCGGGCCGATTCGAGCTCGCCGACGGAGGGACGCTCTTCCTGGACGAGATCGGCGAGATCCCGATGGAGATGCAGGTGAAGCTCCTCCGCGCCATCCAGGAGAGCGAGTTCGAGAGGGTCGGAGGAGTGAAGACGACGAAGGTGGAGGTCCGGCTGGTCGCCGCGACCTCGCGCGACCTGGGCAAGGAGATCGCGGCGGCACGGTTCCGCGAGGACCTCTACTACCGCCTCAACGTGGTGCCGATCTTCCTGCCGCCCTTGCGGGAGCGGCGCGAGGACATCCCGCTCCTCGTCGAGCACTTCCGCGAGAAGTACAACGCCCGCTTGCGGAAGAACGTGGAGAAGATCGAGGACGACGCTCTCACCTGTCTGATGGCCTATTCGTGGCCCGGCAACATCCGCGAGCTGGAGAACGTGCTCGAGCGGACCATCCTCTTCGCGGAAGGCCCGCACATCCGGCTCCAGGATCTGCCGCCGAGCTTGCGCAAGGCGGCCGTGGAGTCGCCGCCGCCCGTGCAGGAATCCGCGTCGAGCGGACCGCCCGGCCCGTTGAAGGAGATCGTCAAGGAGCAGGTCCAGGCGATCGAGCGGGACCTCATCATCCGCGGTCTGGAAGTCACGGGCGGAAACGTGACCCGCACGGCGCGGCTCCTCAAGATCTCGCGCAAGAGCCTGCAGATGAAGATGAAGGAGTTCGGGCTCCGCGGAGACGAACCTTAGCGGCCCTCCAAAAGCTTGAGCGCTAGCTGATACACCTCGCGCTTGCCGTGGGCGCCCGCGAGCGCCTCGGCGATCGCTTTCGGGCGCTCCCCCCGGGCGAGTCGATCGCGGACCTCTTGCTCCAGCTCCGCGGGATCCGCCGGTTCGGGCTCGCCCGCTCCGGAGACGACGATCGCCACCTCGCCGCGGGTCTCGCCCGGGAACCGCGCCAGCAGCTCGGAAAGCGTCCCGCGGGCGATCTCCTCGTGCACCTTGGTCAGCTCGCGGGCGACGATGGCAGGCCTGTCGCCGAGCGCCTCGCGCAGCTCGCGCAGCGTCTCCGCGAGCCGCTGCGGCGATTCGTAGAAGACGAGCTGGCTGCGCAGACCTCTGAGCTCCGCGAGCATCTCGCCGCGATGCTTCTGCTTGCGGGGCAGGAACCCTGCGAAGTGGAACCGCGTCTCGGGAAAGCCGCTCACGCTCACCGCCGCGATCGCCGCGCTCGGCCCCGGAACGGGAATCACCGCGATGCCCCGCGCCACCGCCTTGCGCACGAGGATCGATCCGGGATCGCTCACCGCCGGCGTGCCGGCGTCGGTGACGAGAGCGAGCGAGGCGCCTTCGGCGAGGCGGGAGAGGATGCCCTCCGCGCGCGCCTCTTCGTCGAACGCAGGCAGGGAGAAGAGCTTCTTCGCCACGCCCAGGTGGCGGAGAAGCTTCTCGGAATGGCGCGTGTCCTCGGCGACTACGCCGTCGCAGGTCGAAAGCACTTCGCGGGCGCGGGCGGTGAGGTCCTGCAGGTTCCCGATGGGGGTGGCGACGACGTAGAGCGGCATGTCAAGGCGGCGCCTCGAAGGCGTTCGGAATGTGCGAGAGAAGCGGGCCCTCGGGACGATCGAGCACCGCGACGACGTCGAACCGCGCTCCTCGCGGAGGCCCCCGCCAGCGGGCGAGGAAATCGCGCGCGGCCCGCAGGATCCGGCGCTGCTTGGGCAGCCCGACTGTCTCCTCGGGGCCCCCGAAAGCCGCGGTGGCCCTGGTGCGCACTTCCACGAACACGAGAAGCTCGCCTTGCTCGCAGACCAGATCCACCTCGCCGCGCGGACAGCGGTGCTTGCGGGCCACTACCCGGTAGCCGCTCCGCGCGAGCAGTTCCTCGGCGGCCTTCTCGCCGGCGTCACCGAACCGCTGCCTCATGGTCGTCATGCCTGGACGACATGATCGGCGATCCCTTCCGGGACCGCATCGGGAATCCGGTGGATGACCTGGCTGTGCGCCGCGATGGCCTTGAGCATCTTCGCCGCCGTCGCCTTCTTGCGCGGATCGAGCGGTGCGAAGGAGTCGTCGACGATCACCGGAAGCCGCTTGCCGGCCGCGACCTTTTCGAGAAGGCACAGACGCAAGGCGGAATAGGCGAGGTCGCGGAGCGGGCCTGGAAGGTCATCGAGCGCAGCGGTCCGGCCGGCCGGGGCGGAGAAGAGCACCTCGCCGCCTGAGTCGAGCTTGCCCTCGGCGATGCGACGGTCGGTGAGCGCCGCGAGGAACTGGGCGAGCCGGGGAGCCGTCTCGGAGAACAGTTGCGGCGGAGCCTTTCCGAGAAGCTCCGCGGCGGCCAAAAGGACCCCCTTGGTGTGGACAGAGTCGGTACCCGTCTTCTCCGCGGTGGCGCGTCCGACCGCGCGATGCAGGTCCGCCTCGATGTCTGCGACAGTTCGCGCGAATCCCTGCGCGGAGATGCGCTGCTCGAGCCGGGCCCTTTCTTCCTGCAGCGTGGCGATCTCGGCGGCCGCGGCGCCCGCGGCCGAATCGCCGCGAGCTTGCTCGAGGCGCGCGACCGACGCGTCGTGGCGCGCCGCGGCCTCCTTGCGCTGCTCGAGGAGCGCAGAGAGCTCGGCTGGGCCTTTCACGTTCGCGGCCCGCATGGCGGCGACGACCGGCGCCTGCTGCTCGGTGAAGCGGCGGCGCACGTCCTCCTCCTCCTGCTTGAGCTCGAGGATGTGCCGTTTCATTTCCTTCCGCTCCTCGTCCACCTGGATGAACCGGAGCACCGCGACCAGCGCCGCCGCGAACGGGACCAGGCCGAGGAGCGCCAGCACCGGATGTCCGAGAAGCGCGGCCACCACGTCGATCGCGATTCCGACGAAGAGGCCGCCGTTGAACCAGGGGCTGAGCCAGAACGGCTCGGGCGGGGCCAGCCGGGTCTGGGCGGCCTGCTCGCGCTCCTGCGCCAGTTCATGAAGCCGGGCATCGCGGCGGGCGACGTCCTCGTCCGCGCGCGCGGCTCGAGCCGCGAGGTCCGCGACCTCCGCCGCGCGCCACGGCGAGCGGGCAAGCTCGGCCTCGGCGCTCGCCACCGCCTGCTCCGCCTCGGTGAGCGCCCGGGCGGATCCGGACAGCTCCTCGAGACGGCCCTGCACCCGGAAGAGGCGATCCTGCGCCTCCTCGTACTCGCGGGTCATGCGCAGCTCCTGCTCGAGCCTGCGGACCTCGGCGGCGCCCGGCGATTGCACCCGCTGGGAAGGCAATTCCGCCGAATCGAGAACGAAGAAGGCGTAGGAGCGCGCCTCGGGAAGACCGCATTGCAGCCGCAAGAACGAGTCGATCTCCTGCTCGTCGGCGGTCACCAGCGCGAACTTGCGCGCGGCGGCGTCGTACTTGTGCAGCTCGCGGGATCCGCCGATCGCGCGGATCAAACGGTACGGACGTTTGTCGGACTGGACGAAGCCCAGCGCGACGCGCGGAGGCGTGATCGGATCGAGCGCGAGCCTTTCTGTGTCTTCCGTGCCGGGAAACAACGCCGCGAGGATTGCGGGGCGGATGGCCGATGCCTTGGAGACGACGGCCACGTATCCGGGGCGGAAGGCGATCTGGCCCTTTGCCCCCAGCTCCTTCACCCGCTGGAACAGCAGCTCCGTGAGCTGCACCCCGCCGCCTCCCTATGCTGCGGCCTTCGGCCTACGCGACTGGCAACACCGGCGAAGCCGGCTCCTCCCGCCTTTGCGCCGTCGTCTCCTCGGCGCTCCTCAGGCGGGCTGCCTTTCCCTGCAGCTCGCGCAGGTAGAAGAGGCGAGCGCGCTTCACCCGGCCGCTGGAAATCACCTCGATCTTGTCGATGCGCGGCGAGAAGACCGGGAAGATGCGCTCCACTCCGACTCCGTAGGAGACCTTGCGCACGGTGAAGGTGCTGCTCAGGTGACTCTGCTTCTTGCGGATGACCACGCCCTCGAAGATCTGGATGCGCTCCTTGTCGCCCTCGCTGATCTTCGTGTGTACCCGGACCGTGTCGCCGACACGGAAGGCGGGGAGCTGCGCCCGCGTCTCCGGCTTCACGTTACGCTGCTCCACCAGCTCTATCGCCTTCGCGCGCATCTTGCCCGCTCCTTCGAGGGAAGCCGCGGCGTATCCCGCCGCGCCATCCTTTTTCAGACCGCCTACTCGTCTACGAAAATCTTCGCTCCGTCAAGCGCCGGATCGTCCTCGGCGAGCAATTTCGCGTCCTCTTTCGATAGCGAAAGCCGGGCAAAGAGATCGGGGCGCAGGTGGCGCGTACGGACGAGCGCCTGCCGCCTGCGCCAGCGCGCGATGCGCGCGTGGTCGCCGGAGAGGAGAACGCCGGGAACACGCTCGCCACGGAACAGCGGCGGCCGGGTGTACTGGGGGCCTTCGAGAATTGGTTCGGCCGTGAACGATTCGGTGCGGGGGCTCTCTTCGTTCCCGAGGACGCCGGGAACGAGCCGCGAGACGGCGTCGACCACGGCGAGGGCGGCGAGCTCACCGCCGGTGAGCACGAAGTCGCCGATCGAGAGCTGCTCGTCGACGTGGTTGCGCACCCGCTCGTCGACTCCCTCGTAGCGGCCGCACACGAAGATGAGCTCGCTCCTTTGCGACAGCTCCTGCGCCTTGGCCTGGTCGAACCGCGTTCCTTGCGGGCAGAGCAGGATGGCGATGGCCCGCGGGGCCCAGGCGCGGGCGGACTCGATCGCCGCGACCAGCGGCTCGGGTTTCATCACCATCCCCGCTCCGCCGCCGTAGGGAACGTCGTCGGTCACCCGGTGCTTGCCTTCCGCGAAGTCGCGGATGTCCACCACGCGCGTCTCGAGCAGGCCCTTCTCGCGCGCCTTTCCGAGGATGCTCTCCCCGAGAGGCGCCTCGACCATGCGAGGGAACAGCGTGAGGATCGCGACGCGCAAACTTCATCCCTCCAGATCGAAAAGACCCTCGGGGGCATCGATCGCGATCTTCCTCGCCTCCTCGTCGATGCTCACGACCAGCGAAAGCGGCACGAGCGACTCCTTTTCCCCGTGCCGGACCCGCAAGAGCTCCTGGGGCCCCGCGCTCTCGATGGCGACGACGTGACCCCGCTCCGTTCCCGACTGATCCACCGCCGACATCCCGATCAGATCGGCCGCGTAGAGCTCGTCGTCGCCGGGAACCGGCAGCTCGGCGCGGTCGACCAGCGCCTCCTGCCCGCGCAGCGCGGCGGCGGCATCGCGATCCTCGACGCCGAGGAGCGCGACCAGATACCCGAGGTTCACCCGCTCCGCCCTCCCGACTTCGAACCTGCGCGGCTCGCCTTCGGGGGCCTTCAGCCACAGCGAAGCGATCGAGACCAGATCCTGCGACTCGTCGTTGTACGGCACGAGCAGGATTCGCCCGCGGATGCCGTGCGCTCGCGCGACGCGGCCGACGGGAAGGAGCACAGGGGCTACTTCTGGGCGTTCTGAGCCGGCGGGGCCTGCTTTCGCGAGTCCTTGATGATCCTCGCGACCGTCGGCGAAGGCTGCGCGCCCATCTTCAACCAGTGCTCCACGCGATCGATTTTCAGATTGACCTTCGCCGGCGTGGGACCGGGATCGTAGGTGCCGACCTCCTCCGTGAACTTGCCGTCCCGCGGGTTGCGCGAATCGGTAGCGACCACGTGGTAGAAGGGCGCCTTCTTCGCTCCGCGCCTCGCGAGCCGCAACACGACGGGCATTCTTCGCTCCTCTGGAAAAGCGGGCTTCTGTACCCGATCCCGGCACTGTGCGTCAAGCAAGGGACCGGTACAGCAGGAAGACGAGCGCCGAGGCGATCGCGAGGGCGACGAGCAACGGAGGGATCCGGCGCTGCGTCAACCGCGCCTCCGCGCCAGCTCGCGCCGGTTGAAGATCGCCACTCCGGCGAGCCAGGGGGCGAAGAGCCAGACGACGTCGTAAAGCGCTGGACCGAAATCGCGCCGCGGCAGCGCCGGATCGAGGAGTACCAGCGGATCTTGCGGGCCGAGCAGCTTCGTCACCGCCTGGAGCGTCGGGCCCCACTGCGGGCGGAGGCCTGCGGCGACGGCCACCAGCAACATCCACCCCAGGATCGCGAGCGCGAGCGCGCCGCCGTTCGTCCAGCCCGGCAGGAAAGCGCCGAGACAGGCGAGGACCGATAGCCACGCCGAGCCCCAGAGGATCGCGAGCGGGAGCGCGGCGAGCCTTTTCAGCTCGAATCCGTACCCGCGCGCCGTCGCTCCCGTGAAGGACGCGAGCCACGCGAGCGCGCAGAAGAGGGCGAGAGCGGCGCACGCGCCGGCGAGCCGGCCGCCGAACCAGGCGGCACGGGTGAGCGGACGCAAGAGGACGAGCTGGGCATGGCCGCTTTCGATCTCCTCGGAGAGGATGGCGGTCCCGAGCGTGAAGGTCAGCACCACGAACCAGATGGCGGAGGGGCCCGTGAAGCTCTCCGCTCCGCTGGAACGGGGTCCGAAGGGCAGCGCCGCCGTGGCGGCGAAGACCAATCCCACGATCCAGGGCCCCGCCGAGCGCAAGCGGCTCTTCAACGTCGCGCGAGCGACCGGCCACGAAACGATCTCGTTCACGGCTGGCCCTCGACGATCTGCAAGTACAGGTCTTCCAGATCCGCGCCCGCGAGCCGCACCTCGAGAACTTCGCCGCCTGCTTCGACGAGCTGCCGGACGATTCCCGGTACGGCGGTCTCGCCGTCGATCTCGATCCGGATCCTGTCACCGTCGGGCGTTTTGCCGGCGAAGAGCGCAGGCAGACGGCTGAGAAGCGCCCAGGCATTCGCGAGCCGGACCTCGAGCCGCCGCCCCTGCACGCGCATGTCGTGCCTGCGCAGTACCCGGCCACCCTTGATGAAGAAGACGCGATCGCAGACCCGCTCCACCTCGCTCAAAAGATGCGAATTCAAGAGGACGGCGGCCCCGCGGGCACGCAAGGAGGCGAGCAGCTCCCGCATTGCGGCCACGCCGGCGGGATCGAGCCCTGCGGTCGGCTCGTCGAGGAGGACGAGATCGGGATCGCCGAGGAGCGACAGGGCGACCCCGAGCCTCTGCTGCTGCCCGCGCGAGTAGGTGGCGATGCGTCTTCTGGCGGCTTCGGCGATCCCCACTTCTCCCGCGAAACGGATGGCTCGCGCCCTGGCATCGGCGGCACCCAATCCGAGAAGCGCTCCGTGCAGCGCGAGCACTTCCAGGCCCGTCAGCGACTTCGGGAAGAGCGGCGCGTCCGGCGCGTAGCCGAGCCGCCGCCGGGTGGCGAGGGTCTCCGGATGTCCTCCGAAGAGCCGCGCCTCTCCCGCATCCGCATCGAGGAGTCCGAGCGCGATCTGCATGGCGGTGGTCTTGCCGGCTCCGTTCGGACCGAGCAGCGCGACGATCTCGCCGGGATGGACCTCGAGCGACACGCCGTCCACGGCGGCGAACTCCCCGCCCCCCGGCACCGGGAATCGCTTGCTCACGTCCCGCAACTCGAGGGCGGGCGCCCCTTCCATGGACCTCAGCGACCGAGCACGCGCTGCAGGGTCCTGCCGAGCTCGTGCGGTCCGGCAGCGATGTGCACGCCTGCCTTCTCGAGGGCCGCGATCTTGTCCTTCGCGGTGCCCTTTCCGCCGGAGATGATCGCGCCGGCGTGCCCCATCCGCTTGCCGGGAGGCGCGGTCGCGCCGGCGATGAACCCGACCACCGGCTTCGTGTAGCTCGCCTCGATGAAGGCGGCGGCATCCTCCTCTTCGCCCCCGCCGATCTCCCCGATGAGGATGACCGATTCGGTCTCCGGATCGGCGGCGAACAGCTTCAGGCAATCGACGAAGTTGAGTCCGTGGACCGGATCGCCGCCGATCCCGATCGCGGTGGACTGGCCCATCCCGAGCTGCGTGACCTGGTGCACCGCTTCGTACGTGAGCGTGCCCGAGCGGCTGACGATTCCGACGTGGCCCTTCTTGTGGATGTGGCCGGGCATGATGCCGATCTTGCATTCACCGGGAGTGATGATCCCGGGGCAGTTCGGTCCGATGAGGCGCGTCTCGTTTCCGGCGAGAGCGCGCTTCACTTTCACCATGTCGTCGATGGGAATGCCTTCGGTGATGCAGATGACGAGGGGAATCTTCGCCGCCACGGCCTCGAGGATCGCGTCGGCGGCGAAGGGCGGCGGGACGAAGATGACGCTCGCGTTCGCTCCTGTTTCCGCGACCGCCTTCGCGACCGTGTCGAACACCGGCACCTTGTCCCGGAACCGCGTCCCGCCCTTCCCCGGCGTGACGCCAGAGACGAGGTTCGTGCCGTAATCGAGCATCTGCCCGGAGTGGAATGACCCCGCGCTGCCGGTGATACCCTGGCAGAGGACGCGAGTCGACTTGTTCACGAGAATGCTCATGTCGGATTCCCCCCGGGCCAACGCCGCTCGCCCGCGTCGGTAAAGGTGCCGAGCCGGGCCGGGTCTTCGGGATAGCCAAGGTCGCGGTGGCACTTCGCGGCGATGCTCTCCGCCTCTCCGCCGTCGGCGCGGCGGTAGACCCAGCCGAGCGGGAAGAGGTGCTTCGTGCCTTTCGCCGTCTGGACGCGGACGGCGGGGCCGAGCGCATGCCCGGGCACCCACTCTCCCGCGAAGTTGCGGGCGAAGACCTCTCCCAGCCAGCAACCCGCCGCGTCGCGATACTCGCGGTGCTCCTTCAGGCGCTCGACCAGGTCGTCCACGAAGAGCAGCTCGTCCTTGCCGAACGTCAGCCCAATCCCATGTTCGCGCAGCACCTGCACGAAGTGCTCCGCGGAGTCGCGGAAGTCCGCCGCGCCCGGTTTCCCCAGGACGTTGCGGAAGAGGGACGAGACGAGGCCCACAGAGCTCACGCCACCTTCTTCGCGGCGGCGACCGCCTTGCGGGCGGCATCGCCCAGATCGTCGGCGGGGATGATGGCGAGGCCCGAGTTGCGCAGGAGCGTCTTGCCCTGCTCGACGTTCGTGCCCTCGAGGCGAACGACGAGAGGGACGTGCAGGTGCACCTGCTTGGCGGCGGCAATGATCCCCGCTGCGATGACGTCGCACTTCATGATGCCGCCGAAGATGTTGACCAGCACCGCCTTCACTTGCGGATCGGAGACCAGCAACTTGAATGCGGCAGTAACCTTCTCCTCGTCGGCGCCGCCCCCCACGTCGAGGAAGTTCGCCGGCATGCCGCCAGAGCTCTTGATGATGTCCATCGTCGCCATGGCGAGGCCGGCGCCGTTCACCATGCAGGCGATGTTGCCTTCCAAGGCGATGTAGTTGAGGTCGAATTCCTTCGCCTGCTGCTCGCGCGGGTCCTCCTCGTCCGGATCGCGCAGCGCCGCGATGTCCTTGTGGCGGAAGAGCGCGTTGTCGTCGAAGTTCATCTTCGCGTCGAGCGCCAGGACCTCTCCCTGCTTGGTGACGACGAGCGGGTTGATCTCGACGATCGAGGCATCGGTCGCCTGGAAAGCGCGGTACATCGCGGAGGCGAACTTGGCGAACGAATTGACCTCCGGCCCCTTGAGGCCGAGCGCGAAGGCGAGATCGCGCCCTTGGTAGCCGGCCAGCCCCACCACCGGGTCGACCGTTTCGCGGAGGATCTTTTCCGGGTGCTTCGCGGCGACCTCCTCGATCTCCACGCCCCCCTCGGAGGAGGCCATCATCGTATTGCGGCTCACCGTTCGGTCGAGCGTGAGCCCGAGGTACAGCTCCCGCGCGATGTCCATCCCTTCCTCGACGTAGACCCGCCTTACTTTTTGACCTTGGGGTCCAGTCTGGTGGGTGACGAGCTGCATGCCGAGCATCTTGCGAGCGATCTCCCCTGCCTCCTCGGGGCTCCTCGCCAGCTTCACGCCTCCGCCCTTCCCGCGGCCGCCGGCGTGGATCTGCGCCTTCACCACGCAGACCGGCTTGTTGGCGAGGAGCTCGCGGGCGGCAGAGACCGCCTCCTCGGGTGTCTTGGCGAGCTTCCCGCGAGGGACGGCGACGCCGAATCCACGGAGGATTTCCTTGGCCTGGTACTCGTGGATCTTCATCGCGCGTGGGCCTCCCCTCAGTGGCCGCTCGTACACCCCGACGCCCGCCCGCGCAAGCGACGCTTCGTTGGTACAATCGCGCGCCCAAGGAGCGAGCTTGCCCATCCAGACCCCTGAGGAGGCGCTGGAGGTATTGCGCAAGGAGCGCGTTCTTTCCCTCACCGACACCCGGGGGATGAGGTCCCTCGTGGGGGAGGTGCTGGGAAAGGTGCACGGCAGCTGGTGGGGACACCCGGACGGCGGAAAGGTATACGCGATCGCGACGGAGCTCGAACGCTCCCGCGAAGTCCTCGGCGCGAAGCTCGTCGACGGCAAGGTCGCGTTCGTGCACCGCGCGCTCTGGCCGCAGCTTCTACGCGTCGTGACCGATCCGGACTGGCGCCGCGAGCGGCAGAAAGGCCTCTCCCAGCCCGCCCGCCAGCTCCTCGCCCAGGTGGAGAAGGACGGGAAGCTCGCCCTCCAGGGTCGCGCCCCGGCACGGGGCGACCTGGAGAAGCGGGCCCTCTTGCTGTCTTCGTCGGAGCACACGCCCGCGGGCCGGCACGCCGTCGTCCTGCGCTCGTGGGACGACTGGGCGACGGACGACCTGCGGCAGGAAGCCAAGGCGCTCGAGTTCGACGCGGCGCTGGCAGAGGTCCGGGCCGCGCACCTCACGCTCTGACGGCGCCGTCAGTTCGAGGCGCTCGGCTTGCCGATCCCGATCTGCCGGAGGAATGCGTCCTCGTTCGGCTCCCGCCCGAGGAACTCGCGCAAGAGCTGATCCGGATCCTCGCTCCGCCCCTTCGCGAGGATGATGTCGCGATATTCGCGGCCCGTCTTCGGATTGAGGACGCCTTCCTTCGCGAACCGCGTGAACATGTCGGCCGCGAAGACCTCGCTCCACAGGTAGCCGTAGTAGCCCGCGTCGTAACCGCTCATCATGTGCCCGAAACCCGCGGCGAAGTGCGACTGCGGATCCTCCGGGAACGACATGATCTCCGTCCATAGCTTCTTCGCGGCTGCGTCGGGGTCGACCTTCGCTCCGTGCGTGTGGATGTAGAGGTCGAACTGGCCGAGGAAGACCTGCCGGCTGTAGCGCACGCCGGCGTCGAACTTGCGGGCGCGGCCGATGCTCGCGATGAGGTCGGCCGGCATCGGCTCGCCGTTCGGTCCGGACGAGATCATCTTCAAGATTTCGGGCTGGTAGACCCAGTTCTCCAGCATCTGCGAAGGCGCCTCGACGAAATCGGTCGCCACGTTCGTGCCGGAGATCGACGCGTACTTCGCCGTGGTGAGCGATCCGTGCATGACGTGCCCGAACTCGTGGAAGAGCACCTCCACTTCGTCGAGCGTGAGATGGGCGATTTTTCCGTCCGCCGGCGGAGTGAAGTTCACGACCAGCACGGTGAGAGGAATCTGGTAACCCGCCGGTAGCTGCCGGGCCGGGCCGACGCCGAAGGCCGCCGCGTGCCCGTACTTGCCCGGACGGGGGAAGAGATCGACGTAGAACTTCGCCAGCAGCCGCCCGCCGTCGCGAACCTCGTAGAGCGACACGCCATCCGCCCAGACGGGAGCGCCCTCGACCCGCTTGAACTGCACAGAGAGCAGGCGCGAATAGACGTCCATCATTCCCGACATCACCTTGTCGGCCGGGAAGTAGGCGCGGATCTTCTCGTCGTCGAGCGCGTAGTCACGCTTGCGAAGCTGGTTCAGGTAGTAGCGCCAGTCCCAGGCATGAATGGTCGCATCACCAGTATCCGCCTTCTTCATCGCGCTCATCTTCTGGCGGTCGACGGCGAGCCTCTCGCGCAGGCGCCCTTCGAGCTTGTCCTCGAACTGCTGCACGTTGCGCGCGCTCTTCGCCATGCGCACTTCGGTGACGTAGTCCGCGTGGGTCGCGTACCCGAGCAGGTGTGCGGCCTCGTCGCGCAGCGCCACCGCCTCGTCGAGGAGCTTCAGGTTGTCCTTCGCGCCCCGGTTCATGAACGCGACCTCGAGCTTGCGCCGCGCGTCGGTGCTCTTCGCGTTCTCCAGGAACGGGAAGTAGTCGGGGTACTTGGTCGTGACGACGTACTTGCCCGCGGGCGTCTTCTTGAGCCGCGCGACGTACGCCTCGGGCATCCCGTCCAGCTCTTCGCGGGACATCTCCACGCTGGTGGTATCCTCGTCGAGATTGGAGCTGAAGCGCGTCTGCAACTCGGCGAGGCGCGAGCGCAGCGCGACGAGCTTCTCGCGCTGCTCGTCCGACAGATCGACGCCGGCGCGGTGGAAGTCGCGCATCATCAGCTCGACCAGGCGCCGGTCCTGCGGGCCGATCGATGCTCCGCGCATTCGCGCTCCGCCCGTCGCGGGCAAAGCCCGCTCCTCCATCTGCTCCCCGCGCGCCTGCCACGCCTTGACGGCGAGATAGAGGTCCTTGCGGGAGGCGATCCGCGCCGCGTACTTGCCCGCCTCCTCCTCGCACGCGGTCGCGGCGGCTCGGACCTTTTCGTCCGGGTGGATGTCCTTCATGAAGCCCGCGCGCCCCACCACCTCCGACCAGTCGGTGGTCACCTGCTCGATCGCCTCGGGCGTGTTGGCGAACGTCCGCTCGGAGTCCTTCAGGGACGCGATCTTCGCAAGCTTCGCGTCGCATGTCTTCTCCGCTTCCTTGCAGGCCGCCTCGAGCTGCTGCGGCGTCCAGTCGGTCCGCAGCGGGGCCGCATCGACGATTCCGCTTTCTCCCCCGCCGGAGCCGTTCCGCGAAGCGTCATGGGAGCAACCTGCGAAGACGAGGGCGGCGGCGAGGAGAAGGTGTTTCATCGGCGGCAGCCTACGTTTCCTGCCGCCTGTTATTTCGCGCCCGTTGCTTATCCGGGTCCGGCGCAGCAGGATCGCGGGCATCATGCAGGTCTTCCACAGCGACCGGTACGTCGTCCCGCTACCCACCGGGCATCGGTTCCCGGCCGGGAAGTACCGGAGGTTGCGGGAAATCCTCGATCGCGATGGGCTCGTCGCCGATGCCGAGCTACGCGAGGCCGCGCCCATCGACGTCGACGACCTGCTCCTCGTCCACACGGCCTCGTACGTCGATTCGATCCTGCACGGCACGCTGGGAGAAATCGACCAGCGTCGGATCGGCCTTCCCTGGAGCGAGGAACTGGTCCTGCGGTCGAGGTCGTCCGCAGGCGGGACCCTCGCTGCCGCCTTCGCGGCGCTCGAGGACGGCGTCGCCGGAAATCTGGGCGGCGGCACCCACCACGCCTTTGCCGACCACGGGGAAGGCTACTGCACGTTCAACGACCACGCGGTCGCAATCCGGAGGTTGCGCCTGGAAGGCCGCATCCGCCGCGCCGCGGTCGTCGACCTGGACGTCCACCAGGGCAACGGGACCGCCGCGATCTTCGCCGCCGACCCGGACATCTTCACCTTCTCGATGCACGCGGCGAAGAACTTCCCCTTCCGCAAGCAGCGCAGCTCCCTCGACGTCGAGTTGCCCGACGGCTGCGGCGACCGGGAGTACCTCGAAGCGCTCGAGCGCCATCTTCCGGCCGTCCTCGAGGGCGCCGAGATCGTCTTCTACCAGGGCGGAGTCGATCCCCTCGCGGAGGACACGCTAGGGCGCCTGTCGCTTACCCACGAGGGTCTGCGGGCGCGGGACCGGATGGTCTTCGAAGCCGTCCGCAGCCGCGCGCTGCCGATCGTCCTGACGCTCGGCGGCGGGTACGCGCGGCCAATCGATCTGAGCGCGCTCGCGCACGCGGGCACGTACCGCGAGGCGCGAGAGGTGTTCGGCTAGCCGGAGCTGCTCCAGTCGGTCCGGCTCAGCCCCGACCGGCCACCCCGGTGGTGCGCCTTCTTCGAAAGCCCGCGCGACTTCTGCGACTGTTGGCTGGTCGCCTCGGTCCTCTCGCGCACCTCGATGTGGGCGAGACCGAGACCGGCGATCGCGGCGGCGCCGGCGGCGAGCGAGATCCAGCCGAGAGGGAAGCGCCAGCCGTCATCGACCAGCGGCTGGGCGGGCGCGTCGTTGACGGCCTCGGGCGGCTCGTTCGCGGCCGCTGCTTCGTGGAAATTCGCCTCGGCGCCTTCCCAGAGGGCGCGCATGTCCTGGGTCACGGCGCGCTGCACCGTGCCGACCCGCTCGGAAACCGAGTGCAGGTTCGACTGGATGTTCTCAGCGACCACCTGGAGGCCTTCGGCCACCGAGCCGCGGACAATGTGGAGAACGGGGACCATGCGGGTGCTCTGATGCGGAAGTCTAGCGTGAGGTGCGTCACGTCGCGCATCCCACTCCGCCCACATTGACTGCCAACATGTGAATTCGCGGGGTTGCGCGGTTGCGACAAAACGTCTCCGTCCGATGGCGGACGGCGTTACGACCAGCGGGGCCCGCGCTCGCGGCTAGCCCGGGCCGCCGGTCGCGCCCCGCTCGTCGCGCAGGAACCAGTCCTTGAAGGCCTGCTTCGTCGTGGCCCGCGCCATCTCCGCGATCGAGGAGGTGAGCGGAATGCCCTTCGGACACGCCTCGGCGCAGTTGCCCGCCTTCCCACAGTCGCCCACACCGCCCAATTCCATGAGGCCTCGCAGCCGCTCGTCGGCGTGCATCCGGCCCGTGGGGTGGTTGTTGAAGAGGCGGACCTGGGAAATCGCCGCTGCCCCGATGAATCTCGTGTCCTGGCCGACCTGCGGGCACACCTCGAGGCAGCAGCCGCAGGTCATGCAGGTCGAGAGGACGTAGTTGATCTCCTGGTCCTCCGGCGCCTGTCGCGGGCCTGGGCCGAGATCGTACGTGCCGTCGATCGGGATCCACCCGCGCACGCGCTTGAGCGCCTCGAACATCTTGCTGCGGTCCACGGCCAGGTCGCGTACCAGCGGGAACTTCTTCATCGCGGTGAGCGTGATGGGCTGCTGGAGGCGGTCGATGAGTGCCGAGCACGCCTGCCGGACCTTCCCGTTGATCACCATCGTGCAGGAGCCGCAGACCTCTTCCAGGCAGGCGGCGTCCCAGGCGGGAGGCGTGGTGCGCTTGCCATCGGTGGTCACCGGATTGCGCTGGATCTCCATGAGCACCGAGATCACGTTGGCGTTGGGCCGGTTCGGGACCTTGAATTCCTCCCAGCGGGCGGGCGCACCCGGCCCGTCGCGTCGTTCGATCCGGATCAGGATCTCGTTGGCCATCAGGCGTACCACCTCGGCTCGGGCTTCAGGATGGGGTTCGCGAGGCTCTGCAACGGTTCGAAGGTAACCTTCGGTCCATCCGCCGAGAACCGGGCCATCGTCAGCTTGAGCCAGTTGTCATTACGTACCCGCCAGGCTTCCATCCACTCCGGATCCTGCGTCGGATCCTTCGTCTTCGGCTCCGGGAGCGCGAAGTCCGGCTTGTAGTGGCTGCCGCGCGACTCGTCGCGCATCCGGCCGCATACCAAGATGATCTCGGCCAGCGCCAGCATGTTGAAGAGCTGGTTCACGTAGCTCGCGCTCTGGTTCAGGGTCCGGCCCGTGTCGAGGACGTTGACCTTCTTCCAGCGCTCCTTCATCTCCCGGATCGTGCCGATCCCTTCGTCGAGGTCCTTGTTGAACTTCACCACCGTCGAGACCCGCTGCATCAGCTCGCCCATGTCGCGGCCGATGACGTAGGGATTCTCGGTTCCGTCCATCTTGTAGATGCCCTCGAACCGCTCGTGCCAGAACTTCTGCGCCTGGCCGAGCAGCGGCTGCGGGACGTCGCCTTTCTTCGGCGCCGCGTTCTTCGCGTAGCTGATCATCGCGGGACCGGTGATGAGCCCCGCGTAGATGCAGGAGAGGAGCGAGTTCGCGCCGAGCCGATTCGCGCCGTGATAGGCATAGTCGACCTCTCCCGCCGCATAGAGGCCGGGGATGTTGGTCGACTGCTGCCGCGGCGACCCCGGGACCATGTCGTTGCGCGCGTCGGCCTCGTAGTCGACCCACAAGCCGCCCATCGAGTAGTGCACCGCGGGGAAGATCTTCATCGGACCGTGCCGCGGATCCTCGCCGACGAACTTCTCGTAGATCTCCATGATCCCGCCCAGCTTGCGATCGAGCGTCGCGGCCGGGATGTGGGAGACATCGAGGTAGACCGCTTCCTGTCCTTCGACGCCGCGTCCGAGATTGCGCACCACATAGACGATCTCGCGGCTCGCCACGTCGCGGGGAACGAGGTTGCGATACTTCGGATACTTCTCCTCGAGGAAGAACCAGCGCTCGTTTTCCGGGATGGTGCGCGGATCGCGCTTGTCGTCCTTGTTCTTGGGCACCCAGATGCGTCCGCCCTCGCCGCGGGCCGACTCGCTCATCAGCCGGTGCTTGTCCTCTCCCGGGATGGCGGTCGGATGGACCTGGATGAACTCCGCGTTGGTGTAGATGGCGCCGTCGATGTACGCGCGGGCCGCGGCGGTGCCGGTGTTGATGGTCGAGTTGGTGCTCCGGCCGTAGACGATTCCCGGGCCGCCGGTCGCGAGGCACACCGCGTCCCCGGGGAACGCCTCGATCTTCATGGTGCGCAAATCCAGCGCGACGATGCCGCGGCAGGCGCCCTGCTCGTCCTTCACGAACGAGAGGTACTCCCAGTACTCGAACTTGCGGACCAGCCCTTCGGATTCGTAGCGGCGGACCTGCTCGTCGAGCGCGTAGAGGAGTTGCTGGCCGGTGGAGGCGCCGGAGAATGCCGTCCGGTGATGCAGCGTGCCGCCGAAGCGGCGGAAGTCGAGCAGCCCCTCCGACGTGCGGTTGAACGGGACCCCCATGCGATCGAGCAGGTAGATGATCTGCGGCGCCGCGTAGCACATCCCC
The DNA here is from genome assembly GCA_045802855.1 of Myxococcales bacterium. Classification (GTDB taxonomy): domain Bacteria; phylum Myxococcota; class Myxococcia; order Myxococcales; family 40CM-4-68-19; genus VBKO01. The sequence continues at coordinate 1,840 of JBJMQD010000187.1, read as the reverse complement.
TTCACCGGAGGCTGCTCGAGGAGGAAGTCCCCGCTGCGCAGCGTGTCCCGGGTATGGATGTCGGGGTGGTCGCCCTCGCCCTTGGTATTGACCGCTCCGTTGATCCCGCCCTGCGCGCAGACCGAATGGCTGCGCTTGACGGGGACGAAGGAAAAGACGTCGACGTGCTTTCCGGCCTCGGCCAGCTTGATGACCGTCATGAGCCCGGCGAGACCGCCGCCGACGACGATGTAACGCTCCGCCATTCGGATCCCTCTCCGTTTGCTCCGGCCGCTCTCCGACGAGCGCGCTCATAGCGCATCGCGCCGTCGCGAGCAAACAGTGAACAACGCCGTCGAAACGGCGTCATGATACTTCTGGAGGTCCCATGCGAGCCATCGGTTTGCTCTGCCTGCTCCTTCCCGCCGTCGTGCAGGCAGCGACCCCGGAAGGTTCGCTCGCGCTCGGCGCGACGTCGTACCACGGGATGTGGGCGGGCTCGTTCTACGGACGATTCGGAGCCTCGTACGGGATGCTCACGCCCGGAATCCGCGCGCTCGCTCTGGGCAGCCCCGGAACCATCGCCTATGCCGTCGCTCCGGAGCTTCGCTTCCGGGTGGGCGGCGCGGTCAGGCTCGAGCTCGCGACGGGCGTCGGAGTCGGGCAGGTCTTCCAGCCCGATCCCATCCTCGCGCAGAACACGCCGCTCGGTCTCTACACGTACGGCAGCGCCGGAGTGTCGTACGCCAGGGACAGCCACCTGAGCGTCGGCCTGGAAGCATCGATCAACCACTGGGCAGGAATGGGATCGCTCGGCAATGGCGGATCGTACTACCGGCTACCGCTCAGCCAGCCGCTCTGGATGGCGTCCGTGACGTTCTCGCCCTGACCAGAGGGAAGGCGGCCGCGGGAACGCGGCCGCCTGAAACGCTACTGCTTGTCGACCTGCGCTACCGCTGTCTTGTCCGCGGTCTTCGAGGTCGTCTTCTTGGCCGCCTTGACGGGCTTCTTCTCCGCCTTCTGCGCGACCGTCTGCTCCTTCTTGGTTTCCTTCGCCGCCGTCTCCTGATCGTCGTGGCAGGCGAAGGCCGCCGATGACCCGAGGAGGGCCACGAGCGCCGAACCGAGTACCAGCTTCTTCATGAGGAACCTCCGCCGGCCAAGCGGGCCGGCACGAGCACCCTAACGCCGCCTGCGGCAGATCGCCACCGTCAGAGCTTGATCTCGTCCACCGTCTTCTTCACCGACTCGAACGAGCGCTGGAACATCTGCTTCTCGTCGGCGGTGAGATCGAGCTCGAGGATCTTCTCCACGCCTCCCGCTCCGATGACGACGGGGACGCCCATGTAGTAGCCGCGCACGTCGTACTGGCCCTCGAGGAGCGCGGCGCAAGGAAGCACGCGCTTCTTGTCCTTCAGATACGACTCCGCCATCGCGATGGCGCTGGTGGCCGGCGCATAGAAGGCGCTTCCGGTCTTGAGGAGCGCGACGATCTCGCCACCGCCCTTGCGGGTGCGCTCTACGATGGCATCGAGCCTCGGCTTCGCCACGAGCTTCTCGAGCGGCACGCCGGCGACCGAGCAGAGCCGCGTGATCGGAACCATGTCGTCGCCGTGCCCTCCGAGGACGAGGGCGTGCACGTCCTCGATCGATACCCCCAGCTCCTCGGCGACGAAGAGCCGGAAGCGGCTTGTGTCGAGGACGCCAGCCATCCCGACCACCCGCTCCTTGGGAAAGCCGGTGATCTGCTTCATCGCGTAGAGCATCGCGTCGTGTGGGTTGGTTATCACGATCACGAACGCCCCGGGGCACTTCTCCTTCACGTTGGTGGCGACGTCGCGCATGATCTTGATGTTGATCC
>JBJMQD010000179.1:0-22167 GCA_045802855.1 Myxococcales bacterium | reverse complement strand
ATCGGAACCGCGGTGAAAGCGCAGATCATCGAGATCGACGACCGGGGCCGATATCGGCTCTCCCGCACCTCGGCGGAGCGCAGCGAGGGCCGGGCGGAGTACGAGGCGTACCGCAAGAAGGCGCCCCCGCCGGGGAAGGGCTTCGGGACGCTCGGCGACCTCTTGCGGGCAAAGCTCGCCGACGAGCAGTCCGACGAGTAGAGCTACCCGGGGAGCTCGATACCCAGCCTGCGCTGGCGAGCGCGGGCCACGGCCAGGCTGGCGATCGCGAGATCGAAGATGGCGAGACCCAGGTTGGCGCAGAGGATGGTCTCGTCGTCGCTCCGCCGCGATGCTGCGTGAAGCTCGCCGAAGTCCTCGGGCCAACCCGCGAAGGATCCTTTCGCGCGTGCCGCCTGCATCTGCGCCACGTCGTCGGTGAAACGGCGATCGAACGCGGCCGCCGCCGCGGGTGTCACCGACGAGTCGTAGTCGATGGTGCAGACGAAAGCGCCGCGAGCGAAGAAGCCCGGACCGAGCGAGGGGGGCGAACGGGCGGGCCACGGAGCGCAGGTCGCGACGATGTCCGCCTCGCGACAGGCGGCCTCCGCCGATTCCGCGGCTTCGACTTCGATCCCGTGCTCGCGGGACATCTCCTCGGCAAAGCGTTCCGCCGTCGCGCGCGAAGGGGCCCAGGCGCGGCATCGGTGCAGCCGTGGCAGGACGAGCCGCAGCGCCGCGAGGTGCGCCCGCCCTTGCAGGCCCGGGCCTACGATTGCGATCGTCCGGGATTCCGGGCGGGCGAGGCGCCGCGCCGCTATCGCCGTTGCCGCAGGCGTTCGCAGCGCCGTCAGATGAGCTGCCTCGAGGATGGCGAGAGGCGCTCCGTTGTCCAGATCGTTCAGCACGATGAGCGCCGTCAAAGCCGGACGCCGATCGGGAAAGACCGAGATCCACTTCATCCCAGCGACGCCGGGGATCCGTGCCGGCATGGCATGGAACAGCGCTCCCGGACGCGGCGAGATGCCGAGCTTCGGCGCTAGCTCGCAGGCGCCCGCCGCCTTGGCGGAAAGCGCCTCTTCGCAAGCGTCGATGCAATCGGCGACCGATAGCCCGCACTGCTCGACGTCGGTGCGCGAGAGGAAAAGCATCCCTTTGCGCGGATCTACACGAAGTCGCGCTCCAGGCCCTTGTCACTGAACGTGCGTGCAGCTAGATCGGAAGCGTGGCTGCCCCGCTTCGACGCGATCCCGGCGCGCTGGAACATCTGCTCCGGACCGGGGCGGTCCAGCGAGCCACCCGCCCTGTCCCGAGGCGGCGGGTCCTCGCGACCGGCTGGCCGTCGCTCGACGCGGCGCTCGGGGGCGGATTCGGCAGGGGGGAGATGCACGAGATCGCCGCTCCCCCCTCGGCCGGCGGAACCGCGCTCCTGCGCGCCGCGCTCGCGGCGGCGACTCGCGGAGGAGAGCTGTGCGCGCTCGTCGATCCGGAAGATTCCTTCGATCCCCGCCCTGACGACATCGACTTGCGGCGGCTGCTCTGGATCCGTCCCCGCGAGCCTGCCCATGCGTTGCGCGCGGCGGAGATCGCGCTCGAGGCCCGCTTCGGCCTTGTCGCCCTCGATCTGGCGCAGACTGCTCCGCCCGCCCGTATCGAAGGCGTGCACGTCGTCCGGTTCGAGTTCCTGCGCAAGAAGCAGGCGCCAAACGCAGCCATCTGGGCGCGCCTCGCGCGAGCGGCGCAGAAGCACGGCGGCGCGCTCGTCGTCTTCTCCCGCGCCCCGCAGACCGGATCGTTCTCCTCGACGACCATCGAGATCGAGCGCGATCGCTCCCGCTGGGAAGGAAGCGCCGCGAAACTCCTGCGGGGGACGGGGGCGATAGCCGCCGTGACGCGGCTTCGTTACCGAGGCCCCTCCGCGCGGATCCGCTTGCACCTTTGCTGGGAGGGCGGGTGAACCGCGGCATCGGCCATGCGCGTCGCTTGTCTATTGGTACCGGATCTGCCGCTCGTGGCCGCGTTGCGGGCGGAGCCGCATCTCGCGCCCCGGCCGCTCGCGATCGTGCAGGCGGGGAGCGACCTCGGCGGCCGTGCGCTGGTCGTCGCCGCGACGCCCGCCGCCTCCTGCGTGGCGCCGGGGATGACGCTCGCCGAGGCGCGCTCGCTCTGTCCGGAGCTGCTCGCGGAGCCCGACTCGCCCGAGCGGATCCGCGCCGCCGCCCAGGCCGCCGTCGAGGCCGCCTGCGCCGTCTCTCCCCGCGTCGAGGAGGCGGGTCCAGGCCTCGTCTACCTCGACGTCGAAGGGCTCTCTTCGCTCTTCGGCGACGAGCGCGGCATCGCCCGCGCCCTCGTCTCCTCCGCGGAGCGGGTCGGGCTCTGCGCCGCGGTCGGGATCGGCGCGGGAAAGCCGGTGGCGCTCCTCGCCGCTCGCGCGGCCCTCCCCGACGTCGAGGTCGCGCGAGCCGGAGCCTTCCGCGTCGTTGCGCGCGCCGAGGAGGCCGCCTTCCTCGCCGATCTTCCGCTCTTCGCTCTCTCCTCGTCGTCGCGCGTCCCCGGCCTCGACCTCGACGCCGACCTCGTCGAGACGCTGCAGCGCTTCGGCCTCCGCACCCTGGGCGAGATCGCGCGCCTGCCGCCCGGGCCGCTCGCCGCGCGCCTCGGTCCGGGCGCCGCGGCGCTTCTGCGCATCGCCCGCGGCGACACCGAAGGCACCTTCGTCCCGCAGAAGCCTCCCGAGCGATTCGAGGAAGGCGAGGAGCTGGAATGGGACGCGACCACGCTCGAGCCGCTCCTCTTCGTTTGCAAGGCCCTCCTCGATCGCCTCTGCGCCCGTCTGGGAGCGCGCGGCCTGATGGCGAGGGAGTTGACGCTGCTCTTGCGGCTCGAAGGGGGCTCCTGGGACACGCGTTCGATCGATCTCGCCGGACCTTCCCGCGAGCCGCAGCCTCTCCTGCAACTGCTCCGTCTTTCCCTCGAAGGAAGGCCGCCCGCCTCCGGCGTGCGTGCCGTGCGCCTCTCCGCGGCTCCGACTCGCGAGGTCCTCGCGCAACTTCCGCTCTTCGGCCCCCGCACCGCGAGCCCGACGCAGGTCGCCGCGGCGGTGGCGCGGCTCCAGGCGCTGGTCGGCGAAGGACGGGTGGGAATGCCCGTCGCACCCGACACCCACCGCCCGTTCGCCGCGGAAGTGGCCCGGTTCGCGCCGCCGCCGGAGGAGGAGATCCCGAAGTCGCGTCCGCCGAAAGACGAGGTCCCGCTCGCCGCCCGCGCCCTCCGACCCCCGCGCGAGGCGGAAGTCCGCTGCGATCCGCACGGACAGCCGCTCCTGGTCATCGGCGAAGGCGCGCTGGGCGGCAGGGTGGTGCAGAGCGCCGGACCGTGGCGGACGGTCGCGGAATGGTGGACCGACCATCCGCTCGCCCTCGATTCGTACGATCTGGAGATCGCGGGCGGCCTCCTCATCCGCGCCTCGCGCGAGCTCGATTCCGGCTCCTGGTGGATCGAGGCCGTATATGACTGATCGCCATCGCCTCGATCGGGAACAGCAGGGAGGAGCGGGCTTTGCCCGCGACGGGCGAAGGCCGCAGGCCGCAGCATCGATCGATCCGCTGGAAAACGTCCTGCAGAAGCGGACGCCGCCGGAAGCTCAGCTCGGGCCCTATCCGGCGGACGATCTGGTGGCGACGCCCGCTCCGCGTCCTTCTCTCTCCGGCATCGCTGCAGAGCTGGAAGACGAAAGCGGCTGGCGCCTGCGGGCGCTCGCGGACCGGAACGCCCGCATCGAAGCGACCGGCAAGGCCGTGTCGGGCAGGATCCGCCGCTCCGATTACGTCGAGCTCCACGCCCGCAGCGCCTTCAGCTTCCTGCGCGGCGCCTCGCTTCCCGAGGACCTCGCCGACGCCGCCGCGGACGCGGGCCACGAGATCTTCGGCGTCGCCGATCTGGGCGGCGTGTACGGAGCGCCCCGCTTCCACGGCGCGGCGAAGCGCAACGGCGTCCGCCCGCTCGTCGGCGCGGAACTGGAAGTCGAAGGCGCCGGCCTCGTGACGCTGTTGTGCGAGAACCGGCAGGGCTACAAGAACCTCTGCCGCCTCCTCACTCTTGGTCATGCAAACCATGAAAAGGGCGAATGCCGCGCGAGTCTCCAGCAGCTCGCCGACCTGCGCCACGGCCTCGTCGCGCTGAGCGCGGGGACGGGCAAAGACCTCTGCGCCCTCGCGAGCATCCTCGGCAACGACAACCTCTTCGCCGAGGTGCAGCGCCACCTCGATCCGCAGGAGGAGCGCGACAACCGGTGCCGCATCGACGTCGCCCACGCGCGAGGGCTGCGCATCGTCGCAGGAGGCGGCGTGAGCCACGCCACCGCGCGCCACAAGCCCCTCTTCGACGCCCTCACCTGCATCCGCCTGAAGACGACGCTCGACGAGGCGGGCCGCCGCCTCTCTCGCAATGCGGAGCGCCACGTCCGTCCGCCGCAGGAGATGGAGGAGATCTTCCGCGATCTCCCCCAGGCCATCCGCAGCACGCGCGAGATCGCCGAGCGCTGCGCCTTCACGCTGGAAGACCTCGGGTACGAGTTCCCCGATCCGCACCTCACCTTCGCGACCACGCTCGACGGGGAATTGCGCCACCGCACCTTCGAGGGCGCCCGCGGCCGTTACGGCGGCCCGCAAAGCCCGCGCTGGCCCAAGGCCGCCGCGCAGATCGAGCGGGAGCTCTCGCTCATCGCGAAGCTCGGCCTCGCCGGCTATTTCCTCATCGTCCACGACCTCATCCGCTTCTGCGCCGAGGCGAAGATCCTGGCCCAGGGCCGCGGCTCGGCCGCGAACAGCGCCGTCTGTTACGCGCTCGGGATCACCGCGGTCGATCCGGTGGGCATGGGTCTTCTTTTCGAACGCTTCCTCTCCGAGGAGCGCACGGACGCAACCGGACACAAGGCGTGGCCCGACATCGACCTCGACCTTCCGAGCGGCGACCAGCGCGAGAAGGTGATCCAGCACGTCTACCAGCGCTTCGGCGCTCAGGGCGCGGCGATGACCGCCAACGTGATCACCTACCGCGCCCGCTCGGCGGCGCGGGAGGTCGGCAAGGTGCTCGGCCTTCCCCAGGGAGAGCTGGACCGGCTCTCGAAGCTGCTTCCCCATTTCGAATTCACCACCGAGCACGACGATCTGCCGAATCGAGCGCGAGAGGCGGGATTCGCGGTCGACGACCGCCGGGTCCGGCTCTTCCTCGCGCTCTGCAGGCAGGTCGCCGGCCTTCCGAGGCACCTCGGCCAGCACTCCGGCGGCATGGTCATCGCGAAGACCCGCCTCGACGAGATCGTTCCGCTCGAGCCCGCCTCGATGCCCGGCCGCGTCGTCGTGCAGTGGGACAAGGACGACTGCGCCGACCTGGGGATCATCAAGGTGGATCTGCTCGGCCTCGGGATGATGGCCGTGCTCGAACAGGCCGTCCCGATGATCCGCGCGCACGAAGGCGTCGCCATCGATCTCGCCCAGCTTCCCGAGGGCGATCCCGCCGTCTACGAGATGCTGCAGAAGGCCGACACGGTCGGCGTCTTCCAGGTCGAGTCGCGCGCGCAGATGGCGACGCTCCCGCGCATGCGGCCCTCGCGCTTCTACGACATCATCGTAGAGGTCGCGATCATCCGCCCCGGACCCATCGTCGGGCAGATGGTGAATCCCTATCTGGAACGGCGCGCGGGGCGGCAGGAGGTGACCGTGCCGCACCCGTCGCTGTGGCCGGTCCTGGAGCGCACGCTGGGAATTCCGCTGTTTCAAGAGCAGCTGATGCGCATCGCCATGGTGGCGGCGGACTTCACCGGCGGTGAAGCGGACGAATTGCGCCGGGCGATGGGAAGCAAGCGATCCGCCGAGCGGATGAAGCGGATCGAGGAGCGCCTGCGCGCCGGGATGACCAGGAACGGCATCGCCCCCGGGGCGCAGGACGAGATCGTGCAGGGCATCACCTCGTTCGCGCTCTACGGCTTCCCGGAGAGCCACGCCGCGTCCTTCGCGCTCCTCGTCTACGCCAGCGCGTACTTGAAAGCGCACCACCCGCAGGCCTTCACGGCGGCGATGCTCAATTGCTGGCCGATGGGTTTCTACAGCCCCGCCACGCTGGTGAAGGACGCGCAGAGGCGGGGAGTCCACGTCCGTCCCATCGACGTGGCCCGCTCCGACTGGCTCTGCACGCTCGAACGGGACGGCCCCGAGGAAGACCTCCAGCTCCGCCTTGGTCTCCGCTACGCGCGCGGCCTGCGCCAGACGATGGGTGATGCGATCGTACGCGAGCGGAGCAACGGTCCGTTCCGCAGCATCTCCGATCTCGCCGCCCGCGTGCCGCTGCGGCGCGACGAGCTCACGTCGCTGGCGGAGATCGGCGCTCTCGGCTCGCTCGCCGTGCGCCCCTCTGGCCCGCAATCCACGCGGCGCAGCGCGCTCTGGCAGGCGGAAGCGGCGGCGCGGCGCGGAGCCGGGTTGTTCGCCCGCGTCGAGCCCCGCGACGAGGGCGATTCGCCGCTCCCCGAGATGTCCTTGCGCGAGCGGACCGCGGCCGACCTGCGCGGCACCGGCATCGCGGTGGGCCCGCATCCGGTGGCGCTCGAACGCGACAAGCTCCGCGCGCTCCGGGTCCGCACGGCGAGGGAGCTCGTCGGTCTCGGCAACGGTCGCCGCGTCCGCGCCGGCGGGCTCTGCATCGTCCGCCAGCGCCCGGGGACCGCGAAGGGATTCGTCTTCCTCTCCCTCGAGGACGAGACCGGGATCTCCAACATCGTCATCGACCCGGACACGTTCGAGCGGAACCGGCTCCCGATCCTCTCCGCCGCCCTGCTCGTCGTCGAAGGGCGCCTCGAGCAGTACGACGGCGTCACCAGCGTGAAGGGAGATCGGTTCTGGTCGCTGCAGGACGCTGTTACGGGCCTTGCGTCGCGCGACTTCCGCTAGCCGCTACTCGATCATCCGGCAGGTTCCGCTCACGCACCGCGCCTCGGCCGGCGCGCACGAGGGAGCGAATCCGCAGCCCGCCGGCAGCGTCGCGCAAACCTTGCCGCCGTACCGATCGAGATCGGTCAGGTAGGCGTCCCGATCCGATGCGACGATCGCGCCCGGGCAGCCTTCCAGGCACCGGACCCCGGTATCCACGACGAGGCAATCGGCGTCGGCGACACAGCCCTGCGCATGCAGCGTGACGATCTTGGACATGCCGATCAGCGCGGAGACCCTTGCCTGCATGCAACCGGCGGGGACGACGCCCATGTTCTCCGCCGCGGTTTGCGATCCCACGTCAGCGGGCGAAGACGAGGTTCCGCACGCCAGCAAGCCGGAGAGGGCAAGGAGAACCGCGCTGACGCGAAACGACGACATCGACCCCCTCACCCCCGCAAAAGCTGCGCACGAGCCGCCCCGAAACAACGGCTGCCCGGGCTGCCTGGAAATCTAACGCCCGAGCGCCCACTCTGCCATCCCAAAGAAGCACGGCAAAATGCGTCTTTACAGCTCCGCTGTGCTTTCGGTCGACGAGCGGCGTGTTAATTGGCTCCGGTGCTGGAAGCCGTCCTCTTCGACCTCGACGGGACTCTCGTCGACACCCCGTACGTGATCGTCCAGACCGCGCTGTCCGCGCTGGCCGAGAAGGGCTGCGCCGGACCGACCGCGGACGCGATCCGCGCCACCATCGGTCTTCCGCTCACGGTGGCGTTCTCTGGCCTCCTCGGCTTGCCCGAGCACTCGGACAACGTACAGGGCTGCGTTGCGGAATACCGCCGCCTGTGGCGCGAGCGCGTCGTCCCGCGCTCGAAGGAGTTCCTCTATCCGGGCGTGGCGGAGGGCGTCGCGGAACTGCACCGGAGCGGGCTCCGGCTCGGCGTCGCGACCTCCAAGGCGCAGGCGGGCGCAATTGCGCAGCTCGAGGCCGCCGGTATTGCTCCCTACTTCGAGGTCGTGGCGGGCTACGACGCCGTCGCCCGCCCGAAGCCCGAGCCCGACCTGGCGCTCCACGTCCTCGAAAGGCTCGGCAAGAGGGCGGATGCGGCCGTCCTGGTTGGCGACACGACGCATGACCTCCTCATGGCCCGCGCTGCCGGTCTTCGCGCCGTCGCCGTCACGTACGGCGCGCAGTCCGAGGAGATGCTCCGAGCGGCCAAGCCGCCGTTCGTCGCTCACGACTTCGCCGAAGTGCTCTCCATCGTGAAGTCGCTGCGCTGACCCGCTCAGCGAAGCAGAGCCGGGAACACGCGGTCCTTGCAGTTGCGCCCGGGCTCTCCCGTGACGCCTCTCACGAATAGTGTTCCGTCGCGACCGATGTTGCTCGCGAACAGGGGGAAGGCGGGCTCGTTGCCCCACGGATCCGCCGCGCACGTGGGGCCTGGCGCGCCAGAGTCGACATCGAATGCTCCGCAGCGATTCCCTGCGGTTGCGAAGAGCGTCACGTGAGCGGCTCCGCAGGTCCCGGGATCGATCGGGGACAAGAGCGCGTACGCCCTCCCGCCGCGGACGATGAAGACACGAGCATCGGAATGCGCCGCGAGCCAGGCGGGCACCGGCGAGACCGATGTGGATCCGCTACCCACCAGTGCGACCCAGTCGGCGCGGGGGATCGAGAGACCCGACACGAACGCCTGGATCGCCACCGATCCGTCGACGAGCGGCGTCACCGAGGGTCGGAAGGCATTGCGAGCGACGAGGAACGTCCCGGTGACGGCCTGGCCGAATCGGTTCACCCATCGGCCGACGATCGAATTTTCCGGGAACCCCGAGAAGTCGCCGTTCCAGAGGACCAGCGATAGGCCAGACACGCTCACGCCCGTGACGACGAACTGCGGCTGCGTCGTGCCTCTCGCGACGACGGCCTGGAATGCGAGCGGATTGCCATGCGGATCGAATCGCTGCGAGACGATCGTGAACGGCTGCTGCGGCCGCAGCCCCACTAGCGCGACACCGCCGTTGAGATCGAGCTGCACATCCCATACCTCGAACGTCGGCGTCGCCGAGCGGATGAGCGCGCCATTCGCCGTCCAGGCGCGGAGTCCGAGGTCGGGTTTGCAGTTGAAGTTCAACCCGCAGCCGTTGTGATCGCCGAGGGTCATGAAGCCCCACTCCTGGGGGAACATCCGCGCGCCGTCGAACTGCCGCACGGCGCCCCGCTGGTGGCCGACGGTGGTGAAGATGTCCCAGTCGTCCTCCTCGGAATCGAAAATCCCTCCCGGTCCGTGCGTCCGTTCGAGCATCACGTTCCCGCTCGCGTCGGAAGTGTCCCTTCCGCACCCGCTGTCGCTGTCGACGGAGTAGACATGCGTCCAGCTCGCCGGTGCCGCGGCCGGCATGATCCCTACGCAGCTCGTAGAGAGCAGCTCCGCTCGCGCCGGCTCCTCCTTCTGCAACCGCTCGGCGCCTTCTTCTCCCCCGCACGCCGTAGCGATGATCGCGGCGACCGCGCACACCCGCCCGAGAGCCAGTTTCATTTGCGACCTCCTTCCGAGACCGCAGACAGGAGCCGCGCGCGGGGCTGCGCGGCCACGGTCCGGGCGGACGCCCGCCCCGCCGCCCGTCGCTTCCGTACGGTCCCGTAATGGCGGGTATCGTGAGTCCGGTAGCCGACGCTCCCCTGAGGTGCTCGCATTTGGTATTCGTGGCGCCATGCCCATCGCCACCGTGAACCCCGCCACCGGACGTACCGTGAAGACCTTCGAGGCCCACAGCGACCGGGACGTCGAAGACCGGATCGTCCGCGCCACCCGTGCGGCCGCGAAGATGCGGGACATCCCGGCCCAGGAGCGGGCGCGGCTCGTCGCCCGGGTGGGCGACGCGCTCACGCAGAGACGCGAAGAGCTGGCGAAGCTGATGACCCTCGAGATGGGCAAGCTCCACGGTGCCGCGCTCGCCGAGGTGGACAAGTGCGCTCTCGGCTGCCGGTACTACGCCGAGAATGGCCCCCGCTTCGTCGCCGACGAGGTGGTTCAGACGGACGCGCGGCGTTCCTTCGTGCGCTACCAGCCCCTCGGCGTCGTGCTGGCCGTGATGCCCTGGAACTTCCCGCTCTGGCAGGTGGTCCGCTTCGCCGCACCCGCGCTCGCCGCAGGCAACGTCGGGCTCCTCAAGCACGCCTCGAACGTCCCGCAGTGCGCGCTCGCGATGGAAGATCTCGTCGCGCAGTCAGGCTTTCCGGAAGGCGCGTTCCAGACGCTCCTCATCGGGAGCGACAAGGTCGCAAAGATCCTGGAAGACCCGCGCGTCGCGGCCGCCACGCTGACGGGCAGCGAGGGCGCCGGCCGTAGCATCGGCGAGACATGCGGTCGCAATCTCAAGAAAGTCGTCCTCGAGCTGGGTGGTAGCGACCCCTACGTCGTCCTCCCCAGCGCGGACCTCGACAAGGCGATCGAGACCGCCGTGACCGCCCGCATCCAGAACGCCGGCCAGAGCTGTATCGCCGCCAAGCGCTTCATCGTCCATCGCGACGTCCACGACAAGTTCTCGCAAGGGATGGCGGCACGGATGAAGGCCCTGCGCCTCGGCGATCCGAGCGATCCGAAGACCGAGATCGGCCCGCTCGCCTCCGCCCAGGTGCTCGAGGACCTGGAAGCGCAAGTACGGAAGATGGTGGCGTCGGGGTCGAAGGTGCTCGCCGGCGGCAAGCGGGTCGCCCGCGATGGGTTCTTCTTCGAGCCGACGGTCCTCACGGACGCGGGGCCGGGCACTCCGGGCCGCGACGAGGAGATCTTCGGACCCGTGGCGACCGTGTTCCGTGCCGAGGACATCGGCGAAGCGATCTCTCTCGCCAACGCGACCCGGTTCGGCCTCGGGGCGAGCGCGTGGTCGCGGGATGCGAAGGAGATCGAGCGGCTCGCGAACGACCTCTGGGCCGGGCAGGTCTTCATCAACGGCATGGTCAAGTCCGACCCGCGGCTGCCCTTTGGCGGGGTGAAGGCGTCGGGGCACGGCCGCGAGCTCTCCTCGATCGGCCTGCGCGAGTTCGTCAACGTGAAGACGGTGTGGATGGGCGAAGGTGGGGATTCGTCCCCCCTGCGCGCCGAGTAGATCTTCCGGACTCAAGTCGCGCGTCCCGCGGCCGATTGCGGGCGTACGATGGATCGCCTGCTCTTCGTCGACGACGAGCCCTTCGTGCTGAAGGCGCTCAAGCGCACCTTCGAGCTCGAGGGATACGAGGTCGTCACCGCCACCCGTCCCGCCGACGCCCTCCAGATCCTCGCCGGCGGGAGCGAGTTCGTCGTGATCGGCAGCGACTACCGCATGCCGGAGATGGACGGCGCCGAGTTCCTGCAGCGTGCGCGCGAGGTCGCGCCGCAGAGCTACCGGCTTCTCATCTCCGCCGTCGAGGAATTCGAGGCCGCCGTCGACGCCGTCAATCGCGGCGAGATCTTCCGCTTCATCCCCAAGCCGTGGAACCAGGGCGACCTCTTGCAGATCGTTCGCGGCGCCGCCGACGAGTACCACCTGCGCCGCAACTACCAGGAGATGACGACGCTCCTGCACAGCAAGAACGCGGCGCTGGAATCGCTGAACGAGTCGCTGGAGCGAAGGGTCCACGAGCGGACCCGCAACCTCGTCGACGGCCTCGTCGCGGCGCTCGACCAGCGCGGCGCCGAGCAGACCCATTCGCGCAAGGTCGCCGCCTGGACCGTTCGCCTGGGACTCGAGGCAGGTCTCGACAAGGACGCCCTCCTCGCCGTCGAGCAGGGCGCGCTCCTCCACGACGTGGGCAAGATCGGCGTTCCCGATTCCCTGCTGCGCAAGCGAGCGCCTTTGCCTTCCGAAGACTGGGAGCAGATGAAGCGTCATCCGGAGCTCGGCTACCGGCTGCTCGCGGGGATTCCGTACCTCGAGGAGGCGCGCAAGATCGTCATCCAGCACCACGAGCGCTGGGACGGGGAGGGTTATCCGTTCGGTTTCCGCGGCGAGGAGATCCACCCCGGGGCCCGGCTCCTTCACGTCGCCGAGGCGTACGAGGCGATCACGAATCCCCGGACCTTTCGCGATCCGCGCCGTCCGGAGCACGCCCGTGCCGAGATCTTGCGGTGCAGAGGCGCCCAGTTCGATCCCGTCGTGGTCGAGGCGTTCGCCGCGATTCCACTCGACGAATGGGACTCCGTAGGCCGCGCCGCCGTGCCCGCGCCGCCATCGCCCGAGCCGACTCTTCTGGAGATCCGCTCGCGGATGCTGCGTCCGGGCTGAACGCCCGTTGAAGTTTCGCATTGCTGGGCCGTCCACCCGCGTGATGCAATGCGCGGTCGTGCGGACTTTCGGGTTGCTCGTCGCGCTGCTTTGCGCCTTTGCGGCGTACCCGCAGGATGGCGACGAGGTTCCCGAAGCCGACGACGCGGTCGCCCGCGAGGCGGCGAAACAGGCGCTGAGAGAAGGCGAGCCGTCCGCGCAAGAGCGGCTTCGCGTCCTGCAGATCGCACGCAAGGAGCGCCTGCGCGCTGGCCGCACGCTCGTCCGCGAGTCTTCTCTCCTGGCCGCCTCGGTGTCGCCATCGGGCGTGTGGGTCAATGTCGGTCCGACCCGCGCCGACGTGGAGTTCAACGGCATCACCTACCGCGCGCAGGACTCCGGACGGGTGCGCAGCATCGTCCCGCATCCAACGGAGCCAGGGATCCTCTACCTCGCCACCGCCGGCGGCGGCGTCTGGAAGACGTGGGACTTCGGGCGGTCCTGGGAGCCGATCACCGATCAGAAGCTCGGCTCGACGGCCATCGGCGCGCTGGCGCTCGATCCGGAGGCGCCCGACATCCTCTATCTCGGCCTCGGCGATCCGTTCGACACGAAGCAGCCCGGCCTGTTCCGCTCGCTCGACGGCGGGCTTTCCTGGGAAGGTCCGATGCTGGCCGTCGCCACGACGGCGGGCACTCCCGCCACGGCGCAGTCCGTGCGCGACATCGCGGTGGACCCGCTGACGAGCGCCCACGTCTTCGTCGCGACCGACGTCGGGCTCTTCGTCTGGGACGGCGCTTCCGCTCCGCGCGAGGTGGCGTTGCCGCTCCCGAGCGCGACCACCTCCGCCTCGATGTGGTCCGTGGTCTGGGCCGGTCCGGGAACGTGGCTCGCCTCCGGCCAGCGCATCGACAGCGTCCGCGGCACTCCCGGGCAGGGAACGCTCGGCCTTTGGCGCTCGATCGACGACGGCCAGACCTGGACCGACGTCCTCGCCGGGCTTCCTGCCGGAGATGCGCCGGAGATCTTCCGGGCCACCCTCGCGGTCGCGCCGAGTACCACCGTCTCGGGCCAGACCTCCCGCGTCTTCCTGCTCGCCGCTGGTTTGGAGAACGGCAGCGCGTTCCAGAAGGACCTGTACCGCTCAGAGGACGGGGGCAAGAGCTTCGTTTCGCTGGCGGTGAACTCGAGCCGTGCGCCGGACAATCCGATCGACGTGCAGCAGGACCTCGATCTCCTCCAGCAGCAGGCCCAGTACAACCAGGCGATCGCCGTCGATCCCGACGATCCGAACACCGTTTTCATCGGCGGCATGTTCGCGGCGGCGCGATCGCAGGACGGCGGCGGCACCTGGTCGCTCATCGGCGAGTGGCTCCCCGCCTTCTCGCGCTCCGGTCTCTCGTACGTCCACTCCGACCACCATGCGATGGTGTTCGGCATGGCGGGGCAGAAGACGCTCTACCTGGGAACCGACGGCGGGGTCTTCGCCTCGACCGACGCCACCACCGCGGAGGCGTCGCAGGTCCACGTCTCGGATCAGCTCAACGTCGGCGTCGTGAGCCATCTCGCCTACAATCTCGCCTGCGCGAAAGGCACGCCGGAGTGGGCCGCGAATCCCGGATTCGTCGTGGCCGGACTGCAGGACAACGGCACCCGCCTGCGAAACCTGGCGACGCCCTCGGGCTCGAGCACCTTCGACCAGGTGACGGGCGGAGACGCGATCGGCGTCGCCGTGAGTCGCGCGATCAGCGGAACGATTCCGGCGGCCGTCCTCACTTCGTCTCCTTTGCGCGGCCCGCTCCGCAGCAATCTCGGCGGCGCCCCAGGCAGCTTCTCCCTGTTTGCGAACGGCCTGCCACCTCCCGGGTCGCCTTCCGTTCCCTTCTTCATCCGGCTCGCCTCCGACGACGCGGCGGTGGACGGTCAGACGTTCCTCACCTTCACCGATCCGCCCGACAGCGGCGTGTACCGCTCCGTCGGAGGCGGTTCCTGGTCGCGCATCAGCGGCAGCCAGGTCCACAGTCCCGACGGATCGGTCGGCTCGGCTTTCAAGAACTACGCGTCGGGGACGGCGGTCTTCCACCTGCTCTCGACCCATCCGCGGGCAGCGGGCGTCTATGCCGTGAGCGCCTCGCACGGCGCCATCTTCGTGACGCACGACTCGGGACGCACCTGGAACGGAACCAGCGTGCTCGGGACCAATCCCCAGCGCCGCCTCCTCGGCATCAAGGGGGCAACCGGCGTCGCCTTCGATCCCACCGACCCGACCGCGAGCAGGTTCTGGGTCGCGAGCAACAACACGACATTGTTCGACGCCACCCCCTCCCTCGCCGCGAACCCGCCTACGGAGCCCGTTCCCGACGAATACGGTCATCTCTTCTTCACCAGCGACGGCGGGAGGACCTGGCAATCGGTGACTGGAGCCGGAACGCTGCCCAACGTCCCGATCGAGAGCGTGAAGGGAGATCCCAACGATCCGAACGTGCTCTACGTCGGCACCTTCATCGGCCTCTACAAGTCGACCGATCACGGAGCGACCTTCACCCGGGATTTCGGACTGCCCTTCGTAAAGGTGACGGACATCTGCGTCTCGGACGACGGCTCGAGCATCGAGGTCGCGACCTACGGGCGGGGCATCTGGCAGCTCAATCGCGGGGCGGGCGGAGTTCCCGCGGGGGCGCGCGGCAAGGGCGATCTCGATTTCGACCAGAAGCTCGACGGATTCGATCTCCTCGATCTCGTGGGAGCCCTCGGCACCGGCAACGCGAGCCTCTCGTATCCGCCGGAAGGCGACCTCGTCGGCAATTCCAACCGGATCGACGACGCGGACCTGGCGGCGTTCCTTTCACGGTTCGGGGGACGGCCGTGAGGAGGGCTCTCCTCGTGGTGGTCGTGCTTTGCGCCGCCTGCGGTTCGCCGCCGTCCATCCAGCGCTTCTCCGCGGACAAGGATCGGATCCTTCGCGGCACCCCCGTCACCTTGACCTGGAACGTGGAGGGAGCCGACAAGCTCGATCTGAAGCCGTCTCCCGGTGAAGTCACCGGAAGCTCCGCCCAGGTGTCGCCGGACTCGACCACTTCGTACGTGCTCACCGCGACGAATTCGCACGGCTCGACGTCCTCGCAGCCGGTGCCGGTGCAGGTCCTACAGAACGTGATCACGAGCTTCGCTGCCTTTCCCGCCGAGGTGGAACCAGGAGGCGCGGTCGAATTGCGCTGGAAGCTCGCGCTCCCCGCCACCTCGCTTTCCGTGAACGGCGCCGCCGTCGCCGCCGGCGAATCGACGATGCAGACGAAGGTGGACGCCGACACGACGTACACGCTCTCCGCGACGACGCCGCTCGGATCGTCTACCGCGTCGGTCCTGGTGCGGGTCGGAACCCGTCCCAAGGTGACCGGCTTCAGCGCCGACCCTCTCACGGTGAAGCGGGGCTCGGCGACCGTCCTCCGCTGGACGGCAAGCTTCGCAAGCACGTTCACCGTCACGGACGGGGTGACGACGTGGGCGGTGGGATCGTTGCACAGCCTCCGGGTCCGGCCGCTGCACGACACGACGTACACGCTCACGGCGACGAACGTGCTGGGCAGCTCGACCATGACGATCGCCGTGACCGTCACCGGTGACGTCTCTGCCTCTCTCCTCTACACCGACCCGCCCGCGGGCAACGAGGCGCTGCGCCTCGTCGCCGATCCGTCGAGCAACTCGACGCAGGCCGTATTGAAGCTGGTGGCCACCGCGGCGCTCCCCGCCCTCTCGGGCATCGCCTTGAACCTCCCTCTGGACGGAGACACCGCCGGTTCCCGCGACGGCAGCGCGCGCGTCTCGCTCCACACCGTCGCGGGGGTGCCTGATCTGGCCGTCCGGAAGCTCGATCCGGCGACGGGATCGCCGACGCCGGCGAAAGCGATCGCGCTGCCCGACACCGGGCCCCTCGCGGGTACACTCGCGCTCGGCATCGCACAGAAGCCCACCTCCTTCGGAGGTCCTCCCGACGCGGTCCTCGCGCCGGGAGACGCGATCGCGACGTTCAAGCTGGATCTCGTCCCGGAGGGCGGCGTAGGAATCGTTTTCGACGGTACTTCCGGGCTGCTCACGCCGGGAAACGGATTCCGGGTACGGCTGCGTGCCAGCGGCGGCGACGTTACGTTGCCGGTGGCGATCGGACGACTGGAAACGCAGCCGTAGCTGGAGACTCTGTCGGACATGGCAACGATGATCACCGAGGAATGCATCAACTGCGGCGCTTGCGAGCCGGAGTGCCCGAACGGCGCCATCAGCCAGGGCGAGGACATCTTCGTCATCGACCCGGTCCTCTGCACCGAATGCGTCGGCTTCCACGAGAAGGAAGCCTGCGCGGCCGTCTGTCCCGTCGACTGCTGCATTCCCGATCCGAACATCCCGGAGACGGAGGCGGTCCTCTACGACCGGGCGAGGAAGCTCCACCCCGACGCGAAGTTCCCGCCGCTCGCCCAGCTGCCCGCATCGCTGTCCCGCTTCCGCGCGCGGTCCTGACGGGGCGGACATCGATCCGAAGGCTCGGACGCTAGCTCCGTCGCCCGTCTGAAAGCGGGTGCGCGCATCCCGCGCGCGCGGTACTCTCCCCGAGCAATGGCGACGTCCACCGGAGCGCAGCTGCTCGTCCGCATGCTGAAGGCCGAAGGCGTGCGCCATCTGTTCACCCTCTGCGGGCTGCACATCGCCCCCATCTACGCGGCGTGCGTCGAGGAAGGCATCTCCGTCGTCGACACCCGCCACGAGCAGGGGGCCGCCCATGCCGCCGACGCCTACGCCCGCCTGACCCGGGGCGTCGGGGTGGTCGCCGTCACCGCCGGTCCAGGCGTGACCGACGCGCTCACGGGCGTCGCCAACGCCTTCGCCGCCGCCAGTCCCGTGCTGCTCCTCGGCGGCGCCGCTCCTACGTTCAATGCGGGAAAGGGCTCCTTGCAGGAGATGGAGCAGGTCGATCTCTTCACCCGCATCACGAAGTGGTCCGACCGCATCCCCGCGCCGGACCGCGTCCCGACGTATCTCGCGCGCGCCTTCCGCACCATGCTCTCCGGGCGGCCAGGACCGGTCTTCCTCGAGGTCCCCTGGGACGTCCTCTCCAATGGCGTCGACGACGACGAAGCGAAGCTTCCGGCAGGGTATCGGACCCGGGCGCGAATGCAGGGCGATCCGGAGCTCGTCTCCCGCGCTGCCCGCCTCCTCGAGCGGGCGGAGCGTCCCGCCATCATCGCGGGCAGTTCCATCTGGTGGGACGACGCGTCCGAGCCGCTCGCCGTGCTCGCGGAACGCACCGGGGCTCCGGTCTATCTGAACGGCGCCGGCCGCGGCGGGCTGCCGCCCGACCATCCCAACTTCTTCTCGCAGACCCGCAAGGACGCTCTCGGCGAGGCCGACGTGGTGGTGGTGGCCGGAACGCCGCTCGACTTCCGGCTCGGATACGGCTCCGGGTTCTCCGCGGACGCGAAGATCGTCCAGATCGATGCCGACGCCTCCGAGATCGGGCGCAACCGCGCCGTCGAGGTGGGGCTCATTGGAGACTCGCGGAGCGTCCTCGGACAGCTCGGCGAGGCCTTGTCCCGCGGCCGACCCGGCGGCGCCTGGCTCAAGCACTTGCGAGAGCGCGAGACGCGCAAGGCCGAGAAGCAGCGCGCTTTCGAGACCAGCGACCAGGTCCCCATCCACCACTTCCGTCTCGCGCGCGAGCTGGACGAGGTGGCGCGGGCAGCGGGCGATCCGATGTTCATCGCCGACGGCGGAAACTGGGTCGCCATCGCGGCCAAGGTCATCAGGCTCTCGAAGCCGGGCCGCTGGCTCGATCCGGGACCGCTCGGGTGTCTCGGCGTCGGCGCGCCCTTCGCGATCGCGGCGAAGCTCCTCCACCCATCGCGGCCCGCCTTCGTCATCCAGGGCGACGGGAGCTTCGGCTTGAACGGCATGGATTTCGAGACCGCCGTGCGCTTCGGTCTTCCCATGGTGTGCGTGGTCGGCAACGACGCTTCCTGGGGGCAGATCCGCCTTCCCCAGCTCGACTTCTTCGGCCCCGAGAAGAGTCCCGCGACGCTGCTCGCTCCGACGCGCTACGACAAGGTGGTCGAAGCGCTCGGAGGACACGGCGAGCACGTCGAGGATCCGGCCCGGATCCGGCCGGCCCTCGAGCGCGCACTCGCCTCCGGGAAGGTGGCCTGTGTCGACGTGCGTCTCGACCCCCGCGCCCCCGCCGAGAGCGGAGCCCAAGGCTATGCCATCTGACGCCGCCGCGAACCTCGTCCTCGACCGCGAGACGGCCTTGCTCCTCGTCGTCGACGTGCAGGAGAAGCTCGCCCGCGCCATGCCGCCCGAGGCGGAAGCGCGGATGGAGAAGAACGCCGCCATCCTCATCAAAGCGGCGCGCCGGCTCGGGTTGCCGGTGGTCGCGAGCGAGCAGTACGTGAAGGGGCTCGGGCCGACCGTCGCCGCCATCCGTGAACTGCTCCCTTCGCCTCCCATCGAGAAAATCGAGTTCTCCTGCGCGAATTCCAAGGCGGTGGCGGGAGAGGTAGAGGCGACCGGGCGGCGGCAGGTGATCGCGGTGGGGATGGAATCGCACGTCTGCGTGTTCCAGACCGTGCGGGACCTGGTCGGCAGGGGCTTCGATGTTTTCGTTCCGAAGGACGCGATAGTGTCGCGGACCGAGGAAAACCGGCAGGTCGGGCTGAATCTTTGCGAAAAAGCAGGAGCCGTCGTAACCAGCACGGAGACGGTTCTCTTCGACCTGCTCCGCACCGCCGGCACTCCCGAGTTCAAGGACCTTTCCCCTCTCATCCGGTGACGACCTTGAGCACACGAACGGAAACGGCCAACACCGGCCGCGCGGACGGAACAGGCGAGGAAGGCACGGACCTCGGTCCCGTCCTCGAGTTCATGAAGCAGCTCTGGGCCGTCGACCACGGTCTCCAGACGATCTCGAAACGGCTGGAATCGGCGCACGGCATCACCGGGCCGCAGCGGCTGGTGGTGCGCATCGTGGGACGCACCCCGGGCATCTCGGCCGGGGCCCTCGCGCAGATCCTCCGCATGCACCCGAGCACGCTGACCGGAATCCTCCGCCGGCTCGAGACCCGGGGGATCCTCACCCGGAAGAGCGACCCGAACGATGCCCGGCGCGCCCTCTTCGCGCTCACGGCGCGGGGCCGCAAGGTCGACACGCTGAAGACGGGGACGGTGGAATCCGCCGTGAGGCGGGTCCTCGCCCGCTCTCCGGACGAGGCCTCGGTCGCGCAGAAGCTCCTCGCGGTCCTCGCCTCGGAGCTGGAGAGCGGACTCTAGGGCTTCTAGCCTCGCTGCCCGAAGCCGAGGAGATCCTCTCGCGAGCCATCCCGCGCGCCGATGCGGATGTCCGCAGGCCCGGGGGCCCGGCCGATGCACCCCTTGCTCAGGCGCCGGACGATCCGGTCCCCGATCAGCACCGATCCGATGACCGGCGCGAAGCCGGCGACCACCGCCAGCGCGCCGAACCAGGGCGAGTGCGCGATGACCGCCTTGCGGGCCAGGGCGAGCGCGAGCACGAGGCCGAGCAGGATCCCCAAAAAGGCGACGAGCATCCCGCTCCGGGCTCCGTAATAGCCGCGGATGGCGGAGGCGAGCTCCTTGTCGCGCAGGAACACGCGCCGTCCGGCCCGGTCGGCGACGTCGATCAGCAAATGCCCTTCGCCGCACTTCGGGCAGTCGTGGCCGCCGCTCCAGGTCCGGCGGCAGACGGGGCAGATCTTCAGCATCGCCGCCGATGGTCGCGCGGCCGCCCTCGAGCCGTCAATCGCGTTGCCCGCGGTTCCGCCGGCGGATACCCTCGACCCCGCCATGAACCCCGTAACGTTCGACTTCTTCTTCGACTTCGCGAGCCCCTACAGCTATCTCGCTTCCACCCAGCTTCCGGCCATCGAGGGCCGCACCGGAGCGCGCGCCCGCCTCTTTCCCATCACGCTCGGCGGGGTGCGCAAATCGACTGGCCACCAGATGCCGCCCGTGCAGCAGCTCAAGTACATGGCCGAGGACACGGCGCGCTGGGCGCAGAAGTACGGCGTCCGGATGCAGATCCCGGCTGCGTTCCCCGTCAGCACCATCCTCCCGCTCCGCGCCTGCACCGCCGCGATCCACGACGGCGAGGGCGACCGGTGCATGCGGGCGCTCTTCCAGACCTACTGGTCCGAAGGGGAGGACATCTCGCAGCCCGACGTCGTCGAACGGGCGTTGCAGGGCGCCGGCCTGCGCGCGTCCGACCTCGTCGCTCGCGCCCACGTGCAGGACATCAAGGACGAGCTGCGCAAGAACACCGATCTGGCGCTCCAGCGGGGCGTCTTCGGCGTCCCGACCATCTTCGTCGGCGAGCGCAGCTTCTGGGGCAACGACCGCCTCGAGTTCGTCGAGAGCGCTCTGCGCCACGCCCGGCTCGAGAAGTAAGGCGGCGCCGGCGCGTGCCGTGCCCCTACGGGCCCGCGGCACGCCGCGAGGTTTCCGGCGCCGCCCCACAATCGTCCGCCGCGTCCCGAAGCCCCTGCTCTCGGGACGCGGCGGTCAGCGTGTGCGTTACGGCTTCCGGATGGTCCAGCCGAACATCATGTTGTGGTCCTCGTGCGCGAGGTTGTGGCAGTGGGCCACGTAGTTGCCGAGGAAGGTGCGGAACCGGCGGAAGATCGTCGTCTGTTCGCTCGGCTGCAGGGCCACCACGTCTTCCTTGCCGGCGTCGTCCGCGTTCACCGCAAGCCTGGTCGAGCGCGCGATGACGTGGTGCTCTTCCATGTGGAGATGCATCGGGTGCGTCCAGCCGCCGCCGCCGTTGTTGATGCCCCATGCTTCCGCCGCGCCGACGAACGGCGTCGCGAGCGGGACCTGCGGGTCGAACTGCGCGCCGTTGATGAGCCACTCGGTCTCGCCGCCGAGCGCGCCGCTACGCTCGAGCGTGAAGTCGCGGACCTTGGGCGCATTCGGGTCGAAGGGCGGCGCTGCGCGCAGGAGCTGGTTCGGCCTCGGCATGAGGCTATTGTCGACGGCCGGCCCGTCCACCACGATCTTCATCATCGCGACGGCGTAGTTGGTATCGAAACCGGCGTCGGCGGCGGTGTTCTGCTTGCGCCCGTCGAGCATCTGCGCGGTGTTGACCAGGTACATGACCGTGCCGGTCTTGGACTTGCTGAAGTCGACGATCGCCTCGCGCCGCTTGGCGGGCCAGATCTCGATCTCGCTCTTGCTCTGGATGCTCGGGAGCAGTCCGCCTTCGCTCGCGATCTCGACCCAGGGAATGCCCGCCGAAGTGCCCGGATCGGTGACCGGCCGGCCGTTCTTGTCGAGCCTGCCGAACAGCCACTGCCCCTGGGTTCCCGGGAAGGCCATCGGCGTGCCCGTGCGGAGTGAGAGCCGGTACTGGCGGGCGAGCGAGGCGCCGAGGAAGCGGAAACGATACTTGCGCTTCTTGACCGTCAAGGTCGGGTACGCCACGCCGTTGACGGTGAACACGTCGCCGACGAAGCCATGGTTCGGGTAGTGCTTGAGGAAGAGCTTGCCCCACCACTCGGGGTGGATGTCGCCGCAGATCTGGCCGGGAAGCCTGGGATCCGGCACGACCGGCGTGTGCTCGTCCCGGTGCACGGTGACGCCGTCGTTGAGCCGGCAGTCGTACAGCGCCATGAGGATGTCGTAGTCGACGTCGAACGAGCCGTCGCCGTTGTCGGTCCGCACGCCCGGGAGCCGGAGACCCTTGGTCTCGTCGCCCGGATCGAGGATCGGGTCGTAGTGCGGGGCGAGGCCGACCATGCCCTTGTAGACGTTCGGGCCGGTGTGGTGCATCCGGTGATCGTGGAACCAGAGGAACGACTGCTTCTCGCGATCGTCGCCGCCTGCGGGATACCCGAGGTAGAGGTTGTCGACCCATTCCATGGGCTGGTACCCGCCCTCGTGCTCCACCATGTGGTGCGGCTGCCCGTCGCTCTCCGGCGAGGTGTGGCCGTTGTGCAGGTGGGTGAGGAACGCCCAGTCAGGC
>JBJMQD010000151.1:0-9793 GCA_045802855.1 Myxococcales bacterium | reverse complement strand
AGCTTCTCGGGAGAGAGGCTACCCGGACCGCCCGCCGCCTGCAGCGTGAGGGCGGCCACCGCCGCTACGTCCGGCGCCGCGGCGCTCGTGCCGAAGAAGTTCGGGAACCCGTCGCCGTCGCTATCGCCGCCCGGCGGGAAGAAGGTGGTGTTGCCGCCGTCGATGCCCGTGATCTGCGGCGTCGCGCGGACTTCCGGATGGTGCAGGCGGTTGCCGGCCGCGTCGAAGAAGATGGTGGTCGGGCCGGAGGCGCTGAAATCCTCCGGGAAGTCGGTGATCGGGTAGTACATCGCCGCGACAGCCTGCCCGCCCTTGGCGGCGGCGTGACCCCAGATTGCCGGCGCGTTCTCGCGCTGGCTCTCGCCGAGGCCGTTGACGATGACGTACTTGAGGTGGCTCGCGGGCCCCTCGTTCATCTTGGCGATGACGATCTGGAAGTTGCCCGGGTTCACCGCGAAGAGCTCGATCGCTTCGTCCGTGGCGATGTTGTCGTCCAGGGTCTCGAACGCGTCGCTGTTGATGTCGTTCGGATCGATGAAGTGGCCCTGCGCGTCGAAGACGAGGATGTTGTAGTCCGTCCGCACCTTGCCGAGGTCGAACGGCTCGTCCCACTGGAAGTCGCCGATGTCGCCGAAGAACGAGGTCAGCTTCTGCGAGATGCTGACGCTGCCGTCGGGGTTCTTGAAATTGTGGAACGCGACCGGGTCGATGCCGAACCGGGCGAGGCCGGCGAGATCGAGGTTCTCCTGGCCGGAGGCGACCAGGGCCTGGGCCTGTGCCGGAGAGACGGCGTCGAAGTCGGCCTCGTACGCCTCGAGGCCGTTGTTCCCCGCGGACGAGAAGTACGCGGCGCCGCTCGCCACGACCTTGTCGACGGCCTGCGCGACGATGCCGTCGGAGAACATCGGCTCGGCGAAGTAGATGAGGTCGTCGACGATCACGTCGGCGTGGAATTCGTTGCGCAGCCGCAAGATGTTGTTGGCGAAGTTCGCCTGGCCGCCGTTGCCGGTGGCGAAGGCGATCTTGGCGCCGGGCGCGACGTCGTGGACGAGCTGGCACATGCCGCGGCCCTCGTCAGAGCTCCCGCTGTCCTGCAGGACGACGATGTCCGCCGGGAGATCGCCCGTGCGAATGTCGTCGATCGCGTCCGGATGCCGCCCGATGCGCCCGAAGAAGTTGAAGCTGTCCGACAAGACGCCCACCCGGATGCCGGCGCCGTCGAAACCGTTCGCCTGCGCGAGATCGGCCTTCTGCACTTCCACGGCCTGGGTCGTCACCTTGCCCACGTACGTGACGGGCTTCTGCACGGCGAGGACGGTAGCGACACCGGGCATGCGCGCGGCGGCGCGGGCCGCGTCGAGCGGCAGATAGCCTTCGAGCAGCTTGCCGTCGAGATCGGTCGTGGCCTGCAGGCGGAAGCCGGCAGGCGCGAGCTGGGCGAGGGCCTGTGATTGGGAAACGCCGTCCTCGACGCGGATGTCGACCAGGATTTCACCGGCGGGCGAAACGTCGTGCATCGCCAGCGCGTCCGTCAGTCGCGGGTTTCCATTTTCGTACAATTGCACGAGTTGCTGCATGCCACGGCCGAGCGTTCCGCCGGGCGCGGCAAGCGCGGGAGTAGACAAGAGCGCAACGAGCAGCGCGCTGCTCGAACCAAGTCGAATCATGTGCGGTTTCCCCTCGGAGTCGATGAAGTAAAAGTCGCAGATGTAGTGAACTCAGCGACCAGGGAGCATACCGCCTGCCTGCTTCGGACACCAAACGGGGAGTGAAATCCCGGAATCGGACGTCAGCCCTTCCACCAGAACCGCGGCCGCTCGCGACCTTCCTTCCGCGGCCGTGCGAGCGCGGCGAGGACGCCGACGGGAAACGTCCCGTAGACGAGCGTACGGCCGACGACCGCGCTGAAAAGCCATGTCCCGCGGCCTACCTGGATGAACTGACCGTGATTTCCCAGGAAGTACTGCCCGTCCTCGACGCGTCCGGTGAGGGCGTCGCCGCCGAGCGCGACGATGGTGCCGACGAAGAGCGCGAAATGGATCGCGGCGAGCGCGATCAAGACATTACAGATCCTACGCCTGTGGAACGTACGATCCGCGTCCCCGCTCACTTCCTGCAGTCCACCACGATCTTTCCCATCTGTTCTCCCTTCTCCATCAGCTGATCCGCCTCTGGATAGCGGGAGAGGGGAACGACGCGGTCCACCAGCGGCTTTATGTTGCCGCGCGAGACGAGCGCGAGCATCTGGTGGAACTCGGCGTCGTTGCCCATCGTCGAGCCGCGGATGTCGATCTGCTTGAAGAAGATGCGGGGCATCTCGACCTTTTCGGCGGGGCCGCGCGTCGCTCCATAGGTCACGATCCTGCCGGCGGAGGCGACCACCGCGACCAGGGCGTTGAAGTCGGGACCGCCGGCGCTGTCGATCACCACTTCAGGAGGGCGCCCGGCCTGCTTCAGAAGCTCTTTGTCCCATCCCTTCTGCTTGTAGGAGACCGCCGCGATCGCACCCATCGACTTCGCCCGGGCGAGCTTCTCCTCGCTGCCGCTCGTCACCGAGACCTGCGCTCCCAGCGCCTGCGCGAGGAGCATGGCGATCGTCGCCACGCCGCCTCCGATCCCCGTTACGAGGACATGGTCGCCTTTCTTCAACTCGCCCCGGGTGACGAGAGCGCGATACGCGGTGAGTCCGCCGAGGGGCAGGGCGGCGGCCTCGGGAAACGAGAGATGCTCGGGCATCGGCGCGAGCCGGTCGAGGGGGAGGGCGATCTTCTCGGCGAACGTTCCGGGCCGTGGCATCCCCCGGATGAGGAAGTCCTTGCCCGGCACCCGCGGATCGTCCCCCCACGAGTCGAAGGGCACGATCACCACCTTCTTCCCCACCCACGAGCGATCGCCTCCCGGGGCGACCGACTCCACCGTTCCCGCGCCGTCCGCTCCCAGGATGGCGGGAAGCTGGATCTTCGGGTACAGCCCTTGGCGGATGAAGACGTCGCGGTGATTGAGGGCCGCCGCCTCGATGCGGACCACCGCGCCGCCGGCCGGAGGCTCGGGATCGGGCAACTCGTCGATCTTGAGGTTCTCGGGGCCACCGATCTGGTGCAAGCGGACAGCGCGCATTGTTCGGGTCTCCGGTCTAGAAGACGGGTGTCCAGATCAGGCGGGCGGCGATTTCGACGCCGCCCACCGAGTTGAAGCCGCCGCCCGGTGCATCGAGCGGGAAGAGACTGCGGACCGCGAGCCCCACGGCCCAGGAGCGCACGAAAGCCCAGTCGGCGCCGAGAGCGATGCGGGCGGCGAGCGAGTAGCCCGCGATGTCGCCGGGGGTGAGCTGCGCGAGGGTCGCCTCGAGTAACGGAGCGACCGGGGTCGCGTCGAGGACCGCCTGGGCGCCCGCGGCGAAGAGCGAGACCGGTCGCGAGACGCGGGGGGCCCCCGCCGGTTGCCCGTTGCGGGTCCAGACGGTCCCCCGGGACGCCGAACCGACGACCGAGATCTGGTCGGTCAGGCGATAGCCCGCCCCGAGGCCCGCGCCGACGCCGCGCACCTCGTCGTCGCTGGTCGGCTGCAGATAGGCGGTCTCCAGACGGAACGAGAGCGGCGAAGGCTGCGCGAGAGCAGCCAAGAGAGCGATCCCGAAGACCACGGCGTTGCCTTACCACGCGCGCCCGGGCTTCGCTCCGATTGACGGCGCGGGAGAGGTTTGGGACAAGCCGAAGACTCGAGAACCGGTGGAGGTGTCGCGTTGGCGCACAAGCAGGAGCGCAAGGAGCTGAAGAAGCCCGACGAGTTCCAGGTCGTCGCCGGCAAGACGATGGACTTCCTCCTCGGCCATCGCGTGCAGGTGCTCGTCGGCCTCGCCGCCATCGCCGTCGTCGCGGTCGTCGTCTGGAGCATGACGACGTGGAACGCGTCGCGCGAGGCCAAGGCCGGCGCGGCTCTCGCGCAGGCGCTCGAGCTCGAGCAGAGGCCCATCGCCGCAGAAGGAAATCCCCAGGCGGGCGACAAGACGTTCCCGACCCGGGCCGACCGCGACAAGGCGGTCCTCGACGCCCTCGAGCAGGTGCGCAAGGAATACTCGAAGACCAGGGCGGGCCAGACGGCGACGGCGCAGGTCGGTTTCCAGAAGCTGCGGGCGGGCGATGCGACCGGGGCCCAGGCGGCCCTCGACGAGTTCTTGAATTCGGCGGGAAAGGATCATCCGCTGCGCGCCTTCGCGACCGAGGCGCTCGGCTACGCATACGAGGCGCAGGGGAAGCTCGAAGAGGCGAAGAAGGCATTCGCGAGGCTGCGCGAGGCGGACGCGCCGGAGCGGGCGGCGTTCCACGAGGCTCGCCTCGCGCTGGTGGAGAACAAGCCTGACGCCAAGCAGCAGCTCGAGAAGGTAGCGAAGGAGTACCCGAAGGATCCTGTCGCTCTCGAGGCGAACCAGCGCCTGGAGATCGCCGCGCTTCCTCCGCCCCCGACCCCGGCGGAGGAATCGAAGCCCGCCGAGCAGGCAAAGCCTGCCCAGCGGCCGAAGAAGCCCGTGCGGAAGAAGTGATGCTCGCCGCCATCCTGCTGTCCTTCGCCTGGGCACCTGGTTCTCATGCGCCGGCGCAGCCCGCGCCCACGGTGCTCAGCGATCGCGCGTTCTTCATCGGAGACATGGTCCGTCTGATCCGGCCGGACCGTATCGGCTTCCGCCCCCGCGAGACGGCCACGCCCGTGCTGGACGAGTCCGGCACGCGGCTCTACCTCGGCACTTCGGACGGATTCGTCCGCTGCCGCTTCCGGGGCGACGACGCCTGGGTGTGGAAGGCAGGAGGATCGATCCTGGCTGCGCCGTACCTCGCCGGCGAGACGCTGTACGTGCCGGCCGCGGACGGAAAGCTCACCGCGCTGAACCGCATCACCGGCGAGGTGCGCTGGGAGGCCGACGTGCACGAGGAGTTGACGACCACTCCGGTGCTCGCCGACGAGAAGATCTTCGTTTCCTCCAGCGAGGAGTCCGTCACCGCCATCGAGGCGAAGACGGGCAAGCTCCTCTGGAAGTTCCATCGCGACGCGCCGCCCGGATTCACCATCCGCGGGAACGCGCGGCCGCAGGTCGCGCACAAGACCGTCTTCGCTGGCTTCGCGGACGGAACCGTCGCCGCGCTCGACCCCACGGACGGGGTGGCGAAATGGACGCGGGCGGTGAGCGGGACGGGCGACTACCTCGACGTCGACGACATCGCCGCGCCCGAAGACGACAACAGGGTCTACGCCGCTTCGGTGCGGGCCGGCGTCGTGGCCCTCGACGCGGAAACGGGAAACCCCGCCTGGACCACACCGCTCCCGGGAGCGAATCGGGTGCTCGTCGACGGCCCCCGACTGTATGCGAGCGGGCGGGGCGCGCTCGTTGCCGTGGGCAGGACCAAGGGCGCGGTCCTCTGGCGCGTGCTTCTCGGGAACGATCGGTACGCTACGTCGGCCGGAGCGATGTCGGGCCTCGTCCTGGTAGGAATCGAGCGGGGTCCTCTGCTCGCCGTCGACGCGACAACGGGGCGATCGAGGGGCGCCTTCGATCCCGGGTCGGGATTCTCCGCCGGCCCGCTGGTGGTGCCAGGGGGCGCGTTCGTCATCTCCAACGCCGGCGTCCTCTTCGGTCTGGGACTGCTCCCTTGAAACGGCGGATTCTCGTCGTGGCTGCGCTCATCGAGCGCGGCGACGAGGTCCTGGTGGCGCGCCGCAAGCCGGAAGGCGAGCGCGCGAACCTGTGGGAGTTTCCCGGCGGCAAGGTGGAAGCCGGCGAGGGCGAGCGGGCCGCGCTCGCGCGCGAGCTGCGCGAGGAGCTGGGTGTACGCGTCCAGGTCGGCGAGCTGTATGCGCGGGTCGAGCATCCCTACCCCGACGTCCAGGTCGAGCTGGCGCTCTATCGCGCCGCGCTGCACGGCGGGCAGGAGCCGAAGCCGCTCGCCGCGCAGGAGATCCGCTGGGCGAAGCGCCGCGAGCTGCCCGGGCTCGCCTTTTGCGAGGCGGACGTGCCGCTTCTCGTCCGCGTCGCCGAGGAGGGGTGAGGCTTGCTCACCGCTTCCTTCCGGCACATCCGCGGGATCGGTCCCTTGCGCGAGCGGCAGCTCTGGCTGCGGGGCATCGAATCCTGGAGCGCGGTTCCGCAAGGACCGATCCTCTCTCCCTCGCTCGATGCCCGGCTGCGGGACGGGATCGCGCAGAGCGCCGCGCGATTGGCCGCGGGCGACTACGGCTTCTTCGCCAGGGCCCTTCCGGAGTCCGAGCAGTTCCGCATCCTTCCCCACGCGATCGAGGAGGCCGGGTTCGTCGACGTGGAGAGCGCGGAAGGGCTGACGGTGATCGGTGTCCTCGATCGGGACGGACCGCGCAGCTTCGTGGGCGGCGCGCTGAGCGAGTTCCCGTCGCGAGCGGCGGGCTGGAAGATGATCGTCACCTTCAACGGCAGCGCCTTCGACCTGCCGCACCTGCGCACGATGTTTCCCGGGTGGGAGCCGCCCGAGGCCCATCTCGATCTGTGCCACGCTCTCCGCAGGGCAGGCCAGCGCGGGAGCCTCAAGGAGATCGAAGCGCGGGTCGGCCTCGAACGCCCGCTCCGCCTCTTGCGGCCTTCTCCCTTGCAGGCATCGGTGCTGTGGCGGGCCCAGCGTGCCGGCGACCCGGCCGCGCTGCGCAGGCTCGTCGAATACAACCTGACCGACGCGTTCCACCTGCGGCCGCTCGCGGAGATCGCCTACAACCTCCTCGTGCGCCGCCTGCGGATGCCCGCGAAGGAGCTTCCGGTGAGCGATCGGGGCGCGCTCCTCTACGACGTGACCAAGGCCGTCGAGCGGGCCGTTCAGGGTTGAGACGGAGGCCGCTCGTCGATGGAGGTGGGGGCGCGCGGCCTCTCTTCGAGCGGCGCGGTCGCGTGGGGACCGCGGCGCGCGAGGAGCAGGAGCGCGGGCAGGAGCACGAGCGCCGTGAGGATCGTCGTCACCTCGCCCGCCATCGCGTACCAGCCGAAGCTCCGCAGGGCGCGGTTGAGCGAGAAGAGTAGCGATCCGTACCCGACGATCGAGGTCCAGGAGCAGAGGGCCACCGCGGGGCCGACTTCCGACAGCGAGAGCAGGACGTCGCCCCGGCGCTCCCGGACCCGGGCGGCGACGTTCGCTCCGTAGTCGACCGCGATGCCGAACGTGATCGGGAAGACAATGAAGTTGAAGAAGTTGATCTTCAGCCCGACCGCGGCGGCGACCCCGCCCATGAGCACGACCCCGATGAAGAGCGAGCCCAGGATCTCGAGGCTCGTGCGCAGATGGCGGAAGAAGAGGAAGACGAGGAGGCAGACGCCGAGGAACGAGAAGACCGTCGTACGCGGGCCTTCCGATTCGATGTCGGTGAGGAGATCGGCGAAGATCACGTTCTCCCCGGTCGCGTCGACCTTCTTGTTGCCGACGGGCACGTCGCGGACGCCGCGGACGAAGGCCTCCAGGTTCGGACCTAGCTCGAGCTTGGCGTCACCGCGGGCGGTCACGCTGGCGATCCGTCCGACCGACCCGTCACGCTCGCGGAACTTGTCGATGAGCCCCTGGGGAGCGTCCTTGACGTCGACCTGCGTCTGCTCGCCAAGCTGCCCGCGAACCTCGCGCACCCGGGAGCGAAGGGCGGGGTCGAGCCTCGCGATCACCGGGTCGGGCACCTCGGCCACGATCTGGCGCAGGACGGCGAGCTTCTCGGGCTGCTGCCGGGGGACGACGCTCGAGAGCGTGGTGCAACTCTCGATGAGCTTGCTCCAGCGCGGGTCGTCGATCCGCTTGCGGATCTGGCCGCAGAACTCGTCCGCTTCGTCCCAGGAATCGAGCAGCGCCACGACTCCGGCGGTCGATTGCCCGAGCGAGGTGCCCGCCCGCGACTGATCGCGGAGCAGCGTTTCCTGCCCTTTCAACTCGTTGCTCAGGTTCTCCAGGTTGCGCTCCATCACCGTCGGGATCTGGCGAACGAACAGCACCACCGAGATGACGCTGAGCACCGCGAAGATCGCGGCGATGAGCCCCGGCCTGCCGAAGAAGCGCCGCAGATGGGGGAGGAGGTGCCGGCCTTCCTCTTCGGGATCGACGGCGCGGCGGGGCGCGCCGCGGAGCTTCTCGTAGATCGCGAGGAGCGAGGGGACGAGCAAGAAGGTCGCCACCCAGCAGAGGAGCATCCCGAGGCCGCCGATGAAGCCGAAGTGCCGGAACCCGCGGTTCGCGGCGATGATCAGGACGCCAAACGAGACGCTGGTCGCGGCCGAGGCGAGGAGGGTGGCTTCCGCCGTCGTGCGCGCCCCCTCGACGCAGGAGACGAGGAGATCGTTCCCCTGTCTGCGCAGTTGCTGGACGCGGGCGAGATAGATGAGGCCGTAGTTGATGCCGGTGCCGACGACGATCGCGCCGAGGAACGCGGTCTGCGTGTTGAGGTAGCCGATGACGAGCCAGGTGAGGCCGAACGTCATCGCCACCGCCGCGAACACCGCGGCGCCGAGCGCGACCGTCGAGCGCACGTCGCGGAAGAAGAGGACGACCGACCCGAGCACGATGAGGACGCACACCCCGAACGTCGAGAAGACGTCGTTGATGATCGCCTCGTACTCGGCGATGAAGTTCGCGAAGCTGCCGCCGAACCCGACGCGCAGGCCGTTCGCCTTGAGCTCCGGCTCGTGCCGGTCGGCGATGCGGCGCATGTCGTCGAGCAGCGCGCGCGCCTGCGAGACGTCGAGGCTCGTGCCGGCGGGCCGCGTGACGACCAGCACCGCCTTGTGGTCGGGCGTGACCATGAAGCCGCCCGGGTTCTTCGCGAAGCGCTCCTCGACCTGCTCGCGCGGGAGCGGCTTCGACGGATCGAGGAGGGGGTTCTCGCGGAGCGCCCGCTCGAGGCGGGCGTCGTCCTCGGACGGTGCGTCCGCCTCGTCCTCCAGGTCGAGGTCGAAGAGCGCGCGCGACTTCGCCTCGCCGATCTGCTGCACCAGCTCGTCGCGCGCCTTCCGGAGGTCCTTCACCTCGAGGAAGAGCGGCCAGTGGTCCATGTACCAGCGCTTCACCGGGGTGAGGTCGGTCTCGACCGCGCGGATGACCTTCGGGCCCATCGCGCGGTAGTCCTCGGTGAGCTTCCGCGCCATCGCCTGGGCGGCGGGGAGGCCCTCGGCCCCGCGCAGCGACTCGACGACGACGTAGACCGTCCCGTCGCCGCCGACCCGCTTCATGAGCTCCTTGATCTCGCGGACGCTGGGGACGTCGGTCGGCAAGAGCTCCTCGAAGCTCGAGCGGACCTCGAGGTGCGAGGCGAGCCAGCCGGAGACGCCCGCGAGCAGGAGCGCGCCCGCGAGGAAGCGCCACGGGTACCTGAGCGAGGCGGCGGTCAGCCGGGCGAGCGGAGAGCCGGAGCGAGAACGGACGGGCATCGAGGGAGCGGCTCCGCGCGAGAGAAGTGCGACAAGCTACTTGGCCAGGCCGCTCGTCTCAAGGGGGCGCTCGCGCGCGGCGGCGGCGTCTTCGGACGCGGCCGCGCGCGCCCACGGCGTCTCGAGGACCATCCAGCGACACGGCGTCGCCGGGTCGCGGTACGCGGCGCGCAGGCCGCCCGGGAACGGGCCCGCGGCGAGCGCGCCGTCCGGAGCGAGCGGCAGGCGGTCGTAGAAGAGGTAGCGCCGGCCCGCGGGGTCGCCCGGCGACGCCAGGTGCGCCATCGAGCTCGCGTCGAGGACGACGAAGCGGACGCGGTGTCGGCGGAGGTGGTCGAGGAGCGTCGTCTCGGCGACCGGCTTCTCCGCCCAGCTCGCCGAGAC
>JBJMQD010000150.1:0-8210 GCA_045802855.1 Myxococcales bacterium | reverse complement strand
GATCAGGTCCGCAACATCGCCAAGGTGACCACCGCGGTGGCGAATGGAGACCTCTCGCAGAAGATCTCCGTCGAGGCGCGCGGCGAGATCCTGGCCCTCAAGGACACCATCAACACGATGGTCGATCAGCTCCGGTCGTTCGCCGGTGAGGTCACCCGCGTCGCGCGCGAAGTCGGTACCGAAGGGCGCCTGGGAGGCCAGGCCGACGTGCGCGGCGTGTCGGGCGTCTGGAAGGACCTGACCGACAACGTGAACTTCATGGCCTCGAACCTGACCGGGCAGGTGCGCAACATCGCCCTGGTCACGACGGCGGTCGCTACCGGCGACCTCTCCAAGAAGATCACCGTCGACGTGAAGGGCGAAATCCTCGAGCTGAAGAACACCATCAACACCATGGTCGATCAGCTCAACTCCTTCGCCTCGGAAGTCACCCGCGTCGCCCGCGAGGTCGGTACCGAAGGAAAGCTGGGCGGACAGGCGGAGGTGACCGGAGTCGCCGGAGTCTGGAAGAACCTCACGGACAACGTGAACTTCATGGCCCGCAACCTGACCACCCAGGTGCGCGGCATCTCCAAGGTGGTCACCGCCGTCGCCATGGGCGATCTGAGCCAGCGGCTGACGGTGGATGCGAAGGGCGAGGTCGCCGCGCTGGCGGAGACCATCAACAACATGACCCAGACGCTGTCCACCTTCGCCGATCAGGTGAGCACGGTGGCCCGCGAGGTCGGCATCGAAGGAAAGCTGGGCGGCCAGGCGAAGGTGCCGAGCGCGACCGGAACGTGGCGGCAGCTGACGGACAACGTGAACCAGCTGGCCGCATCGCTCACCACGCAAATCCGCGCCATCAGCGAGGTGGCCACCGCGGTGACGAAGGGCGACCTGACCCGCAGCATCACCGTCGAGGCGGAAGGCGAGGTCGCGCGGCTGAAGGACAACATCAACCAGATGATCGTCAACCTGCGCGAGACCACGCAGAAGAACCAGGAGCAGGACTGGCTCAAGACGAATCTGGCGAAGTTCTCCTCGATGATGCAGGGCCAGAAGGACCTGGACACGGTCTCCCGCCTGATCATGAGCCAGCTGACGCCGCTCGTCTCCGCGCACCACGGCGCCTTCTTCATGATGGATCAGGAGGGCAATACCCCCGTCCTCAAGCTGCGCTCGACCTACGCGTACCGCGAGCGCAAGAGCGTCGCGAACCGCTTCCGCCTGGGCGAGGGCCTCGTCGGCCAGTGCGCCCTGGAGAAGAAGACGATCCTCCTCACCAGCGTGCCCTCCGATTACATCGCCATCAGCTCGGGGCTCGGCGAGGCGTCGCCGCTCAACATCATCGTCCTGCCGGTGCTGTTCGAGGGCGAGGTGAAGGCGGTCATCGAGCTCGCCTCCTTCAACCACTTCAGCGCCATCCACCAGATCTTCCTCGACCAGTTGATGGAGTCGATCGGCGTCGTGCTGAACATGATCAGCGCGAACATGCGGACGGAAGAGCTCCTGCAGCAGTCGCAGGGCCTCACCCAGGAGCTGCAGACGCAGTCGAAGGAGCTGCAGGTCCAGCAGGAGGAGCTGAAGAGGAGCAACTCGGCGCTGGAGAAGCAGGCACTCGAGCTGGAGGAGAAGGCGAAGCAGCTCGAGGAGCAGAACCAGAACATCGAGATCAAGAACCGCGAGGTGGAGATGGCCCGCGCCTCCATCGAGGAGAAGGCGGAGCAGCTCCAGCTCATCTCCAAGTACAAGAGCGAGTTCCTCGCCAACATGAGCCACGAGCTGAGGACGCCGCTCAACTCGCTCCTCATCCTGGCGAAGCTCCTCTCCGACAACAAGGACGCGAACCTCACCGACAAGCAGGTGGAGTACGCGAAGACCATCTACGCGTCGGGCGGCGATCTGCTCTCGCTCATCAACGAGATCCTCGACCTCAGCAAGGTCGAGGCCGGGAAGATGCAGATCGAGCCGCGCGACATCGCGCTCGACGACCTGCAGGACTTCATCGTCCGCAACTTCCGCCCGGTCGCCGATCAGAAGAACCTCGCGCTCACCGTCGACATCGCGGAGAACGTGCCGACTCACATCCGCACCGATCCGCAGCGCCTGCAGCAGGTCCTGAAGAACCTCCTCGCGAACGCCTTCAAGTTCACCGAGGAAGGGACCGTGTCGGTACGCGTGGAGGCGATCCAGGACCGCAGCCGGTTCGAGGCGCCCACGCTGCTCTCGACCGGGACGGTGATCGGCTTCCACGTCCAGGACACCGGCATCGGCATCCCGCACAACAAGCAGAAGATCATCTTCGAGGCGTTCCAGCAGGCGGACGGGACCACCAGCCGCAAGTACGGCGGCACGGGGCTCGGCCTCTCCATCAGCCGGGAGATCACGCGGCTCCTCGGCGGCGAGATCCACGTCGAGAGCGCGCCGGGCGAGGGATCGACCTTCAGCCTCTACCTGCCGGACCGGTACGTGGGCGTGGAGGACGAGGAGCCCGACAACGCGGAGGAGCAGTCGCAGCCGCGGCAGCGTTCCTTCGCGCCGAAGATCCGGGCCGCGCCGCCGCCTGCCTCGAAACCCGTCAAGGAGCCGATCAGCCGGACGCGGGTGGACATGCTCTCGCACCCGTCGCCCGTTCCGGACAACCTCGTGCAGAAGCCGGTCGAGGACGACCGCGAGCACCTGCGCGACGGCGACCGGGTCCTCCTCATCATCGAGGACGACGTGAAATTCGCCCGCATCATGGTTGGGATGGCGAGGGAGAAGGGGTTCAAGGCGGTGGTGGCGACCCGGGGCGACACCGGTCTCGCCCTCGCCAACGAGCTGCTCCCCACCGCCATCACCCTCGACATCCAGCTTCCGGTGGTGGACGGCTGGTCGATCCTCGATCGGCTGAAGCGCAATCCGCGCACCCGGCACATCCCGGTGCACGTGATCAGCATCGTGGAGAAGAGCCAGAAGGGAGCGGCGATGGGCGCCTTCTCCTACCTGGAGAAGCCGGTCAGCAAGGAGGCGCTGGAAGGGTCCATCAGCCACATCGCCCAGTACGTCGACAAGAAGGTGAAGAACCTGCTCCTCGTGGAAGACGACCAGCCCCAGGCGAACAGCATGGTCGAGCTCATCGGCGAGGGCGAGGACCTCAAGATTACCGTCGCCCGCACGGGGGCCGAGGCGATCGACGCGCTGGAGAAGGGCGGCGTCGACTGCGTGGTGCTCGACCTTGTCCTCGAGGACGTCGACGGCGGCCAGTTGCTGGAGAAGATCAAGACCGACGAGCGGTTCAAGGACATCCCGGTGGTCGTCTACACCTTCAAGGAGCTGAGCTCGAAGGAAGAGGCACGCCTCAAGCGGTACGCGGAATCGGTGATCCTGAAGGCGGGCACCTCCTCGCCGGAGAAGCTGCTTTCCGACACCGCCATGTTCCTCCACCGCGTCGACAACAAGATGCCCGACAAGACCCGCAAGCTCCTCCAGAAGGGGGACAACGAGTCGGTCGCCGGCAGGAAGGTGCTGGTCGTCGACGACGACGTCCGCAACATCTTCGCCCTCGCGAGCGTGCTGGAGAGCCAGGGGCTGGAGGTCGTCTACGCCGAGAACGGCAAGGACGGCATCGCCACCCTCGAACGCAATCCTGACGTCGACGTGGTGCTGATGGACGTCATGATGCCGGAGATGGATGGATACGAGACGATGCGGGCGATCCGTAAGGATGCGAACTTCAAGTCGCTTCCCATCATCGCCATCACGGCGAAAGCCCTGAAGGAGGACCGCGAGAAGTGCATCACGGCGGGCGCGTCGGACTACCTGCCGAAGCCCGTCGATCCCGAAAAGCTGATCGAGCTCATCCGGCTATGGGCACGGTGAGCCCGCTGTCCTACTTTCCCGGGATGGCAGTAGCGTCCGCGGGCAACGAAGTCGACCTCCGTCCGGTACCGGACGGCACGGTCCGTGCGCGGATCCTGATGGTCGACGACCACCCGCCGAACCTCCTCGCCCTGGAGGCGATCCTCTCGCCTCTCGGTGAAGAGATCGTTCGCGCCAGCTCCGGCGAGGACGCGCTGCGCAAGCTCCTCGACGGGGACTACGCCTGCATCCTTCTCGACGTGCAGATGCCGGGGCTCGACGGCATCGAGACCGCCTCGCTCATCAAGAAGAGGGAGCGGAACAAGTCGACCCCCATCATCTTCCTCACCGCGATCGCCAAGGACCCCTCCTACATCTTCCGCGGCTACTCGCAGGGCGCGGTCGACTATCTCCTGAAGCCGTTCGACCCCGAGATCCTCCGCACCAAGGTCTCCGTGTTCGTCGACCTCTGGAAGAAGGGGGAGATGATCAAGCGCCAGGCCTCTCTGCTACGGATGCAGGAGGTTCGCGAGGCCGAGCGGCGCAACGAGGTCCGTTTCCGGGCGCTCACCGATTCGATGCCGCAGTGCGTCTGGTCGGCTCGCAAGAACGGCGAGATCACGTACTGCAACCGCGTCTGGCGCGAGTATGCGGGCGAGGAGGCGGGACTCGGCTTCTTCGAATCGCTTCCGCGGAGCGAGGTGCAGGACGTCGAAGCCGCATGGAAGGCAGCGATCGCCGCCGGGACTCCGCTCGAGCGGGAAGTGCGCCTGCGGCGCAAGGACGGCGAGGTTCGCTGGCACCTCTGCCGCGTCGTTCCCGAACGCGACGAGCGCGGCGAGATCGTCGGGTGGATCGCGACCGCGACCGACATCGATCACCAGAAGAAGGTCGAGGAGGCGCACGGCGCCTTGCTCATC
Organism: Myxococcales bacterium; assembly: GCA_045802855.1. Taxonomy (GTDB): domain Bacteria; phylum Myxococcota; class Myxococcia; order Myxococcales; family 40CM-4-68-19; genus VBKO01. The sequence goes on along the minus strand of JBJMQD010000150.1, from coordinate 3,468 downwards.
CGGGAGCAGGAGGCGCGGGCCCAGGCCGAGGTCGCGAACCGCACGAAGGACGAGTTCCTCGCCACCGTCTCCCACGAGCTGCGGACGCCCCTCAATGCCATCCTCGGCTGGACGAGGATCTTGCGCACCGGGGCGACGCCGGGAGGCGAGAAGCTCGATCGCGCGCTCGAGACCATCGAGCGCAATGCCCGCGCCCAGGCGCAGCTCGTCGAGGACATCCTCGACGTCTCCCGCATCATCGCCGGGAAGCTGCGGGTACAGGTGCGCGACACCGATCTCGTCGCCGTGATCCAGGCCGCTGCCGACGCGGTCCGGCCCGCCGCGCAGGCGAAGGGTCTCGAGATCGAGCTGAGGACTCCCGAGACGATTATCTTCCAGGGCGATCCGGACCGCTTGCAGCAGGTGTTCTGGAACCTGCTCTCCAACGCGATCAAGTTCACCATGCAGGGCAAGGTGATCGTCGAGGCGCGGCGAGAAGATTCCGAAGCGGTGGTGACGATCGCCGATACGGGCATCGGCATCGCCCGCGACTTCCTCGGCTTCGTCTTCGATCGCTTCCGGCAGGCGGACAGCTCGATCACTCGCACGAGCGGCGGCCTCGGGCTCGGGCTCGCCATCGTCCGGCACCTCGTCGAGGTCCACGGCGGAACGGTGAAGGCCGAGAGCGAAGGAGAAGGAAAGGGAGCTCGATTCACCGTGCGGCTTCCGGCGAAGGACTTGCGGTCCGAGGAGGCCACCCAGACGGCGAACGGTCACGAGCCCCACAAGCCGGCGCGCATGCGCGGCCTCGAAGGCACCCGGGTCCTGGTCGTCGACGACGAGCCGGATTCGCGGGAGCTCGCCGTCGAGGTCCTCGCCTCGTTCGGCGCCGAGGTGATCACCGTCGGGTGCGCCGACGAGGCCATCGCCGCCATCTCGGAGCGGCCCTTCGACGTCCTGGTGAGCGACATCGGCCTTCCCGCCGAGGACGGCTACGCGCTCATCCGCCGCGTCCGCAGCGAGCCGAACGGCCGCGACATGCCGGCGCTCGCGCTCACCGGGTACGCGAGCCCGAGCGACAGCAAGCGGGCGATCGAGGCGGGGTACCAGCGTCACATCTCCAAACCGGTGGAGCCGGATGAGTTGATCGCCACGGTGACCGAGATGGCGCACGCGAAGCCCGCCCCCGCCGCCTGAACGCCGAGACGCGTATGAGGCTCGAGCGGGTAGAGATCGCTTCCGAAACCGCCGCAAGCTCGCGGACGCTCGTCCTCCTGCACGGGTTCGGCGCCGACGAGCACGATCTTCTCCCGCTCGCGCGCGAGCTGGATCCGGGCGCCCGCATCATCTCCCTCGCCGCCCCCATCGCGCTCGAGCAGGGCGGCCGGGCCTGGTACCGGCTGCAGCAGGGTCCGGACGGAATCTCCTTCGACCCGAAGGAGGTGCTGGAGGCGGGTGTCATCGCCGCCGAGGCGATCGAGGAGATCGCGCGCGAGAGCCCCGATCCCCTCCTCTGCGGATTCAGCCAGGGCGGAGGCATGGCGCTCGCGGCCGCCCTGGCGAAGCCTGGCCTCGTGCACACGATTCTCGCGCTCTCCGCCGTGCCGCCGCGACGCGAGGGAGACGGCAAGGGGCTTCGCGTCTTCCTCGGCCACGGAACGTTCGATCCGCTGATCCCCATCCAGGTAGGCCGCGCGACCCGGGACCTGCTCGCGAAGCTCGGCGCGAACGTGACCTATCGCGAGTATCCGATGGGGCACATGATCTGCGCCGAGGAGCTCTCGGACGCTCGAAATTTCCTGGCGCAGCGCGAGTAATACGCTTCTTGCCAGGGCCGCCGACGCGGGATAGGACGGCCCTCCTTCGGAGGAGGTTCGCCGTGCTGGCACGGGTTTTCGCCGTACTCGTAGCGGTGTGCGCGTTTGCGGCGCGCGCCGCGGATCCCGAGCTCAAGTTCGAGAAGTACCGCCTGCAGAACGGGCTCACCGTGATCCTCAGCGAGGACCGGCGGCTGCCGCAGGTGTCGGTGAACGTCTGGTACCACGTCGGCGCCGCGAACCAGACCCCTGGCCGGAGCGGATTTGCGCACCTGTTCGAGCACCTGATGTTCTCGAGCACCAAGCACGCCAAGGATCCGGATCAGATCTGGGAGGCGATCGGCGGCTCGAACCTCAACGGCTCGACGAACTTCGATCGGACGAACTACTACGAGACCGTACCTTCGAACGAGCTTCCCACCGCGCTCTGGCTGGAAAGCGAGCGGATGGGATTCATCCTCCCCACCCTCGACCAGGAGAAGCTGCGCATCCAGCGGGACGTGGTGAGCAACGAGCGGCGGCAGCGGTACGAGAACTCGCCGTACGGACTCGCCTTCATCCGCACCTGCGATCTGCTCTATCCGGCGCCGCACCCGTACTACGACTGCGTGATCGGCAACATCGCGGAGATCCAGGGCGCCTCCCTCGAGGACGTGCGGCAGTTCCTCCTCCAGTACTACGGACCGAACAATGCCTCGCTCACCCTGGTAGGCGACTTCGACTCCGCCAATGCGCGGCAGCTCATCGACAAGTACTTCGGACCCATTCCGCGCGGCCCCGACGTGCCCAAGCCCGAGGTCAAGCAGCCGCTCTTGACGGGCGTCGTTCACGAGAAGGTGGAGGACAAGCTCGCGCAGCTTCCCCGTTTCGAGTTCATCTGGAACGGGCTCCGCCAGTACGACGACGAGGAGGCGCCCGGCGACATCCTCTGCGACGTGCTCGGAAGCGGCCGCACCTCGCGGCTCTACCAGTCGATGGTGCTCACCCAGCAGGTGGCGAGCGGCATCGACGCCTCCGACAACACCGAGTCGCTGCACGGCTGGATTTCGATCGGCGCCACCGCGAGGCCCGGTCACACTCCAGAGGAGTTGAGAACCCTCATCCAGGCCGCCATCGACGAGGTGAAGAAGAACGGCGTCACCGCCGAGGAAGTGGAGCGGGCGAAGCGCAAGATCATGGCGGGCCGGGTCCGCGGTCTCGAGCGCACCGCGGCCCGCGCCGACCTGCTCAACGAATACGAGATGTTCCTCGGTAACCCGGGATACCTGCCGCGCGACATCGCCCGCTACCGCGCCGTGACGCCCGAAGCGGTGCAGGCGTTCGCGAAGAAGTGGCTCCCCGACGACCGCCGCATCGAGATGGAGATCGTCCCTGCCGGCGGCGGAAGGAAGGAGGCCTCGCGATGACCCGGCTCAAGATCGCGTGGCTTGCCGCGGCCGTCGTCGCCTGCGCCGGTGGCGGCGAGACGCGGAAGCCCACGCCGGAACCCACCGCTGCCACAACGGCGCCCCCGGCGAACGCCGGTACTCCTTCGTCGCGGCCCGACGCCGGAACGCCGGCCGCGGCTGCGGCTCCGGCTGTCCCCGCAATCCCTGAGCGCGCAACTCCCGACGCCCCTTTCCGGGCCGAAAAGCCGGCTCAACTCCCGGTCCAAGCGCAGTTCGACGCTCCC
>JBJMQD010000007.1:0-10596 GCA_045802855.1 Myxococcales bacterium | reverse complement strand
GAACGCGCCCTCGAAGAAACAACGTGACAGGGACGGCTACGCGGCTTCCTCGAAATCCGCCAGGTAGCGGCTGAGGAAGCTGCGGGTGCTCTTCTCCACCTGCCGGACCCTCTCGCGCGAGAGGCCCCACTGCTTGCCGAGGTCCTCGAGCGTGCGCGGATCCTCCTGCGTCAGGCGGTCGTTCAGGATGTCCCAGGCAAGCTCGCCCATCCGCTTGCGGACCCGTCCGAGCGCGCTGCGGACGTTCTTCTGCCGCTCGGCCCGGATGACCTGCTCGTCGGGCGTCGGACCCTCGTCGCTCAGGCGATCGAGATGCGTCGCCTCACCCTCGGGATCGAGGGACTCCTCGAGCGAGATGTCGCGGGGCGGGAGACCGCCATGCGGCATCGTGCGGCGGACCGCCGAGGGGCCGTCCTTGAGCGAGCGGGTGATGTACGCGCGGATCCACCACACCGCGTAGGTGGAGAAGCGGTTGCCCTTCTCCGGATCGAAATGCTCGATGGCCTTGAGGAGGCCGTAGTTGCCCTCCTGCACCAGGTCCTCGAGACGGACACCGCGGCCCATGAACTTGCGAGCCACGGAGATGACGAGGCTCAGGTTGTGCAGGACGAGCTTCTCCTGCGCTCGCTTGTCGCCCTTGCGGGCCTTCCGCGTGACCACGAGCTCCATCTCCCGATCGAACGGGGGGTGGGCCCGGATCAGCTTGATCAGGGGCGCGAGGTCGTCGAACTCGCTGCGATCGCGCATTCTCTCTGCTCCGTCCTTTCGCTTTCCTTCACAACGCCCGGAGGCCGCCAACGATCCCGACCCCGCAAATCCTTTCCTCGACCACGAACCTCTGATGCCAATCGCCGCAGGTTGTTGCTGATTCCGGTTCGCGGCGTTATGACGCACGGTTCAGCTCCGAACAACCTGGACACCGTAGCCGCAAATATCCGTAACCATTGGCAAGTCCAGCGGACACCGATCGCATGCTCCGCGCTTCTGCGCTCCGCCCGTCGCCAGCAGAGCCGGTTCCTCCCCTGCCCGGCCTCCACCCCGTCGTGCGGCGGTGGTTCGAGGCGACGTTCGCCGCCCCGACCCGCGCCCAGGCGCTGGGTTGGCCGCCCATCCTCGCAGGCAAGAGCACCCTGCTCCTCGCCCCAACCGGATCGGGAAAGACCCTCGCTGCCTTTCTGACGTCGCTCGACCGGCTCATGTTCAACCCGGCGCCGGAAAAAAGATCCCGCTGCCGGGTGCTCTACGTCTCGCCGATGAAGGCCCTGGCGGTGGACGTCGAGCGCAACCTTCGCGCCCCGATCGCCGGCATCGCGGCGCAGGCGGAGCGCGAAGGCGTACCGATCCATCTGCCCACGGTCGGAATTCGCACCGGCGACACGCCCGCCAAGGAGCGCGCGCAAATGCTGCGCGCTCCGCCCGACATCCTCATCACCACCCCGGAGTCGCTCTACCTCCTGCTCACATCGCAGGCGCGGGAGATCCTCCGCTCCGTCGAGACGGCGATCGTGGACGAGATCCATGCGCTTGTGTCGGGCAAGCGAGGCGCGCACCTGTTCATCTCCCTGGAACGGGTCGAAGCCCTGCGAACCGGGACCCAGCCCTTGCAACGCATAGGCCTGTCGGCGACGCAGCGTCCCCTCGACGAGGTGGCGCGGCTTCTGGGAGGCGGCGAAGTTTCTGCCTCGGGCCGAAAGTGGCGCGCACGTCCTGTCGAGATCGTCGATGGAGGCAGCAAGAAACAGTTCGATCTGCGCGTCGAGGTTCCGGTCGAAGACCTCGGCCGGATCGGCAAGGTCGAAGCAAAGGTCACCGAGCCGGGCGAGAGCCGGCGCAGCTCGATCTGGCCGTCGATCCATCCACGCCTCGTCGAGCTCATCCGGGCCAATCGCTCGACGATGATCTTCGTCAACTCGCGCAGGCTCTCCGAGCGCCTCGCCGCGGCGATCAACGAGGTCGCCGGCGAGGAGATCGCTCTCGCCCACCACGGGAGCCTCGCGAAGGAGAAGCGACAGCAGATCGAGGACCGCCTCAAGCAAGGCGAGCTGCCGGCCATCGTCGCGACGAGCTCGCTCGAGCTCGGCATCGACATGGGCGCGGTCGATCTGGTGATCCAGATCGAGGCGCCCCCGAGCATCGCCTCGGGGCTGCAGCGGATCGGCCGTGCCGGCCACCACGTCGGCGGAATTCCCCGCGGGGTGATCTTCCCGAAGCACCGCGGCGACCTGCTCGGCAGCGCTGCGGCCGCCGTCGGAATGGCGGCCGGCCAGGTCGAGGAAACCTTCTATCCGCGCAACCCGCTCGACGTCCTCGCCCAGCAACTCGTCGCGATGAGCGCGGAGCGCGCGTGGAAGGTGGACGACCTCTACGCTCTCGTCCGGCGAGCGGCTCCGTTTGCGGAATTGCCGCGGCAGGGCTTCGAGGGCGTCCTCGACATGCTCTCCGGCCGCTATCCCTCCGACGAGTTCGCCGAGCTGCGGCCGCGGCTGACGTGGGACCGGGTCAAAGGAGAGGTGCGCGCCCGGGAAGGCGCCGCACGGGTGGCGGTGGTGAACGCAGGGACGATTCCCGATCGCGGTCTCTATGGAGTGTTTCTCGCCTCCGGGGACGAGAAGGTCAGCCGGCGCGTCGGTGAATTGGACGAAGAGATGGTTTTCGAGAGCCGCGTCGGCGAGGTCTTCGTCCTCGGCGCCTCGAGCTGGCGGATCGAGGAGATCACCCAGGACCGCGTTCTGGTGAGCCCTGCGCCCGGCGAGCCAGGAAAGATGCCCTTCTGGCACGGCGACCGGCCGGGAAGGCCGCTCGAGTTCGGCGAGGCGGTCGGGAAGCTGGCGCGCGATCTCTCTCGACTCCCGCCGGATCGAGCAACGGACCGGCTGCGCAACGAGCACGGCCTCGACGCTCGCGCCGCCGACAACCTGGTCCGGTACCTGCGCGACCAGGTTGGCGCCACGGGGGAGGTCCCGAGCGACCGGACCATCGTCGTCGAGCGCTACGTCGACGAGATCGGCGATTTCCGCGTCTGCGTGCTGACGCCGTTCGGGGCCCGCGTGCACGCGCCCTGGGCGACGGCGGTGGTCGCGCGTCTGTCGGAAGCGCGGAGCTCCGACATCGAGATGATGTACAGCGACGACGGCATGGTGTTCCGCCTGCCGGAGTCGGAGGAGCCGCCGGCGCCAGAGCTGTTCTTTCCCTCACCGGACGAGATCGAGGATCTGGTGGCGCGCTCGCTGGGAACGACTTCGCTCTTCGCCGCGCGCTTTCGCGAGAACGCCGCCCGCGCGCTGCTGCTCCCGCGCCGTCATCCCGGCCGCCGCAGCCCGCTCTGGGCGCAGCGCAAGCGCGCCGCCGATCTCCTCAACGTTGCGCGGCGGTACGGAAGCTTCCCGATCCTGCTGGAGACGTACCGAGAGTGCTTGCGCGACGTCTTCGATCTGCCCGGGCTCACCGAGCTGCTCCGCCGCGTGAAGGACCGGCGGGTGCGCGTCGTCACCGCCGACACCCGCACTCCCTCGCCGTTCGCCGCCTCGCTCCTTTTCGCGTACGTCGCGAACTTCATCTACGACGAGGACGCTCCGGCCGCCGAGCGGCGGGCGCAGGCGCTGAGCGTCGACCCGGCCCAACTGCGCGAGCTGCTCGGCGAATCGGAGCTGCGCGAGCTGCTCGATGCCGAGGCGATCGAGGACCTCGAACGAACGCTGCAGCGCCTCGCCTCCCGCCATCCGGTCCGCCACGCGGACGGCGCGCACGACCTGCTCTTGCAGCTCGGCGATCTGACCGCGACGGAGCTTGCGGCACGGAGTGAGCCGGGCGCACCGGCCGGCGAGTGGCTCGCGCAGCTTTCGCGGGAGCACCGCGCATTCCCGGTTCCCATCGCGGGTGACGAGCGGTGGATCGCGGCGGAAGACGTCGCCCGCTTTCGCGATACGCTGGGAATCGCCCCGCCCGCGTCGATGCCACCCGGACTCCTCGATCCCGCTCCCAACGCCGCCGTCGATCTCGTCTCGCGGTATGCGCGAACGCACGGTCCGTTCCGCGCCGAGGACGTCACGCGCAGGCTGGGGATGGAACCCGGGCGGGTGCAGTCCGCCCTCGACACGCTCCTCGATGCGGAGAGGCTCGTGGAGGGGAAGTTCCTCCCCGCGGACCTCGTGGAGGCGCGGTATCCGGCAGGCGGCCGCGGCAGGGAGCTCTGCGACGTCGAGGTGCTGCGAGGGCTCAAACGACGGTCGCTCGCGAAGCTCCGCAAGCAGGTCGAGCCTGTCGAGCAGTCTGCCCTCGCCCGGCTGCAGATCGCCTGGCACGGTCTCGATCGCAAGCGCTCGGGGCTCGACGCCCTCCTCTCCGTGGTGGAGCAACTGCAAGGCGCGCCGATCCCGGCGAGCGCTCTCGCTTACGACGTGCTGCCCGCCCGCATCCAGCCGTTCAGGCCTTCCGATCTCGATCTCCTGACAGCGGCCGGCGAGATCGTCTGGCGCGGCATCGAACCGATTGGACCTCGCGACGGCCGCATCGCGCTCTACCTTTCCGGTCACCATCCCCTGCTCGCTCCCGCGCCGGTGAAAGTCGAGGGCGAGCTTCCTCGCAAGATCCGCGAGTTCCTGGGGCGCAAGGGAGCGAGCTTCTTCTCGGACTTGCAGGCGGCCACCTCGGCATTTCCGGCGGACCTGGTGGCCGCCCTCTGGTCGATGGTCTGGGCAGGCGAGATCACGAACGACACGCTCGCCCCGCTGCGCTCGCACCTCGCGGGCGAACCGCAACAGAGCCGGCGCGAGCGGATCGCGCCCTCGTTCCGGTCGAGGCGCACGGGCCCCGCGGGCAGCGAAGGACGCTGGTCGCTCCTTCCTTCGCCCTCCGGGAGCGGGACGGAACGGAGCGCGGCCCTCGCGCAGGTCCTGCTCGCCCGCCACGGCGTGCTCACGCGGGAAGCGGTGCACGCCGAGGCGGTCCCCGGAGGCTTCGCCTCCGTGTACGAGGTGCTGAAGCGGATGGAGGAGACCGGACGGGCGCGGCGCGGCTACTTCGTCGCCGGCCTGGGCGCGACGCAGTTCGCGCTCCCCGGCGCCGAGGAGCGGCTGCGCTCCCTCAGGGAGCCGGAGGACGAGCCGCAAACGATCCTGATCGCATCGACGGATCCCGCGAATCCTTACGGCGCCGCCCTTCCCTGGCCGGCGCGGGGCGATGCGGCTCCCGAGTCGCGACCGCAGCGATCGGCGGGCTCCCACGTCATCCTCGATCGCGGCGAGCTTTGCGGATATCTGGCGCGCGGGGACCGGACGCTGCTCGCGTTCCTTCCCGCCGAGGAGCCGGCGCGATCACGGCGGGGCCGCGCACTCGCGACGGCGCTCGCGGGCCTGGTCGAGTCCGGGCGAAAGCGCGCGCTGCTCCTCGAGCGGGTCGACTGCGCGCCTCCAGAGGCGTCGCCGCTCGCTCCCTTCCTCGCGGCCGCCGGGTTCTCGCCGGGCCAGCAGGGATTCCTCAAGCGCGCGCCGCTGGACGTGCAGGGGTTACGCCTGCGGACGCCCGTGGGCACGCTGCGCGGGCCGCTCGGGCCCGACATCGAGGGGAATGACGATCCGGGAGATGAGGGCGCGAGCGACGCTTAAATCTTGGAGAGCACGCCCTCGACGATGCGATCGCAACGTGCGCCGTCGAACGAGAACGGCGGGAGCGCCGCCGCGCCGATGCGGGAGAAAAGCTCCTCGCGCAGCGCCGCGCGGGCGCGATGGAGCCGCGTCTTCACCGCCATCTCCGTGATTCCGAGCGACTCCGCGACTTCCGCCGTGGACAGACCCTCCACGTCGCGGAGGACGAAGACGACCCGATATCCGAGAGAGAGGGAATCGATGGCGCGCGCGAGCACGCCCCCAAGCTGGTGGTTCACGGCCTGCTCTTCCGGATCCATCACTGGTCCTGGCACGATTCGCACCGGGGCCCCCTTCCCAGCTTGTTCGCAAAGTTGCATGTGCCGGCCCCGCCTGCGCAGTCTGCCGCGGCACTCGTGGACGACGATGTGGCTCAGCCAGGAACCGAGGCGGGTCACGTCGTGGAGCTGATCGAGATGTGCGTACGCCCGGACGTAGGCGTCCTGGAGGACGTCCTCCGCCTCGGAATCGTCGCGGAGCAGCGAGCGCGCGAGCCGGAAAAGCCGTTGGTTGTACCTGCGCATCACCGCTTCGAAGAGCGGCTTGTCGCCTTTCCGGATGCGCTCGACGAGATCGCCGTCGGTAAGGCTACCGCCGTAATTGACTTGCCGGGCTACGTTCAAGGCGATTCTCCGCATCTCAAGGTGAGAGATCCGACGCGACGGAAGGTTACGCGTGTAACCGGCGGGCAAGCAAGGACTCTCTCGGGCGAACCCGGCGCTCCCTCCCTGGAGGCGCCTCTCGCCTGAAGGAGACCTCGATGCGATCGCCGATTCTCCTATTTGTGGCGGCTCTTTCCCTGGCCGCCTGCCAGAAGGACCAGCTTCTCACCAGTAACGGTACGACCAGCGCCGACACACGTCGCGACGGCGCGCCGCCCGGACACGACCGGGTGGACGACGATCTCGCGGAGCAGGGCCGCCAGACCTTCCGCTTCGACACTTTCGGAGACGAGGATTTCTGGGGCGGAACGCTGCACCTGCACGACGCCATCCAGGGCGCCGCCCACGGCGGAACCGGCCCTGGAGTGAGCCCGAAGACCGCGCTCGCCGTGGGACTGAAGGTCGACGTCGATGCGCTTCCGGCTGCCGTGCAGAGCGCCATCGCCGCGGGCCAGGTCGATCTCGACTCTCCGGACACCACTCTCGCCCTGCTCGACCTGAACGCCGTCATCGGCGTGACCGGGTTCAAGGACGGCAACGGCGGCCTGAAGAGCATCGGGATCCAGTGCGCGCTCTGCCACTCCGCTGTCGATAACTCGTTCGCACCGGGCATCGGCCACCGCCTCGACGGGTGGCCGAATCGCGACCTGAACGTCGGCGCCATCGTCGGGCTCTCGCCCAACCTGCAGCCCGTGGCCGATCTGCTCGGCGTCTCGGTCGACACGGTGCGGGCGGTCCTCGCGAGCTGGGGTCCGGGAAAGTTCGACGCCGCCCTGTTCCTCGACGGCAAGGCGTTCCAGCCGGACGGGCGTTCCTCCGCGAGCCTCATTCCCGCGGCATTCGGTCTCGCCGGAGTGAACCTCAATACCTATACGGGTTGGGGCTCGACGACATACTGGAACGCCTTCGTCGCGAACCTCGAGATGCACGGGAAGGGGAACTTCTTCGATCCGCGCCTCGACGACGCGGCGAAGTTTCCGGTGGCCGCGAGGGCGGGGTTCGGCCACGTGAAGAACGCGATCGACGAGATCACGCCGAAACTTGCCGGGCTGCACGCCTACCAGATGTCGCTGACCGCGCCGAAGGCACCGGCCGGGAGCTTCGACGCGGCGGCGGCGAAGCGCGGCAAGGCCGTCTTCCAGGGCGCCGCCCGCTGCGCCGAGTGCCATATCGCGCCGCTCTACACGGAGCCCGGATGGAACTCGCACACCGGCGCCGAGATCGGCATCGACGACTTCGCGGCGTCGCGCTCGCCCGACGGCCGATACAGGACCACGCCGCTGCGAGGTCTTGGTGCGGCCAGGAGCAAGGGCGGCTACTACCACGACGGCCGGTTCGCCACCCTCCAGGACGTGGTGCAGCACTACGACCAGACGTTTGCCCTGGGGCTCGCCCCGGAGCAGAAGGCTGACCTGGTGCAGTTCCTCAAATCGCTGTAGGTCCGGCTGGTCAGCGAGCGCACGACGAAGGGCCGCGCTGTCGACGCTGCTCTTCGTCGGTGCGGTAATGTACTGGCATCGCAGGAGGCAGCACCGTGGGTTCGATTCAAGGATTGCTCGATTGGGGCGTCGCGCTACGCATCGTCGCCCTCACTGGATACGCGATCGCATTTCTCGGCTATGCCGCCCGGCTGGCGGTGACGAAGCTGAAGCTGGATCGCTTCGCGACGGCGCTGGCGGTGCTCGGCGTCGCCGCGCACACCGCGTATCTCGTCACCCGCTGGATCGCGGCGGGCCGGATCGAGATCCTCGCCCGCGAAGCGACCGGAGACATCCTGAGCGGGAGCGAGCGCTTCTGGTACATGGTGTCGCACCCGCCGTACACGAACTTGTACGACGCCCTCAACTTCGTCGCCTGGGCGATGATGGTCTGCTACCTCATCATCGAACGGAAGTGGGGTCTCCGGATCGTCGGCGTCCTGGCGGTGGCGCTGGCGCTCGTGGCCATGGGCGAGGCATCGCTCGTCACCGACAAGCAGATCGAGCCCCTCGTCCCCGCGCTGCAGAGCTACTGGATCCTGATCCACGTCGCGATGTTGTTCGTGAGCTATTCGCTGTTCACGCTCGGCGCCGTGTGTGCGCTCCTCTATCTCGTGCGCACCGGCACCGCTAGCGCCTGGCTCGGCGGTATCCAGGCCGCGGTCGCCGCGCTCTTGCTCCTTCTCGTGGGCGGATCGGACCTCCTCCTCGGCACCTACAAGATGGCCCCGGGCTGGGTCCACCAGATTCCCAGCCAGCTCCACAAGGGCAGCTTCCTCGAGGTGACGAGCGCCGTCCACTACTTCCCGGAGGGCTCCGAGAGGGCGGCGAAGCTCCTCGTGCCGGTCCCCGGAGTGGGCCCGTTCCTGCTCGTCGCGGTCGTCCTCTTCATCGCCGGCGCGATCGTCTACCTGCGCGCCCGCAAGGGTCCCGAGCAGGGCGTATCGGGGCTCGGCTACAAGATCATCGCGCTGGGCTTCGGCGTCCTCACGCTCGGGCTCGCGCTGCTCGTCTACCGGATCGTGAACAGCCCCGAGATCGCCATTCCGCAGGGGATCAAGATCGCCCCCGGCGAGCATGGTCCGTTCCGGTTCAGCCTGGCCTCGAACTACGCGCTGGGCCTCATCGCGCTCGTCTGGGGCCTCACCCTGGGGTTCCTGGTCACGACGCCCTTGCGCGACCGGATCTCCGCGTCGCTGCCGGATGCCCGCAAGCTCGAGGACATCACCTACAAGGTGATCATCGCGGGCTGGCCGCTCCTCACCATCGGCATCGTGATGGGCGGAATGTGGGCGAACGAGGCCTGGGGGCGCTTCTGGGGCTGGGACCCCAAGGAGACCTGGGCGCTCATCACCTGGGTGGTCTACGCGGGCTACCTGCATACGCGCATAACGCTCGGATGGGCGGGAAGGCGCCCCGCCGTGATCGCGGTCTTCGCGTTCGCGGTGGTGGTGTTCACGTTCATGGGCGTGAACCTCGGTCTCACCGGCGAAGGCCTGCACACGTACGGGGCGGGCTGAATCCAAATCGCTGTTGCGCCGTTTGCAAACGGCTCCTGATGTTTTGAACGAATCGCACGGCGAAGCGCCCGCGGGACGCAGGCCGCGGTCCGCGGCGCAGATCCAGTACGGGTCAAAAGTTGCACATTGGTGCGTTCCGCTAAAAACTTCGTATAAGTCATTGAAACAACAGGTATTTCAGCTTGCCTGCGCGAGCTGGTAGCGCAGAAATAGACCTTGGTCTGATCGGACCGTCGTAGTGATCCCGCCCGGTTACCCGCGGCACGTACGGTGCAGTGCGGACACCCCACGCTCGATAAGCATCGTGCAAATCGAGCTAGCGGCGCCGACAAAAAGCGCCCGAGGGGGGATTACCGATGTCGCAACCACGATTCACCAGGCGAGATGTGATTCGATATGGCTCAATGGCCGGCGCGGCGGGCTTGATCGGCAACGGCGCGCGCGCGGCGGTGAGCACCTGTGCCGCCGGCGATCAGCAGCAGATTCCCAGCATCGCCGAAGTCGCGTTCAGCGGATGCGGCGTGGGCGGCGAGGCGATGGCGACGAGCCCGTTCATCGTCAACCCGTTCACGCAGGACCTGCCGATTCCGAAGGCGCTGCGGCCGGGTTGGCGATATCCGAGCGGCACGCTGGCAGCGCCGGGCGATGCCAACGCGTGGACCGTGCGCACCTCGCAGTTCGGTCCCGGCGTCGTGCAGCCGGGCCCCCAGCCGGGTCACCAGGACGCGTTCGGCGATCGGCCGGGCGTCCATTCCGAGCTGGGATGGGGCATCCCGAACGCCGGCACCCACCAGCAGTGGACGAACGGGACGGGCGCAGGGGGCGTGACGCTCAACCTGCCGGACCCGATTCTGTACCACATCCGCGTGAACGTCAGCCAAGGCGCGGTGACGAATTCGCCGGTGGTGCCGATCACGTCTCAAGGCCTGGCGAGCACGCTTCCGTTCGGCTCGGCCGCAACCGCCGGGCCCCTCGTCAATTTCTTCGGCGCGCAGGTGCAGTCGTTCCTGCTCCCGAACAGCACCCTCTACACGTTCAACGGCACCTTCCCGGGCCCGCTCATCAACGTCGAGTACGGCAGGCCGGTCCTGGTGCGCTTCGAGAACGACCTCGACCTGAACCCGAACTGCCTCGATCGCGGCGATTTCGGTGCGCCTGACTGGGCGTTCCTCACCCACCTGCACAACGGCCACACCTCGCCGGAGAGCGACGGGCAGCCGCACCACATGGTGGAGCACGAGGGCGGGTACCAGCCCATGGAATGGGTCGACAACCTCTACCTCGGGTATCCCGC
>JBJMQD010000002.1:0-22383 GCA_045802855.1 Myxococcales bacterium | reverse complement strand
GAAGCTCTGGCAATTCGCCACTTCGCGGTGCAGCTGGTCCACCAGGTCCTGCGGCTGAACGGCGTCCTCGTGGAAGCCGCGCAGGCTGCTCGCTCCGCCGAGATAAAAGCGGCGGTCTCCAGGGGTCGTGGACTTCGAGGTGAGCTGGGTGATGCGGCCCGCGCGAGCAGAGAGGACGAGGCTGGAAAGCCCGGGAAGCGGCAGGTAGCCCGCGACGAGACCCTGGATCTTGATCAGGTCCGCCGGGATGTCGCTGATGGCGAACGCGCGCACATAGTCGCCGGAGAGCTGGGCGAAGAACCCCGATCGCGGACGCGCCGCATCGTCGCGCAGGTCGAGGCTCACGGTCGGGCGCAAGGAACCGAAGATCATCTCGCCCTCCGGGAGCCGGCGGGTGTTCTTCTCGATGCCGGCGATCGCGTCCTCGGTCGTCTGGTCGCCCTTGGCGAAGACCTGGTAGCCGAGCTCGTACACGAGCCCGGCGGAGAACGGGCGCCTGCGCACCGTGTCGACCGAAGCCTGCCCGGAATACTTGGTGAGCTGATAGCTCGGCCGCACGGCGCGCTGGTGGATGAGGTCGATGCCGCCGCGCAAGGCGTCGGTGAGGGGATAGAGACGAGGCGCGCTGATGCCGACGTCGATGACCCGCTCGAGTGGATCGTGGGGCGGGTCGAAGCGCTCGGTGCACTGCGACGAATCGGTCGGGTTGGCCGGGCACTCGGGGACCCGGTAGCGGAGGAACGGGAAGTTCGCCTTCGCCGCGGCCGTGAAGGTGAGCGCCCTGCCCCACAGATTGCCCTGCGACCACTGCGCGGTCGCGCGAGGACCGTCCTCGAGGGAGAAGCCCATCGTCGCCTGGAAGTCCTTGGTGGGCCGCTCGCGCAGCTGGACCTGGAGGGTCTTCTCGGCCTCGGGCACCTCGGGATTGCGGGGAGTGAGCGTTGCGCTGAAGAACAGGCCCGTGCGCAGCAATGCCTGCTGGCCGCGATCGATCACGTCCGGCGTGAGCACGTCGCCGGGCTTCACGTCCACGAGGTCGCGGATGAGCCCCTCCTGGGTGCGGCGCTGCCCGACCACTTCCACGTAGCCGACCTTGACGACGGGCCCGGGCTGGATCTTGTAGCGGACCTCGACGTTCGACAATTCCTTCCCGGGTTCCGCGTTCTCCCCGAAGATCTCGTCGTCCTCGACCCGCGCGTACAGATGGCCGCGGCGCGTGAAGATCTGCGTGAGCGCGGCGCGTCCCTCCTCGGCCGCGAGGTAGCTGAAGGGACGGCCGGGCTTCAGGGTGATGGCGGAATCGATTTCGTGGCGCGCTACTTCGGAGGCGCCTTCGACGGAGACGCGGGAGACGAGGGTGCGCTCCCCTTCGGCGATCGCAATGGTCACCGACAGCCGGTAGTCGTCGCCTTCGATCCGCTCGGGCCGGGGCGGACCGGCTCGGACGGAGAGGTAGCCCTGGCTCTTGTAGAGATCCTCGATCTGCTTGAGCGCGCGGGCGTAGAGCACGGGCTCGAAGACGGTCTCGGGCTCGACCCGCACCCGGGGCCTGCGGGAGGCCACCTGGGTCCCGGCGATCCCGACGGTATCCGCGACGTAAGGGTCGGCGCCGGTCGCCGGATCGGTGTTGATGCCATCGCGCAGCTGCTGCACGAGGCGGTCGCGCAGCTCCGATGTCGGGATCCCGGAGTTTCCGGTGAAGCGGATCCGTTCGACCCGGACCTGCCGTCCCTCGTCGACGGTGAAGACGATCTCCGCCGCACCGTCGCGGCCGGGAAGCTCGCGCTCGGCGATACGGGCGCGCAAGAAGCCCTGCGACACGTAGAAGCGGCGCAGCCGTCCGGCCATCTCCTGCGCCGCCTGGGCGTCGAGAGGCTCTTCGTCGCCGCTCGTGCCGAGCTGCTGCACGAGGAGGGAATCCGGGTAACGACGATTGCCGCGGATGTGGAAGCGCACCAGCGGGCCCGCCTCGACCGGCACCACGACCAGGGCGCGGCCGTCGGTCTCGTCCTCGATGATGGGAGTGCCGACGCGGGCGCGCAGATGCCCAGCGTGGCGGTACCGGTCGCGCAGTCCGCGGGTCCCCTCGTCGAGCGCCGCCAGATTGAGGACGTCTCCCGGATGGACCCGGAACCCGAGCGAGAGCTCCTCGAAAGACAGTCCCGGCGATCCCGCGAAGCGGACAGCGGCGACGCGGGTAGGGGCCCCTTCGTCGATGTGGAGGTCGAGCGCGACGCCTTCACCGAGGGGCTTCGGCGTAGGCCGCACCCGCGCGGATCGATAGCCTATCTGGTAATACACCGCCTGGATCGAGTCGCTCGCGCGCTGGACCAGCGATTCCTGGTATTCGCTATTGACTTGCAGGTTCGCGGTCTGCGCGAGGACGGTCTCGGGCAGCACCGCCCGGCCCGTGAACGAGAGCGCGACCAGCTTGCGCACCGGCGAGACGACGAAGACGAGCCGCACCCCCCGGGTCCACCCGGGCTGGAGCTTCTGTACCGGCAGCGGCTCGGTATAGGCCGCGACCTGAGCGAAACGGGCGGTCGCGTGCAGCGCGCGGACCGCGTCGCGGACCATCCTCGCCTCGAGGACCGCTCCCTCGCGGATTCCCACCAGCGACGGGAGGCCGCTCGCGTCGGCGCCTTCGAAGGCGATCTCGCCGACGTGGACCGCCTCGCCCGCGGACGCCTGCGCGACTGCGCTCCCCCCGGCTCTCATCGGCGGGCGGGCGACGGCGGCGGAGCTGACGACGAGCAGAACGGCGACGATCCGCTTCAATCGCCTTCCCACTTGAACTTGAGATCGGCGCCGAAGTCGGTGCCGGTGGTGGTGAGGTGCTCGTTGTCGATCTGCAGCTGGCCGCTCAGCGCGTCCGAGAGTTGATACCCGAGGACCCCGCGGTACCTGCGCTGCGTCGCGGAGAGGTTCTGCAGGACCCGGAGATCGATCTTGTCGGTGAGCAGGTGTGAGCGGAAGCGGGCCATCGGCTCCAGGCGGCTCGTTGCCACCGAGAAATCGCTGGTAAAGTCGAGATTCGGGTCGCGCAGGATGGTGTTCTTGGGGATGAACCTGCGGACCTCCTCCGAAAATCCGGTCACCTTGTTGAGCGCCTCGACTCCGATGGCGAGGCCCGAGTCGGTGGCGTTGAAGTTCGACTGTTCCAGGTTGTAGGGACGGAATCCAAAGGTGAGCAGGAATCCGACGTCCGCCTCGGGCAACGCCGGCTCCGAGCTGAGGGCGAGGTGCGGCTCGGAGGGAGTGCCGAATCCGTGCAGGTGGATCTTGAACTCGTCGGTGCTCCCCGCGGCCTTGATGCGGGTGACCGCCTGCAGGTCGAAGGACGGCCGGATCCGCTGGCGATCGGTGAAGGTGACGACTCCCTGCTCGATCTGGAACTCGTTGCCGCGGAACTGGGCGACGCCGTGGACGCTATTGACGGAGCCGAGGAGGCCCAGGTTGCGGGTCGTCCCGGTGAGCTTCACTTCGCCGCGTAGATCGGCGCGGGCGAGATTGTTCTCGATGCGCACGCCGCGGCCGAGGCGCACGTCGAGGTCGAAATGGGGGACGAGCGCGGTCCTGGTGAGGACGCGCGGCGCGGGCGGCCGCCGGGAGAAGTCGAGGAGGCTCCGCTCGACGTCGATGTCCTCGGTGTAGGTCATGCGGCTGAGCGTGAGCGCACCGCCGACCAGCGGCTCGAGCGGCGGTCCGTAGACGGTGACGTCGCCCTCGATGGTGGCGTTGAGACCGTCCTGCAGCCTCAACGTCGCCTCGCCGATGTGGGCCGCGAGATCGACCTTCTGCGGGACGAGCTTGCTCAACGTCATGCCGCCCGACACCTTCACCTCGCCGCCGTTCAGCTTGCCGCGCATCTCGTCGATGACGAGGGCGTCCTGGCTGAAGGAGATGCTGCCGCCCATGTCGCGCGCGGCGAAGGGCAGTCCGCGCAGGCGTACTTCGCCGTTCTCGACGCGGAGGTTCCCGAGGAGCGTCGGAGCCCGGAGCGTGCCGCCGACCGTCGCCTGCACGAGGCACGTTCCGGCGGCGTGCTCCAGCTCGCTGAAGAGGCCTTTCATCAGCCTGCCGTCGACCGACGCGACGAGACGCAGAGCGAGGGCCCCAGACGACGCGCGGCTTCCCACCAGCGTCGCCGAGGTGTACGGGGCGCGCAGCGCGAGGCGCTTCACCTCGATCCCGGCGGGACCGAAGGCGACCTCGCCGGGGCCGTCGTTCTCGATGATCATCTCCTGGCGCTCGACGGCGAGCTTCCCCACTTGCGCCGTCCCTTCGGAATCGGAAGGACGCAGCAGATCTCCCGAGACGGAGACGTCGGCCTCGAAGGCGCCGCCGCGAAGCTCCGCGTCGGGCAGGAAGGTCTGGAAGTAGCCGGAGAGATCGGCGAACCGGAGCGCCAGCGTCGCCGTGTACGGAATGCTTCCGTCTTCCAGGGTGGCGTGCCCTTCGAGCCGGTGCGGCCCGACCTGCGCGTCCCAGCGCAGCGCCTGGCCGTCGAGCGACAGCGAGGCCCGGCCGTCTCCGACCGCCGCCTTGCCCGCCACCGCGTTCTTGAAGGAGGCCTTCGCCTCCACGATGGGATGGTCCGCGACGCCGCGAATAGCGAGGCTCGCTTCCACCGGTCCAGAAAGCTTCGCCGAGGCCGCGGCGTCGACGTCTTGCAACGTGAGGCCTTGCGATTTCGCGTCCATCTCCAGGCGGAACCCGGGGCCGAAGCTGCCCGCCAAGGTGACGGAACCGTTGCCCCGCCGCAGGGTGAGATCCTCGATCTGCAGGCGAGGCTCCTTGCCGTCGAGCGTCGCCTTCGCTTTGCCTTCCGTGAAGCGCTGGCCGAACACGTTGACGTCGGAGAAGGTGGCGCTGGCCTCCGCGTCGGGGCTCGCGGCGGGGCCCTTCGCGTCGACGACCGCGGAGATGCTTGCGTCGACGTTCGCCGCGTCCTCGATGGGCCGGAAGGCGGGAACGGTGGCGATGAGGGCGTCCACGATGTCGTGCACCCGGCCTCGCGGAACCTCGAGGTGCGCCTCGATCGGCGTTTCCGGCTTTCCGAGGTCGAGGGCCACCCGTCCGGCGTATTCGGTCGCGCCCTTCGTTCCCTCGAGGTTCGTGAGGAGAAGCTGGAGATTCTGGAAGCGAGCGTCGCCGGAAACGTTGCCCAGGGCGAGATCGAAGAGATGGAAGTCGCGGATGAAGGCGCCGCCTTCGATGGTGGGGCTTCCGTACGGTCCGCGAACGCTGCCCTTCAAAGCGATGGTGCCGCTCCAGGGTACCGGGCCGACGTGTCCCTTCAAGTCGGAGAGGCGGACGGAATCGGAAGTGGCGGTGAGGTCGAGTCCTTCGCGGCCGTCGAAGTTGAGCGCGCCACCGACGGCGACCTTCGATCCGTTCACGTCGAGCGCCGCTCCGGGAAGCGCGATGCGGTGCGGGTCGAGGGCGATCCCGGTCTCGAGGTGGGTTGCAGCCATCTCGAACACCCGCTGCGGCTTCGCCTTGCGGGAATCGTACGCGCGATCGAGCACCGCGAATTCCGGAATGTCGAGGCTGGCGTTCCCGTGCAGGCCGAAGGGAGAGGCCTTCCCCGCGACCGAGATGTGACCCGAGGTCTTGAGGAGCACCCAGGCATGCGGCACCGTCAGTCGCCGGAGCAGTTCCTGCAACTCGAGGTCGCGGATCTGCAGATCGGCGGAAAGCGGCAGGCCCTCGCCGAAGGCGAGCTCGACCGAACCCGACATGCCGCCTCGTCCGACCGGAAGCTCGAAGGAGCCCACCGAAAGCCGCGCCGGCGTCCAGTCGAATCGCGCCTTCAGGTCGCCGGGCAAGAACCCTTCGAGGGCGCCTCCGCGCAGGCGCACGTCGCCCGTCGCCCGCGGCTTCCCTCGCGCGAGCGTGAACTTCATGTCCGCGGAGAGGCTGCCAGAGACCCCGGCGAGCTTCCCGGGGATCAACTGCTGCGAGAGCGCGCCGAGATCGTTCAACCGCAACCGGGCGGTAGCCTCGACGCGAGGCCGGCAGAGATCGACGAGGGTCCCGCGGATGAAGGCGGTGGCGTCCGTCGTCGCCAGATCAGCCGCCACCAGATCGAGCTTTCCCGCACCACGCAAATCGACGTTCGCATCCGCCCGCACCGAGCGGAGAGGCACCGTGGCAGTGCCCTCGTGCACCGAACCGCCGCGCGTGCGCAGCGCGACCCTGAGCGCATCTCCCTTGCCGTGGATCTGCGCGTCGATGCGGGGAACGATCAGCTGCTCGCTCCCCGAGGTGAGCTCGAGGCTCGCCTTGCGCACCTGCACCCTGCCCAGCTCGAATCGATCGAGCGCCTCGGGAAGGCACTGGTGTTCCGCCGCGGCGCTGCGCGGGCGGGCCGGGCCCGATTGATCGAGCGCCATCTTCACTTCGGCGTGATCGATCTCGAGGCGCTCGAGGCGCACGCGCTGCAGCAGCGGACGTACGACGACGTGTACGAAGACGCGCGCCGCTCGCACCTCCAGCCGGCCGCCGGGGTCGCCCACGGTGAGGCCGTCGATGACGAGCTGTCCGCGGGTGGGATCGACCGTGCAACGGTCGACCTTCACCTTTGCCGCGCTCGCCTCCTCGATGGTGGCGATGGCGTAGCCGCAGAGGTTCGTGCCGACGTACTCGGTGCGCAAAAGCGCGATCGCCGCGCCCGAAACGAGCGCGGCGGATAGCGCGATGGCGGCAAGGACCCGGCTCAGCATGGCTTCCGTCTACAACGTACGAAGGACGCCCGTGATTCTGATACGACCACGAAAAAGCCCCGGTTCCCGGGACGCCTCACGTGGGCTTTGCGAGACCTGCCAGATATCGGTCAATTTCGCCGAGATCGATCGGCTTGGCGGGATTCGGCGGAGGCGGAGGAGCGACCCGCGCGGGAGCACCGGTTTCCGTACCCCGTACGCCATCGAGGCCGAGGTCCTGCGCAACCCGCTCGATCATCGCCAGATCGATCCGCGGTGCCCGCGCGACGTACCCCTCGAAGAGCGCGTTGTCGCAGAGCGTGTTGATGAGGCGCGGAGTACCGCCCGAGAACCGGTGCACGGCCTTCACCGCTTCGCCGGTGAACGGCATGCGGGAGGCGCCTGCGAGCCGCAGGCGGTGCTTGATGTAGGACTCGGTGCTCTCGGGATTGAGATGCTCGAGCCGGAACTTCATCGAGACGCGCTGCGCTAGAGGCAGGTCGAGGCGCAGGTTCTGCTCGATCTCCGGCAGACCGAAGAAGATGATCGAGAGCAGCTTGCGCTCGGGGACCTCGAGGTTGAGGAGGCCGCGGAACTCCTCCATCAGCTCGCGAGTGGCGAGCATCTGCGCCTCGTCGATGAGGACGACGGCCTTCTTCCCCTGCTCGTAGATGCGGATGAGCCGCTGGTAGAGCTGTCCGAGAAGGGTCAGCTTGTCTTCGCTGGGCGCGTCGACGCCGAGTTGGAGCGCGATCCGCTTGAGGAGCCAGGAGGCGGTGACGCCGCTGTGGATGATGACGAGGAGCGCGGCCTCGTACTCCGCCTCCGGAAGGGAATCGAGGAGCCGCCGCGCGAGCGTCGTCTTTCCCGCGCCGATCCCGCCGACGAGGATGCCGAGGCCCTTCATCTGGCCGCACAGGTGCGTGAGGCGCACGAGCGCCTGCGAGTGCTGCGGCGAGTTGAAGTAGAAGCGGGAGACGGGAGCGTTGGAGAACGGCTCCTGGGCCAGCTCGTAGTAGTCGAGATAGTTCACGAGTTGGTCCTCAGATGAATCCGATCTTCCGGTTGCGGCCCGTCCCGGTCTGCGCGGGCTCGTCAGCGGGCGCGCCGGACGGAGGCGGCTTCGAGGGCGCGGGCGCCTTGGGCATGGCGGACTTCGTGGGCACGTTGCCCCCGAGCCGGCGGATGCGGGCGGTGACGTCGCGGAAGCTCGCGTCCTCGCGCGCCACCTGCTGGTACTGCTCGAGCGCGAGAGCCGCGGAGCCCGCCGCTTCGTGGGCGCCGCCGAGCTCGAACTGCACCGCGCGCCGGACTTCCGGCGTCAGATCGGGCAGGGCGAGTCCGTCCTGGAACACCTTCACGGCGGCGTCGTGCCTTCCTCGATCGGTCTCGCACATGCCGAGCATGACCAGGCAGTCGGCCTTGCGCTGGCCGGTCCCGTGGCGGAGCGCGATCTCGAACTCGCTCACCGCCTCGTCGACGAGACCCATCTCCTTGTAGGCGATGCCGAGATCGTAATGGGTCTGGACGTCCTCGGGCCGCACCTGTTCCTCGATCTTGGCGCGGAACTCGCTCAGCACTTCGTGGGCGGGCACCTGGAAGGAGTCGAGCACGTCGCCGTCGAGAGGCGCGTCCTCCTCCACGGCGAAGGCGCCGACCTCCGCCGCCAGCTCGGCGGCGAGCTCCGCGGCGAGATCGTCGTGCTCGCGGATCCCGACGGACGGCGACGCGGGTGCCGCGTCTCCGACGATGGTGGGCTCGTCGAGGCCCGCAGGCTGCCCGGCGGGGCCGAGGCGGGCGAGCCGCTCGTTCGCAAAACGGTGCTCCGGATCGGAGAGAAGGATGCCCTCCAGGATCGCGCGCGCGTCCTCGGGAAGGCCGGATTCGAGATAGAAGTCGGCTTCCGCGAGCTCGCTCGCGAACGCATCCTCGGCGGGTACCTCGTCGACCGGAGGCGGCGCCATTTCGACGGGCGCCTGCGCCACCGGCGTCGGCATGGCGTCTTCGAACGCCCGCATGGGCGGCTGCGCCGGTTCGGGCTCGATGGTGACGGGAACCTCGACGGCCGGCTCCGGGTCGAGGGAAACCTCGATCTCGTCGGCTTCGTCGAGCGGAATGTCCACGCCAGGAGCCGACTCGAGGGAAAGCTCCACGCCGGGCGCGGACTCGTCCTCCGGAATGATCTCGATCGCGTCGTCGGCCTCGAGCTCGATGGCTTCTTCGGGCAGATCGCCACCTACCGCGGCGAGAGCTGCGTTCTCGGGATCGAGGTTCGAAAGCTCGTCGCGGACGGCGGCGAGACGGTCGTCGCCCCGCTCGAGGTAGAGCCGGAGCAGGATGACGAGCTCCGCGACCGCGTCGTCCTTGCGGTTGGTCGCGAGCGCGAGCGTCTTCGCCTTCTCGTGCGCCTCGACGTTGTCGGGCTCCGCGGCGAAGATCCGGCGCAGGTGATCGAGCGCCTTCTCGTGGAGACCGTACTTCACGTAGACCTCGGTCTCCTTGAGGAGCTTGGGGATGCTGCCCGGAGCCGCGGGCTCCAGAGGCTTTCCGGGCGGAGGCGTCGCGATCGGCGCCGACGGCGGAGCCGGTGCCATCGCGGGGCGAGAGGCGATCGGAGTCGGCGCGCGCAGCGGAGGAGGCGTGGGCGTCCGGGCGGCGACGGGCTCGGGGCGCGAAAGCGCCGCCTTCACCTCGGGATCGTCCGGTGCGAGCACGGCGGCCTGGCGATAGACGTTCTGCGCGTCGTCGGCGCGGCCCGAGTCGAGATGGACGCGAGCGAGCTCCTTGAGGACCGAGACCGTCTTCGAGACCTGCCCGAGCTCCTGGAACGCGCGGGCGAGCATCTGCAGCGTGTCCAGATCGCGCGGATCGACCTTGAAGGAGACCTGCAGCTTCGCGAGCGCGCGCTTGCTGTCCCCCTTCGAGAGATAGTGGCTCGCCAGCTCCTTCGCGAGAGCGGCGTCGGACGGGTCGAGATGGCTGATGCGCTCGGCGACGCGGAGGTAGTCGTCCTGGCGCGAGTTGCGCTGCAGGTACTGGGCGGCGCGACGAAGCTCGGTGATCGCTTCGGTGACGTTCTCCTGGCGGGCGTACTGCTCGCCGAGGCGGATACGGCTCGCGACGTTTTCGGGATCGAGATCGACGAGCTTCTTCAGCGTGTCGAGGCTCGCCTTGGTGTCGCCGATCTTCTCGTAGTGCGACGCGACCGTCTGCCATTCCTTGGCGGCGTCGCCGGTGAGGCCGAGCTGCTGGTAGAGCTCGGCGAGGCGGACGTTCACCTGGATCCGCTCGACGACCTTGAGCACCTGCTTGTAGAGCGCGACGGCCTTCAGGTAGAAGCCCTGCGTCGCGTACGTCCGGGCGACCTTCTCGAAGCAGTCCGCGGCTTCGGCCGGGCGCTTCATCTTCTGGTACAGCTCGGCGAGCTTCTGCAGGACGCGGACGTCGTCCGGATCGAATTCCAGGATCCGCTGGTATTCCTTGACCGCCTTCTCGAGCTGGCCCTTGGCGATCAGCTTCGAGGCCGACTCGATGACCTTGTTCTTGTCCATCGGTACGGGGCGGCTCGCTTACGTTTCGGCTAGAGGAGAAAGAGGAGTCAGCGTAACGCGGTACTCGCGCACATTCAAGACAGCCGAGCGCCTATGAAAATGCCTGACGAGCGGCACTTCGCGCCACGATCGAATGACGTTTTTTTCAGCCTACAGCGGCGCACCTCGCCCGCAACGCGCGGTCGATGTAGCCGCCGCGCTACCCGGCGGCGGCGCCCGCGATCGGGCCTTGCTCGGCGAGGAGCCGCTCGATGGTGCGCGTGTCGTACCTTCCCTGCACGAACGGCTCGAACTGCAGGAGCTTCTTGTGCAAGGGAATGTTGGTCTTTATGCCTTCCACGACGTACTCCTGGAGCGCGCGCCGGGCGCGCATGATCGCCGCCGGGCGGCTATCCGCCGTGACGATCAGTTTCGCCACCATCGAATCGTAGAAAGGCAAAACCCGGTACTGCTCGTACGCGACGGAGTCGACTCGCACCCCCAGCCCGCCGGGGGCGTGGTAGGCGGTGATGAGTCCAGGTGAGGGCGCGAAGGTCTCCGGATCCTCGGCGTTGATGCGCAGCTCGATCGCGTGCCCTCGCATGACAATGCTCTTCTGGGTGCGCCCGAGCTCTTCGCCGGCGGCGAGCCGGATCTGCTCGCGCAGGAGGTCGATCCCGGTCGCGGCCTCGGTGATCGGGTGCTCGACCTGGATGCGGGTGTTCATCTCCATGAAGAAGAACTCGCCGCGCTCGTCGAGGAGGAACTCGATGGTACCGACGTTGTTGTAACGGATCTTGCGCATCGCATCGACGGCGACGCGGCCCATCCGTTCCCGCAGCCGCTCGTTCAGGGCCGGCGAAGGCGCCTCTTCGAGGATCTTCTGGTGCCGGCGCTGGACGGAGCACTCGCGCTCCCCCAGGTGGATGATGTTGCCCCGCTCGTCGGCGACGATCTGGATCTCGATGTGGCGCGGATGCTCGACGTACCGTTCCACGTACATGTCGCCGTTGCCGAAGGCGGCGAGCGCCTCGGCCGACGCCGTCCGGTACATCTGCGGAAGCTGCTCCTTCTCGCGGACGATCTTCATCCCGCGCCCGCCCCCGCCAGCGGCCGCCTTCAGGATGACAGGGAATCCCACCTTCTCCGCCAGGCGGCCAAGCTCCCGGTCGTCCTTCACCACACCTTCCGACCCGGGGAGCTGAGGTAGGCCCGCTTCCTTCATCGCCTCCTTGGCGCGGATCTTGTTGCCCATCAGCCGGATCATCTCGGGACGCGGACCGATCCATCCCAGGCCGGCGTGCTGGACCATCTCGGCGAACTCCGCGTTCTCGGAGAGAAACCCGTAGCCCGGGTGGATGGCGTCCGCGCCGGAGACCTCGGCGGCCGAGAGCAGCGCAGGGATATTGAGGTAGCTCTCTTTCGAGGGCGGCGGTCCGATGCAGAGCGACTCGTCGGCGAACCGGACGTGGAGCGAATGGACGTCCGCCGTGGAGTGGACCGCGACCGTCTTGATCCCCAGCTCCCGCGCGGCCCGGATGACCCGCAGCGCGATCTCCCCGCGGTTGGCGATGAGGATCTTCGAAAACATCGTATGCTCCGGCCTCTCGGCGTCCGCCCGTCGGCCGGCCAAGCCGGCCCTCCTCCCTCAGGACGCCGGCATCATGCGGGCTCGAAACGGAAGAGCGCTTCTCCGTACTCGACAGGGCTCCCGTTCTGGATGAGGACCTCGACGAGGCGTCCCGCTTTGTCCGCCTCGATCTCGTTCATGAGCTTCATCGCCTCGACGATGCAGAGGACCTGCCCCTTCTTCACCACCGTGCCCACCTCCACGAACGGAGGGTTGTCGGGGGAAGCGGATCGATAGAACGTCCCGACGAACGGCGAATTGACGGTGAAGGTATGATCGACGGCGGCGGGCGCCGGCTGCTGCGCGGGCGGCGTCTGAACCTGCGACGGTGCCGCGGGAACCGCTGGCGACGCGAACGGCGTAGGAGTGACCGAAACCGGGGTCGGGATGCCCATCTGCGCCATGGTGGGCATGGACGACGCGGAGATCGGGAGGGCGTGCACGGACGTGGTCGGCGCAGGAGGATGGCCGAGGCGGATGGTCAAGCGCTGCGTGCCGTCGGTCCAGTCGAGCCGGCTGACCTCGGTCCCCTGCAGCGCATCGAGGATGGCCTTCAGCTTGTCGACGTCCATGGAACCCTTTGGGATCCGGTTAGCCGACACGCGTCAGATACTGCCCGTTCCGAGTGTCGATCTTCAATATGTCGCCCTCGTTGATGAAGAGCGGGACGTTGAGGGTGAAGCCGGTCTCCAGCGTGGCGGGCTTCATCGCGCCAGACACGGTGTCGCCGCGGACACCGGGATCGCACTTCGTGACCTTGAGCTCGACCGTGTTGGGCATCTCGGCGGAGATGGCGCGCCCGTTCCAGAAGAGGATGTGGGCGTTGGTGTTCTCCTTGAGGAAGTTCTTTCCCTCGCCGAGCGCGTCCCCGCCGATGTGGACCTGGTCGTAGGTCTTCACGTCCATGAAGACGAAGTGGTCGCCCTCTTTGTAGAGGTACTGCATCTCCTTCTCCTCCATGTCCGGCCTGCCGACCTTCTCGCCCGACTTGAGGGTCGGCTCGAGCACGCGTCCGGTGAGGAGGTTCTTGATCCGGGTCCGCACGAACGCCGAGCCCTTGCCCGGCTTCACGTGCTGGAACTCGATGATGACGAACGGATCCCCGTCATAGAGGATCTTGAGACCGTTCCGGAACTCGCTGGTGTCGTACACTTCTGCCATCGCGCCGCTCTCCGTATGCTTCAGCCTGCGGCTTCCGCCCGTCGCGGGCAAAGCCCGCTCCTCCGGGAGGAGCGGCCAAATACCCCAAAGCACAAAAGCCGTCCAGCAAACGCCGCTACAGCTGTGCAGCGAGCTTGGGGGCGGCAATTCGTAGCTCATACCGTGCGCGCCCTACGTTCCCTTCCGGCGACATGGCGAGCAGCACGAAGTAGTCGGGCGTGAGAGGCCTCGCCACTGCGACCAGCTTCTCGGTACGGATCGAGACCTCGGACGCCTTGCCCATCTGCAGGCTCTCCGCCGCCTGCCGGACCTGTCCGAGGATTCCCGAGTACTCGACGATCACGTTCTGCAATTCGATTCCGGCGGGAGCGTTCACCTGCGCGGTGTCGATGGCGATACCGTCGAATCCCATCAGGCTGGCGGCGAAGGCTCCGTCCACCCGCCCGCAGATCGCCTCGAGGTCGTCTCGGAAGCCCACGTTCAGCGTGCTCCTCTCCGGCGCTGCTGGATGCGGGCGAGGAGCCGGTGCAACAGCTCGATGTGCGACTGTGCACCCTCGCCCATCGCGGCGAGGCGGCGGCGGGCCTCGCCGTCGCCTTGCGCGGAGAGCCGCCGCAGGATCTCGCGGGCCCGGCCGTGCAGGCCCTGCTTCGCGTACATCTCCGCGAGCGTCACCGTCGACACGGGGCGATCGAGCGCCCCGTGCCGGCGGCTGTCAAGGCGTCGTCGCCGCGATGCAGGAGAATCCAGTGTCCTGCGACTGCACCGCGGGGTCCGGGCCTTCGCAGAAGACCGGCGTGCCGGTCCCGCACGGGTTGACGGTCAATGGGGCGAGCGTATCGGCGGCCGCGCTGTACTGGTACGTGTTCGTGCTCACCTTCGACCCGTCGAGGAGCCTGCCGAAGACCTGGATGTGGAATCGCACCTCGCTGCCCGCCTGGATCGCGCCCGGCTGCGCCAGCTGGATCGCGATGGGCAAGCTCCCTCCGATCAAGACGAGACCGTTCGCCGGCACCGTCTGGTCCGGAATGCTTTGCGCGGGGTCGGACAGGACCCCCGTCTTGACGGTGGCTCCCTCGACCTGGAACTCGTTGGTATTGAACCGGCCCACGTTCAGGTCCGTGTTGTCCTGCAACCGGTTCTCGACGACGACGGCGTGCACGTATCCGGCGGCGGGATCGAAGCGGCCGAACGCGTTCTCGAGCGTGGCCGCATCGTAGATGCAGGTTCCCGCAACGTCGCCCGCCGTCGCCTGAACCAGCTTGGTGGCGACGAGGAACGAGTCCTCGCCGTGCGTCGTGCAGCCGGCCAGGAGGGCGGCGGCAATGGTGGTAGTGACGATGAGCTTCATGTTCCGACTCCCTTACTGCTTCTGATTGTCGTCGTTCGTCGAGCCGGCGGCGACGACCGACTGCGAACGATTGACGATTCGCGGGGTGATGAAGATGAGCAGCTCCGTGCGGTTGTCCGAAACCGCCTTCTTCTTGAAAAGCCACCCGAGGATCGGGATCTTCGAGAGGTACGGAACCTCGTTGAACGCTTCCGAGTTCTGGCGGGTGTAGATGCCGCCGATGACGGTGGTGTCGCCGTCCTTGACCAGCACCTCGGTCTTCGCCTCGCGGCGGCTGATCGACGGCTGGCCGTTGGCGCCGGTGAGCTGCGGGTTCGGCTGGTTGTTGGTGACGTTCACGCGCATCTGGACGGAGCCTTCCTGCGTGACGTGCGGGGTGACCTTGAGCTCGAGGCGGGCCTCGATGAAGGTCGTGTTCACGCCCGCGGCGCTGGTCTGCGCGTACGGGATCGACACGCCCTGTCCGATGGTCGCCTCGACGTTGTCCAGGGTGACCGCGCGGGGCGAGCTGATGGTCTTGATGGTGCCGCTGTTCTCGGCCGCGGACAGGCGCAGGTTGAGCTGGGCCGCTCCGCCGGCGCTGCCGAGGACGAAGCCGATGCCGCCGCCGTTGTTGAGGCCGATCGGAGCGGGCATGTTGACCGCGAAGTTCGGCACGCTCACGCCGAGGAGGCCGCCGAGCGGCGCCGCCGGATCGTCCGCGGCGCCCGCCGTGTTGACGACGTTCGGGAAGACGAGTCCCGTCGAGTTTCCGGTCGCCGGACCCACCAGGACCTGACCGCCCCACTGCACGCCGACCTGGCGCGCGAAGTTCGTCGACGCTTCCACGATGCGGCTCTCGATGAGCACCTCGGGCGTCTGGGTGTCGAGGTTGCGGACGATGCCTTCGGCACGCAGCAGCGCCTCCTGGACGTCCTTCACGATGAGCGTGTTCGTGCGGGCGTCGACCGAGACGCTGCCGCGCTCGGTGAGGGTGTCCTTGAGCCGGTCGGCCATGTCCTGCGCCTTGGCATAGTTCACCGGGACGAGGCGCACGCGGAGCGGCTGCAGGGAGAGGCTGGCCTTGGCCGCGTCGGCGGCTTCCTTCTGCTCCTGCCGCAGGGTGGCGAGAGGGGCGACGCGGATGATGTTGCCGACCTCCTCCTTACCGAGGCCCTTCGACCTGAGGATGATGTCGAGCGCCTGGTCCCAGGGGACGTTGCGCAGCTTGATGGTGACGCTGCCTTTCACGTCGTCGGCGACGATGATGTTCTTCTTGCTGATCTCGGAGATCGCGCCGAGCAGGTTCTTGATGTCGACGTCCTTGGCGTTGAAGTCGACGCGCCGTCCCGTGTACTGGCTCGTGTCGAGGACGCTGGCGCTGGCGGCGGCGGCGCGGGTCTGCATCGCCATCGCCCCGGCCTGCGGAGCGGCCTTGGCCGGTTGCGCCTCCGCTCGGGGCTGCGTACCGCCGAAGTTCCAGGTCAGGACGTTCTTGTTCGCTTCCACGGCGTCCGTCGTGCCGGGACGCATGGCAGCGACGATCTGCACCTCGCCCGGCTTCCCGGGGACGCGGTAGCTGGAGAGCATCGTCACCGGCGCCTTCAGCGAGCTCGCGTCGAGGTTGCGCTCGAGGCGCTCGGGAAGGGCCGCGCCCTTCATCGCCAGCACGGCGGTGTTGGCGTCGGGCCGGGACACCTCGAACTGTACCGGACCGTCGCAGTCGACGACGACGCGGGTCTTGCCGCCGTCGGTGCGGAGGTCGACCGCGCGGACCTGGGCAAGAGCCGGAGCCGCATCGACCACGGCGGTCGGCTTGAGCTCGCTCTTCGGGGTCTTCTCCTGCGCGGGAGGCGGCTTCATCTCGGTCGCCATCTTCGTCTCGACCGCGGCCTTTGCCCTGCGGGCCTTCGCCTCGCCCACCTTCACAGTGAGCGCCTTCTCGCCGCGCACGACTTCGTACTTCGGCATGGCGTCGCCGGAGGCGTCGAGAACGACGCGAACGCCGTCATCGTGCTTCGCCACCCGCACCGCCTTGAGCGGTCCGGTCGCGGCGGTGTTGTGCCGCGCGCTGGAAGCGACGTTGTGCAGGTCGAGCGCCAGGCGGCCGGGATTCTTCAGCTCGACGATGCCGAAGTGGGCGACCTCGCCGTCGGTTCTGAGGACCACGGTCCTCGACTCGCCCTCGTCGTTCACGGCGACGGCCTCGAGGCGGGTGGCCGGATGGGCCACGTCCTCGACGTCCTCGCTCGTGGCCACGATGTTCGAGCCGGCCGCGGGCTTCTGCGCCTCGTCCGCCGAGCCGGCTCCTCCGATGGCGACGATCAGGTCGTTGCCCTTGGCGGAGACGTCATAGCGGGCGTCGGAATCGAGCGCGACGACGATGCGGCCCACCTTGGTGGACCCTTCGTCGAACTGCGCGACGGTGACGCCGCCGATCCCGTCCTTGTGCACGGCGGCGGGCGCGACCGCGCCCGTCACGTCCGCGCCGGACAGGTCGACGACCAGGCGCGCCGGCTGCGACAGCTTGAATGCGCTGAAGTCCGGCTTCTGGGTTCCATGCACCACCACCCGAGGTCCGTCGACCTCGATGGCGGTGACCCGATTCGCGCCGGCGCCGGCCTTTGCCGGCAGCGCCGCGCAAAGAACGAGCGCGGCCGCCGTCCAGACGAACTGCTCCTTCATGACTTTCTCCTGGCCCACGCTAGCGGCCCCCGGTCGATTGCGCCTGTTGCGAAGCAGGCACCATTTCTTCGCCTTCCTGTAGCGCCTTCAGATCGGACATCTCGTCGTTCGACCGAGGCACCTGGAGGGTGATGTTCTGTGGATAGACACGGCCGGTGTTGTGATCGGTGATGGTCTCGGTGACCACGATCTGGTCCCGCTGGATCGAGGTCACCTTGCCCCAGTTCTTGCCGACGAAGTCGCCGAGCCGGACCGGATAGCCGTGGACCTGGGGATCTCCGACCACTTCCACCATCGCCATCGGCGAGGCGGTGCCCGTCACCGTCAGGGCGAGGCGAAGCTGGTCGAGCGACCACTTCTGCAGCGGAGTCGGCTTGCGGCCCTCGTGGACCGTTTGCGCCTCGCCTTCGCGGATGCCGAAGACGTTCTGGAACGGGTCGCGCTTGCCGACCGGCGAGTAGACGTACATCGTCTGCTGCTCCTGCGACGCCTCAGTTTCCGCCGCGGTCTTGGCGGGAGTGGCGGGGGCCGGGGCGCGGCGGGGCGGCGGAGGCGGGCTGCCGCAAGCGGCGCCCAGCAGAGCAAGAGCGAGGATCGCGCGTACGCGGTTCATTTCTTTGCTCCCGGTGCTCCCGGCTTCACGGTCGCGGTCGCCGTCTGGGTCTCGGGCAAGAAGCGGAACGTGGTGGCGACGTAGCTCGCGCTCACCACCAGCTTGTCGCCGGACATCTTCGGCGTCCCCATCTTGATGTTCGTCACGTTGACGATGCGGGGAAGCTTGGAAAGGGCGTCGAGGAAGACGCCGATCTCGTGGTAGTTCCCGGTCACGGCCATCACGATGGGGATCGAGGCGTAGAACGACTGCTTCTGCTCCCCCTGCGGGGCGATGTCGTTGATGGTGAGCCCGGCCTTCTGCCCGATCTCCGCCAGCGAGCGGATGAGCTCGTCGATGTTCGCCTCGTTGGGCAGCTCGGTCAGCGCCTGCTGCAGCCGGCGCTCCAGGATCTCTTTCTCGTGCTTGAACTGGGCCAGGTTGTTCGCGATCGCCTGCTTCTGGGTGAGATCGTCCTCGAGCCCGCGGAGCACGCCTTCCTGGCGCTGCAACTGCTCGTACTCGGGCTGCACGACGAGGAAGTAGTTGGCGGCGGTGATGCCGCCGACGATCAGCACCAGCGCGGCGATCTTCTGCCCGAGCGGCAGCTTGTTGAGGGAGGCGAGCGCGTCCTGCGCGTTGAGGGCCACGTCGATGCTCCTAGGCCGAGTAGTTCACGCGGCAGATGATTTCCCAGTCGACCGAGCCGGAATCGGTCTTCTGCGACGCCTTCTTGATACTGACGTCCGAGAAATACTTGGAAGCCTTCATCTTCTGCACGAAGGCGGACAGATCCTCGTACGCCACCGCGAACCCCTTGATGCTCGCCTGGCCCGCCTTCTCCTCGAAGTCGCCGATCCAGACCCGCTGCGGAACGACGACGGCGAGCTCGTCGAGGACCTTGACTGGCCCCGTGCGGCCCTTCTTCAAGGTGTCGAGGACCTTCAGCTTGTCCTCGAGCTTCTTCTTGTCTTCGGTGATGGTCTTCACTTCGCCGATCGTCTTCTCGAGCTGGGTGATCTGGGCGCGGGTGGCGCTGATCTGGTTGTTCACCTGGGTGAGGCTGTCGTCGACGGCGCGGTACCAGAGGTAGTTGCCGACGAGCGTGCCGACGACGAGCACGGCGAACAGCACCAGGAGCTGCTGGCCGAACTCCTTCTTCTTCTTGGCCCGTACGGGGAGGAGGTTGATGCGGATCATGGCTTCCTCACTGCTCGTTCGAGCGGCGCAGGGCGAGACCGATGGCGACCGCCGCCGAAGGGGCCACGTCCATCACGTAGTTCGGATCGAAGCGGCGGTTGTCGACCTCGACGCCCTTGAAGGGGTTCAGGATCTCCACCGGAACCCCGACGCGCTGCTCGATGACCTTGAAGAGCGCGGGAATCTTGGCCGTGCCGCCCGACAGGTAGAGGCGCGAGATGTGCGAGTCCGCGGCCGTCGCCGTGTAGAAGTCGAGGCTGCGCTGGATTTCCCCGGCCATCTGGTCGGCGACGCCCTGGATGACGCGCTCCACTTCCTGCGGAACCACCGAGTCGGAGTCCTGCGACTGGTCGCCGCCCACCTTCAGCTTCTCCGCCTCGTCATACGAGACGTTGAGCTGCTTCTGGATCTCCTCGGTGAACTGGTTCCCGCCCATGGTGACGTCGCGGGTGAAGGTGGTGAGGCCGTTCGCGAGCACGTTGATGTTGACCACCGACGCTCCGGCGTTGACCAGCACCACGGTCTCGCTTCTGGGCACGTCGTAGTTCACTTCGAACGCGTTCTGGACCGCGAACGCGTCGACGTCGACGACGACGGGAATGAGCCCCGCCTCGGCCACGACCGAGGTGTAGTCGTTGATCATGTCCTTCTTGGCCGCGACGAGGAGGACGTCCATCTGGCCCGCGCCCGTGTCCTGCTCGGGGGGCGTGAGGATCTGCACGTCGATGTTCACGTCCTTGACGTCGAACGGGATGTACTGCTCCGCCTCCCACTGGATGCTCTCCTCGAGCTCGTCGCGGGTCATGCGGGGCATGGAAATCTTCTTGATGATCACGCTGTGGCCGGAGACGCCGATCGCGACCTCGCGGTTCTTCAGCTTGAACTGGCTCACCAGCTGACGGATGCCCTCGACGATGGCGGTCGAGTTCATCAGGGCGCCGTCGACGATCGCCTCCGGCGGAAGCGGCGCGACGCCGAACGCGTCGAGCACGTAGCCGCGCTTGCCGGCCTCCTTGAGCTGGACCAGCTTCACGGAGGACGAGCCGATGTCGAGGCCCAGTGCGAGCTTGCTCTTGGCCATTCTAGATTGCTCCTGCGCGGATCGCGCGAAACGCTAGCACCCGGGGAAATCGCGCCAAAGAAATCGTCCGCCTCATCGCGCGCGCCTCGCCCCGTTCTTCAGACGGGGAAAGAGCTTCACGCTCTCCTGCACCGTCAGGCCGAGCGCGAAGAGGATCTTGCGCTTGGTCTCCATCCGGCATTCCTTGCCGGCCTCGATCCGGTCGATGGTCGACTCGGACACGCCGGCGCGTCTCGCCAGCTCCGCCTTGGCCATGAGTTGCGCCTCGCGGAATCTCTGCACGTTGTTCACCGGGGTTTCGACCTCCATCGCGGGAACGTTTTTCGGACCACAAGCGTGTGGGCGTCAAGCAACTAGGGTGCATTGCGGGTGCATTGAGGCGTCAGTACAACAGCACTGCACCCTCATCGAGGAAAGAACCGGACATACCCACTGCCGATTGCGGTGGTGGGAAATCTCACCGTGGACATTTGGGCGTTGACAGCTTCCCGGAAGCGACCCGGGCGCACCCCGGCCGTGAGCGCCGTCTCAGGTGCGCTACGTCACTCCCCGAGTCCGTACTCGCGGATCTTGTAGAGCAGCGCGCGCGGGGAGAGCTCGAGCAGATCGGCAGCGCGGCTGCGGTTCCCGCCGGTGCGCTCCAGCGCCCGGCGGATGAGGTCCGCCTCGAGCGCTCTCTGCGCCCGCTTCACCGACAGATCGCCTTCCTGCGGCGTCTCGGGCGGGCCCGACGGCTTGCGCGCCCCGCGCATCTCCTCAGGGAGCGCGGCGGCCTCGATCTCGTCTGCCTCGCTGAGGACCAACGCCCGCTCGAGCGCGTTCTCCAGCTCGCGCACGTTTCCCGGCCATCGCCATTCCCGGAGGAGCTGAAGCGCTTCCGCGGACAGATCCTTACGCGGGATTCCCAGCCGCGCGGCGTGCTGCGCGACGAAGCGCTCGGCGAGGATGGGAAGCTCGTCGGCACGCTCGCGCAGCGGGGGAAGCTTCACCGCGACAACGTTCAACCGGTAGAAGAGATCCTCGCGGAACTTCCCCTGCGCGACCTCCTGGGCGAGATCGCGATTGGTGGCGGCGAGCACGCGCACGTCGACCTTGATGCTGCGCGCGTCGCCGACGCGCCGGATCTCGCCTTCCTGCAGCGCTCGCAACAGAGCGGGCTGCAGCTGCAGCGGCAATTCCCCGATCTCATCGAGGAGGAGGGTGCCGGAATCGGCCTCCTCGAACAGCCCGCGCTTCGCGGACTGGGCGCCGGTGAAAGCGCCTTTAGCGTGGCCGAACAGCTCGCTCTCGATGAGCTGGTCGGGGATCGCTCCGCAGTTCACCGCGACGAAGGGACCCCCCTTGCGCGGGCTCAGCTCGTGCACTGCCCGGGAGACGAGCTCCTTGCCCGTGCCGCTTTCGCCCATGATGAGGACGGTCGTCTTCGCCGGCGCCACCTTGGCGACGACGCGCAGGACGTCCTTCATCGCCGGGGACTCGGCGATGATCCCGGGCTGCGCGCGCGACGCCTCGATCTCGCGACGCAGGCGGCGGTTCTCGAGCCGCAGGCGCTCGCGCTCCTCAGCCTTGCGCAGGACGAGCAAGACCTCGTCGGGACGGAACGGCTTTCCCAGGTAGTCGTAGGCGCCCGCCTTCATCGCCTCGATGGCGAGGTCGTGCGATCCGTACGCGCTCATCACGATGACCGTCGCCTCGGGCGCGACCTGCTGCACCGCCCTGACGAGCGAGAGGCCGTCCATCTTCGGCATGCGCACGTCGGTGACGATGGCGTCGTAGTCGCGGGCGGAAAGCTCCCGCAGGGCCTCCTCGCCGTCGGCGGCCGCGCGCACGACGTATCCGTGCCCGCCCAGCACCTCGGTGAGCACCTGCCGGATCGGCTCCTCGTCGTCCACGATCAGGATCGAGCGGAGCGCCATGCCGGAAGTCTAGAACGGGTTCCGGCGCATTGCTCACGCGCGGGCGGCCGCCTGCTCGGTCCACACCCGAAACCGCAGGTCGAAGGCGGCCCCCTTCCCGGAAGGCGCGGGGCGCGCCTCGATCGACCCGCCGAAGCGCTCCATCGTGGCGTGGCAGAGCGCGAGGCCGAGGCCCGTCCCCTCTCCAGGAGCGGCGGTCGTGAAGAAGGGCTCGAAGAGGCTCTCCGCGTACCCCTCGGGTAGCCCGCGACCGTCGTCGACTACCTCGACCACCAGCGAAGCCTCTTCCTGCCGGGCGGTCACCCGGATGGTCCGCGCTCCTGCTTTCGCCGCGTTGACGAGCAGGTTGACGAGCATCTGGACGACGTAATGCTCGTCCGCCGCCGCGCCCGGCAGGCCCTGGGGAACCGCGACCTGCACTTCGGTCCCGGCGGGCCAGGTGGGCTGGGCTCGCACGAGCGCCGCTGCCTGGGTAGCGCAGCGCTGGATGTCGACTCGTGCCAGCCGATCGGACGGGCGGGCGAGCGCGAGCAGGTCGCGCAGGATGCGAT
>JBJMQD010000417.1:0-2620 GCA_045802855.1 Myxococcales bacterium | reverse complement strand
CCGGTGGAGAGATCGATTGCCGAATTGTAAACGGCGTGCCTACCGGCGCTTCCAGTGCGCGCGAAGGGCCTCGTTGACAACGCGTTGCCCTTCCAGGTTCACGGCGTGCCCAACATTGGGAACGACGCGCAACTCCGCGCCCGGGATGAGCCGAGCGAGATCCTCACCCGCGGCGAGAGGCGCGAGCTGGTCGAGGGCCCCGTGCACGACGAGCGTGGGAAGGAGACGGAGAGCGCGAAGTCGATCGCGCGCGTCGTGCGCGAGCGCCGCGTCGACCTGCCCGAGGAATCCCTCCACGGGCTGCATCGGCTGGCCCGACGCGAAGCGAAACGCGGCACGGACATTTGCCTCGCTGCGCCAGAACGCGTCGCTGAAGAGCCACGCGTAGGCCTGCTTCTCCCAGGCCTCGCGGAGCTCCGCTCCCTGCGCCGCGAGCGGGTAGAGCGCCCTCCATGCCTCGAGGAGCGCTCGCGACCGCGGCGGCTGCCAGGCAAAGCTCGCGAGCAGGGCCATCGTCCGGACCCGCTCGGGATGCGCGAGCGCCAGCTCCTGCGCGACCGCGCCGCCGAGCGAGAGCCCCACCACGTGCGCCCGGTCGACCGCGCAGGCGTCGAGTACGCGCAGCGCGTCGTCCGCCATCTGCGCGGTGGTGTACGGCCCCTTCGGAGCATCGCTCTTTCCCACGCCTCGAGCATCCGGAGCGATCGATCGATGCGTGCGGGCGAAGTGGGCGATCTGGACGGCCCAGGCCGCGCCCGGAGCGTTGAGCCCCTGCAGCCAGAGGACGACCGGGGCGGAAGCATCGGCCGGGCGCTGGTCGGCGTAGTGCAGTTGCGCGCCGTCGGCGGCGCTCGCGATCATGCGTCTTGCTCTAGCACCTCGGCGAGGCGCGACCGATCGTGCTCGTCCATCTGATCGAAGCGGACGCCCACGTCGAAT
Source organism: Myxococcales bacterium (assembly GCA_045802855.1). GTDB lineage: Bacteria > Myxococcota > Myxococcia > Myxococcales > 40CM-4-68-19 > VBKO01. Next base: position 1,681 of record JBJMQD010000417.1, on the reverse strand, counting down.
CGCGCCGGGGAGCCTTCCGGCAGCTCCTTGATCCACATCACCTCGCCCTTCGCCGACAGGGTGGTGTCATCAGGGAGGAAGAGGTCCAGTTCCAGACGCTCCCCGGGATCGAGGGTGTCGTCGCTGTAGATGCGGATGCCTCCGAGGCTGATGTCGAGAGTGCGCTCCTTGCCTCGCCGGAGCGCTCGCAGGAGCGCGAGGCCCGTCGGGCGGTAGAACACGGGAGCCTTCAAGCGCGGGTACTTGCGTCGTTCTTCGTCCAACGCCGCCTCCCCTTCAAAGGACCCGCAAAACCTAGCAGGGAGTACGGCCGCTGTCCTGCCCCGCTCGGCCGCCTTACATGAATTGACCGCCGTTGATGTTGAGCTGGGCGCCCGTGATCCAGTCGCCTTCCGTACAAAGGAAGCGGACCAGGCGGGCCACCTCGTCGGCTTGCCCGAATCGTCCGAGCGGAATGCGTCCCTTCACGGACTCGCGAGTTTGCGCGGGCATGGTCGAGAGCATGTCGGTCTCGACGAATCCCGGACAGATCGCGTTGACGGTGATGCCGTGCTTGGCGAGCTCCTGCGCGACGCTCTTCGTGAACGCGATGACCCCCGCTTTCGAGGCGGCGTAGTTCGCCTGCCCCAGGGCGCCGGTCTGACCGATGATCGAAGCGATGTTGATGATCCGGCCCCAACTGCGGGCAATCATCGGCTCCAGCGCCGCCTTGGTGCAGTGGAAGACGCTGTCGAGATTCGTATGGATGACCTCGTCCCATTCGGCGGCGGTCATCTTGCGCAAGGTGCGGTCGCGGTTGATGCCCGCGTTGTTGACGAGGATGTCGACGGCGCCGAGGTCGCGGGCGGCGACGGCCATGACCTTGTAGCACTCCTCGGGCCGCGACAAGTCGCCCTGGATCATGCGGGCGCGCCCGCCCCGCTCCTCCACTTCGCGGGCAAGCGACGCTGCCTGCTCCTCGCCGCGGCAGTAATGCACGGCGAGCGCCGCGCCTTCCAACGCGAGAGCGCGGGCGATGGCGCGTCCGATGCCGCGGGAGGACCCGGTGACGACAGCCACCTTCCCGGCGAGCCGCGCATTCTCGTACGCCTTCGGCGCCGCTTCGTCCGTTTCGGGCCTTCTGCTCATTGCAAACTCCGTGCGATCCACCATGGGCACCTCTTTGACGCAGCGCAAGCGTGAGAGTACGGGGTGACGGGTTCCGGACTTCCGGCCGCAATCGCCGACGCGCCGCGTCCGGCCCTTTTCAAGGCGGAAACGCGCCGCGGGGCTGACGATCCGTCAGATGTGCCGTTTCGAGACGGCCGCTCCGGGACGTGCTCGTCCGGAGAGCAATTACTCGCGCCGGAGCACCGTCATCGGGTCGAGCCGCGCCGCCGCCAGCGCGGGGACCAGGCCGGCCGCGAACGCGACGATACCGAGAGTCGCCGCGACGACGGTAAACGTGAGCGGGTCGCGCTCGCCGATGCCGTAAAGCAGCGAAGAGAGGAGTCGCGAAAGCGCCAGCGCCCCGGCCACACCGAACAAGATGCCGAGGAGGGTCAGCCGGGCTCCGCGAAGGAGCACCAGCCCGAAGAGTTGCCGCCGCTGCGCCCCGAGCGCCGCCCGGACGGCCAGCTCGCGGCGCCGCTGGACGACGGAGAACGCCATGGCACCGTAAACGCCCACGGCAGCGAGGCCA
>JBJMQD010000305.1:0-12051 GCA_045802855.1 Myxococcales bacterium | reverse complement strand
GGGGAACTTCGGGTCGTGGCGGATCTTGCCCCAGGGGACCGCGTACACGGCCTGGTGATCCTCCTTGCGAATCTTGCAAGGCCCGGCCGGGCGATCGAGGTCGAGGTCCTCGAGCGCCACGATCACCTTGTCGATGTCGAGAGTGCCGGCCTTCTCCACCGCCTTCTTGATCGCGTACAGCGCCGTGTACGACGTCTCCGAGACGTAGCTCGGATAGGTGTCCCAGCGCTTGCGGAACGATTCGACGAACTTCTTGTTCGCCGGCGTGTCCGGATATCCGAAGTAGTACCGGCCCGACGCCCAGACGCCGTCCGGATAATCGGGGCCGAGGCCTTGCAGCACGTCCATCGCCGAGCCCATCGCGATCATGAAGGCCTTGGTCTGGTCGAAGACCTTGAACAGCTTCGCCTGCTTCACCAGGGTGACCGCCTCGCCGCCCCACTCGGTGGAGAAGATGCCCTCCGGCGCGGCTCCCATCACCTTGCTGATGTGGCTACTGAAATCGACGGTGCCGAACTTCGCGAAGCTCTCCGAAACGAATTCCACGTCGGGCTTGATGCGCTTCAAGGTGGCCCGGAACATCTTCCAGGAGGTGTGGCCGTATTCGTAATCGGGCGAGATCGTCCCCCACTTCTTGATCGGTAGATCCTTGGCGATGAAGGCCGAGGCGATGCCGTCCTGGTAGACGGGAACGCAGACCCGGAAGCACTGCTTGATGTGCTTCTTGTAGACGAGGTCCTCGTTGTACTTCTCGGTCGCTCCGTGGGTGACGATGAGGATGCGGTTCAGCGAGGGCATGATCTCGCCCACCGCCAGCGCCACCGCGCTCGAGTCGATGCCGATGAGGAAGTCGGCGCCCCAGTCGTCGACGAAGTAGCGTGCGTTCTTCACGCCTACGTCCACCTTCAGTTCCTCGTCCCGGAAGTTGAGCTCGAGGGGGCTGCCGCCGACGCCGCCCTGGGCGTTGATCTCCTCCATGGCGAGGGTCGCGCCCTTGCGCATGAACTCGCCGTAGCCTCCGAGGGGCCCGGAGAGGATGGTCTGGCAGCCGACCTTGATCGGCTTCTTCAGCTTCAGGTCCTTCGGAGCGGAGAAGGCGGAAGGCGCGGCGAGCGCGGCGACTCCGAGGGCGGAAGCCTTGAGGAAGTCCCGGCGGCGAAGCGGTGCCATGATGTTCCCTCCCGAGAACAAGGTCGTGAGGGCGCGATCATGCTTCCCCGCGGATCGCTCTGTCAAAGGCTCAGAAGAAGTTGCCGAACGTCAGGTAGACATTGACTGCGCGTTCGGCCGAGGTCCCGACGTCGAAGCGAAGCAGGAACTCGTCCTGCCAGACGCGCAGCCCCCCGCCCGCGGCGGTGTGGAGATCGAAAAAGTCGCCGTCATTGCCGTTGAGCTGCCAGACCCGGCCGGTGTCGACGAAGGCTACGAGCCCGAACGAGATGATCCGCTCGAAGAGCGACTTGTCGAGCATCTTCACTCGCAGTTCGGCCGTGGCGAGGGCTTTGCCGCGGCCGACGAAGCGGGCCTTGGGCAGCCCGCGCACGCTGCGCTCGCCGCCGACGCCTTCGACCGGATCGATGCCGCCGAACCGCGACAGCTCGAAGAGCGGCGTTCCGGCGGTGAGGATGTCTCCTTCGATCCGCGAGGCGAGCACGATCCGGCTCCCGACCGGAAGGAACCCGAGAGCGCGCGCGGTGGCCCCGGCGTAGCTCTGGTCGGACGCGAAGCCCGCCACCGAGCCGCGGGTCGCCGCCTCGAGGAGGTATCCGCGCGTGGGAACGACCTCCTTGTCGCGTCGGTCGAGGAAGACGCCAAAACCGTAGGAGAGCTCGTCGCCGCCGCCGGTTCCCGGAGGCTGCTCGGTAGCGAGGAGCGAGCCGGGGTAGAGATCGATCTTCATGTGGAGGAAGCGGGCGAACGTCGAGAAGCGAAAGCCGGCGTCTCCGAAGGGAAGCGTGAAGGCGAGGAGCCCGACCGGGAACCGACGCTGGTAGGCGAAGGCATGCGGTCCGGTGATCCCGGGGTGGTCGGCAAGGTCGTCGGACGACTGGTTCCCGAGGCCGTAGTACGGAGCGGTCAGCTCGCGGTGGAACTCCGCCGAGAGCCACATGCGCAAGGGCGATCCGAACAGGCGCGGCACGTCGAGCCGGAAGTAATGGCTCTGCACCCCCGCCGTGGTGAACAGGACCTGTGCGCCGAGCGCGGCCCGGTACGGCCTCACGTCGCCGACGAAGTGCACCTGTCCCGCGGCACCCCCGGCCAGACCGTCGTCCGAGTTGTAGCTGACGAGCGGTACGACGAGCCAGGTCATCGACGAAGCCGTGGCCAAGGCTGCCGCGAGCACGGGGAGCATGCGCGGAGTTACACTACCCACGGCAGGGCGGCGTGTCCGCCCCGGAATTGTCCGAGCAAGGTCGGCGTCAGGAGGGGAACATGAGATCGTGCAACGGGCGGCTGTTCGCGCTTCTCCTGTGCGGCGCAGGTTTTGCGGGCTGCCATACCGGGTCGCCGAATACGTTTGCGGGCGCCAGCACCATCACGGCGCTCGCCCTGGGGTCGGCCGCGGCCGAGCGCGCCGCCGGCGGGTGCATCGCGATGTGCACCACCGGCACCGCCTGCAACCCGAAGACCGGATTGTGCGAAGTGATGCCCTGCCGCAACCAGTGTCTCGCAACCGAGCACTGCGAGCAGACGTTCACGGGCGACAAGTGCATGCCCGGAGGGCCGACCGGAGTCGAGAGCGTCGCCAAGGCCAACGCGCAGCAGAACATCCCGGTTGCCATTCCGACGGCGCTGCAGCCGGCGGCCACGGGAGGCGACCCGAGCATCGTCCCGGCAGCGGAGCAGCACCCGCCGAGCACGAAGTGAGCCTGGTTACCGAAATGCGCCGGCGCCGCAAACGCGACAGTGGCGTCGCGTCCGCTGCTGAGTCTGACAGAATTGGCTTGTCGCCGCTGCGAACGAAGAGGCTGTTCTTCCTCGGAGAGTCCAAACATTTGCTACCTGGCACTCCTTTTGCTCTTCTGCGCTCCCCATGGACTTTTCTCCGGTAGGGCGCGGCCCCGCCGCTCGTGAAGTCGACATTCCCGACGGCACCGTCCGCGTCATCCGGGGCGTGCAGCGCGTCCATCACGAGGGCTACTGGGTCAAGATGTACCCGGTGCCCGAGGACACGCTCGAGGCGAAGCGCCGTCTCATCGAGGCGCTCACGCGACGACTCTTCAATCACACCGAGCACGGCCTCAACATTCCGGGCTGCCGGGTGGCCGAGGCGCGCAAGGCGTTCCAGGGCGAGACCGATCCGGGCAAGCGGCGCGTGAAGGGCGCGATGTACGCCGGCGCGTTGTTCAACCGGGCTGCCGACATCTTCACCAGCCTGGTCGATCTGCAATCGACGGGGGTCGCGATCTCGCCGTCGAACGACCTGATGCGCGAGTGCGGCCGCTGCCTCGAGGAAGCGCTCTCGCTCTGTCGATACGTGCTCCACCGGAGCGGCGAGGAAGGCATCGACGAGCTCTGGGGCGAGCCGTTCCGCGCCTTCTGCATTCCGCTGGAAGAGTTCTACGCGAGCCGCTACGTGAAGATGGCGCAGGCGATGCGGGACATCGACCGGATCGCGGACGCGATGGTGCTCGCCTTCCGCGCTCCCATGTTCCCGGGGATCGAAGCGATCGTCCGCGACTTCGCGCGGGCGGCGCGGCAGAAGGTCGAGACGATGCGCACCGACCCGGAGATCTTCGACGTCTGGGCGGACCTCGTCACCGCGGGCGAGCGGCTGGCGAGCTTCGAGCCTGTCCTCTCCCGGCGCCCGGACGAGCATGAAGAGCGCGTCGCCTCCTCCGGGACGCACCTCATCTGCAACGGCCGCGATCTCATCTTCCACATCGCCCGCGCGCGGGTCTCGATGCCGAAGAGCGCGCGCGAGCTCATCGAGCGGTGCGGGACGTATGCGGCGACTGGGCTCGTGACGATGGTGCCGATCCCGCTGCCCGCTTGAGCTTCTGGCATCGCTTTTGCTCTACTCCGGCGCATGGACGGGTCATCGCTCCGCCGTCAGGCCGCCGGACCGCCGGTCGCCGATGGGACGATCCGCACGATCGACAGCGTTCCGCGCATCCATCACGAAGGGTACTGGATCAAGATGTATCCGGTGCCCGAGGACACGCTCGAGGCGAAGCGCAAGCTCATCGAGGCGCTGACCCGGCGGCTCTTCAACCATACCGAGCACGGGCTCAACATTCCCGGCTGCCGTCTCGACGAGGCGAGACGGGCGTTCCAGACGGAAGCCGATCCGGGACGCAAACGGGTCAAGTGCGCGATGTACGCCGGGGCGCTGTTCAACCGCGCTACCGACATCTTCACGCGGCTCGTCGATCTGCAATCGACGGGCGTCGAGATCTCGCCGAACAACGACCTGATGCGCGAGTGCGGGCGCTGTCTCGAAGAGGCGCTGGCGCTCTGCGGATCGGTGCTCCACCGCAGCGGCGGCGAGGGGATCGACGAGCTGTGGGGCGAGCCGTTCCGCGCCTTCTGCATCCCGCTGGAGAAGTTCTACGCGAGCCGCTACGTGAAGATGGGCCTCGCCATGCAGGACATCGATCGGGTGGCGGACGCGATGGTGGCCTCGCTCCGCCCGCCCATGTTCGGCGGAATCGAAACGCCGATCCGCGACTTCGCTCGCGCCGGCCGCGTGAAGGTGGAGACGATGAGGACCGACCCGGAGATCTTCGATGTCTGGGCGGACCTCGTCACCGCCGGCGAGCGGCTGGCGAGCTTCCACCCGGTCCTGTCGCGCAAGAGCGACGAGCACGAGCAGCGCGTCGCCTCGTTCGGCACACAGCTCATCTGCGCCGGCCGGGACATCATCTTCCACATGGCCCGCGCCCGCGTCGGGATGCCGAAGAGCGTCGGGGAGTTCGCCGACCGCTGCAAGACGTACGCGGCGACGGGCATCGTCACCATGGTCCCGATTCCGCTACCGGCGTGAACCGCAGCTGGCCGGCAACGGAAAATCATGTCATACGCTGCGTATGAAGAAATCGCGTACGAAACGTGTGCGCGTCACGGTGTCGCTTCCGGCGGACCTGGTCCGGCGCCTCGACCGGAAGCGGAGAAAGGGTACGCCGCGCAGCCGCATCGTCGAGGCGCTGCTCGAAGAGTCTGACAAGCGCCGGGAAGCGAGCGAACTGGAGGCGGAAATCGACGAGTACTATCGGAAGCGGGCGACGGAAGAGGATGACGCGATCGCGAGGGCAGCGGGGAAAGCGGCAAGGCGCCTCCAGATCGACGAGACTGTTCCCAAGGTTCGGCGGTGAGACGGGGAGCGATTCACTGGGTCGCTCTCGACAAGCGCCGTCCGGCGCTCATCGTGTCCGCCGACTCGCGCAACCGGTCGGCAAACGACGTGGTCGTGATCCCCTGCTCGAGCTCAGCGCATCGTATGCGCTGGCACGTCTCGTTGCGGCGGGGAGAAGGCGGCCTGCCCGAGGCCTCCATGGCGAAATGCGAGCAAGTCACGACGCTGCACAAGGACGACGTCGACCCCGAGGAGCTTGGTGTGCTCTCCGCGGCGCGGATGCGTGAGATAGAACACGCCTTGCTGTCTGCTCTGGCGATCGACGTCGTCCCCTGACGGGGCCCAGGGCAGGAACGGCGCGCAAACCTTGCGGCTGGCGCGAGAGGTTTTTGCGCGCGGCTACGAACGGTTGCCCCGCCGTGCTCGTGTCGCGCCTGGCCTGCCGCGTGCATCGATCCGCCGGCAACAAGGAGGCCGACATGGCCAACATGATTACCGAAGACTGTATCAACTGCGCGGCGTGCGAGTCCGAGTGCCCCAACGAGGCGATCTCGGAGGGCGAGGACACCTACGTGATCGACGCGAGCAAGTGCGACGAGTGCGAGTCGAACGGAGGCGAGAACGCCTGCAAGGCGGTCTGCCCGAGCGACTCCATCGTGCAGGCCTGAAGCCCGGGCTCAGAACACCCGCGACCACTCCTTCGGCCACCGCTCCACGACCACCTTCTTCTCCGTGTAGAAGTCCACGGCGTCGCGGCCCTGGGCGTGGAGGTCGCCGAAGAAGCTGTCCTTCCAGCCGCTGAAGGGGAAGAAGGCGATGGGAGCGGCGACACCGACGTTGATGCCGATGTTGCCGACCTGCGCCTCGTAGCGGAACTTGCGCGCCGCCGCCCCGCTGCGGGTGAAGAGGCAGGCCTGGTTCCCGAAGCGCGAGGTGTTCACCGCCTCGATCGCCTGGTCGACGTCGGAGACGTGGATGAGGCTCAGGACCGGGCCGAAGATCTCCGTTGCCGCGATCTCGCTGCGCGGGTCCACGTCGGACAGGATCGTCGGCCGCACGAAGTTGCCTCTCTCGTACCCTTCGATCTTCGCGCGCCGGCCGTCCACGGCGAGCTTCGCGCCTTCCTTGGTGCCCTTCTCGATGAGTGATTCGACGCGGGACTTCGACTCGGCAGTGATTACCGGCCCCATCTGCACGCCCTTGTCGAATCCGTAGCCGACCTGCCGCGACTTGGCGGCGGCGGTGATCGACTCGGTGAACTCGCGGCCCGCGTCGCCGACGGTGATGGCGACCGACGAGGCGAGGCATCGCTGCCCGGCGCACCCGAACGCGGAGTCCGCCACGATCCTCGTTGCCGTCTCCATGTCGGCGTCGGGAAGCACGATGACCGGATTCTTCGCGCCGCCCTGGCACTGCGCCCGCTTGCCGTTGGCGGCGGCGCGCGCGTAGACGGACCGCGCGACGGGAGTCGAGCCGACCAGGCTGATGGCGCGCACCGCCGGATGATCGACCAGCGCCTCCACCGTCTCCTTGGATCCGTTGACCAGGTTCGCGACGCCCTTGGGGAGGCCCGTCCGTTCGAGAAGCTGGAAGATCTTCTGCATCGTCAGCGGGACCTTCTCGGACGGCTTGAGGACGAGCGTGTTCCCGCAGGCGATCGCGTACGGCAAGAACCACATCGGGATCATCCCGGGGAAGTTGAAGGGCGTGATGATGCCGACGACCCCCACCGGCTGCCGGATCATCAGCTCGTCGATGCCGCTCGCGATGTCCTCGCTCACCTGCCCCTGGAGCATCATCGGGATGCCGCAGGCCACCTCGACGTTCTCGATGCCGCGGCGCAATTCACCGATCGACTCGTCGCGCGTCTTCCCGCACTCGTCGGTTATGGTGCGGGCGAGCTCGTCGATGTTTTCCTCGAGAAGCTGCTTGAGCTTGAAGAGCGGCTGGATGCGATCGCCGGGAGGAGTCCTTCGCCATCCGGGAAGCGCCTCCGCCGCAGCGGCGGCCGCCCGATCGATGTCCGACTTCGAGGAGAGCGGCACCTTGGCGATGACTTCCGCGGTAGCCGGATTGACGACCGGAAGGTCGTCGCGCGAGGCCGGCGCCGTCCAGCCTCCTCCAACGTAGTTCTTGATTGCGTCCACGCTCATGATGGCCTCCGTATCAAAGCTCGAGAAAGTCGCGGATCGCCGCGAGGAACTTCTCGGGTTCTTGCAAGGGCGGGCAGTGCCCGCAATCGGGAATCTCCCGCAACGTCGCCCCGGGGATGCCTTTGGCGAGGTCGCGGGCCAGCTCCGGAGGGGTAGCGGAATCGAGCGTGCCGACCACGACCAGGGCCGGATTCGCGATCTTCGGCAGCGCCGGCCGCAGATCGACGGTGGCGAGAGCGCGGCAGGCGGCGGCGAAGTGGCGCGGGTCGGCCCGGAGCAGCACGGCCCGGCGCTCGTCCACCGCCTCCGGGTGCCGCGCAAGGTAATCCGGACTGAAGATGCGCTTCACCGCCGTGTCGACGATGGCCGACATTCCCGCCTTTTCAACCGCGGCCGCCATGTTGCGGAACGGGACCCGGCCCGACTCGGGAAAGGTCGCTGCCGTGTCGCAGAGGACGAGGCGGCCAATCCGATCGCCGTGCCTCGCCGCCAGCGCGACGGCGATGATGCCGCCGAAGCCGTTCGCGATTACGTCTGGCTTCCCCCGCGAGAGCGAAGGAAGGAAAGCGGCGATCCGATCCGCGTAGTCCTCGATGGTCAGCCCGGCGGCCGTCGATCGCCCGAATCCCGGAAGCGCCGGAAGTAGCACGTGGCGGCTCTTCGACAGCGCAGGTACGATCGGGGCGAAGGACCCGCGATCGGTGAGCAACGAGTGGAGCAAGAGCAGATCCCTGCCCTGGCCGCTTTCCTCGACGTCGAGATCGACGCCATCCGCTCGCAAGATCGTCATCAGTAGACCCCTAGCTGCTGCGTCAGGAACGATTCGTCGTGCCGGATCTTCTCGCAGGGCCCATCGTACGCAACGCGACCGCTGTTCAGCGTGACCACCTCGTCGGCTAGTCCGAGGGCGAGCTTCGTGTTCTGCTCGACGAGGAGGATGGATAGCCCCGAGGCGCGAAGCCTGGCGAGGATCCTCCCCACCTCGTGGACGATGGCCGGGGCGAGCCCCTCCGAAGGCTCATCGAGGAGCAGCACGCGCGGATTCGTCATCAAGGCGCGGCCGATGGCGAGCATCTGCTGCTCGCCGCCCGAGAGCGATCCGGCGGTCTGGCCCTGGCGTTCCGAGAGGCGCGGGAACGTCTTCAACACTTCGGCGAGACTCCACGCTGCCCCGGGCCGCGCCCCGACGATCAGGTTCTCGCGGACCGTGAGGCTGGCGAAGATCCTCCGGCCTTGCGGGACGAGGCCGATGCCCTTGCGCGCGATGGCCTCCGGCGCGAGCGAGCTGATCGGTTCGCCGAAGAAGCGGATCTCGCCCGTCCGGATGGGCAGGAAGCCGATGATGGAATGGATGCAGGTGGTCTTGCCCGCCCCGTTCCGGCCGAGCAGCGCGAGGACGCTGCCCTCGCGCAGGCAGAAGGAGACGTCGTGCAGCGCGTGGCTGTCGCCGTAGAAGGCGTTGACGCCCGTCAGGGCGACGGCCTCACGCGCCAAGGTAGACCTCCTGCACGCGAGGGTCGGCGACGATTTCCGCTCGGGTGCCCTCGACGATCACCTGGCCATAGTGAAGCACGGTGATCTTCTCCGCGAAGGAGAGCGCGACGTCGAGATCGTGCTCGATCATCACCACCGTGACTTCGCGCGGGATGGTGGCGAGGAGGTCCTGGACGTCCCGCCGCTCCTCGCGGGAGAGGCCGGCGAGCGGCTCGTCGAGGAGCAGGACGCGAGGCTCCTGCGCGAGCGCCATGGCGAGCTCGAGCCTTCGCTGCTCGCCGTAGGAGGTCTGCGAGAGAGGCCGATCCGCGAGCTTCGCGAGGCCCACCCGGTCGAGGGCGGCGCGGGCCCGCTCCCAGAGATCGCCGCGCTTCGCCAGAAGGGAGAAGGGATCGAACCGCGATCGCGACAGGCCGAGCAGCGCGAGGACGATGTTGTGCGCAAGCGTGTCTTTGGGGAACAGCGTGATCACCTGGTACGTGCGGGAAAGCCCGAGGTGCACGCGACGATCGGCGCGCAGGCGCGAGACGTCCTGCCCGAACAGCCGGATGGTGCCGGAATCGGAGACGAGGTCCCCCATGACGAGGTTGAAGAGCGTCGTCTTGCCGGCGCCGTTCGGGCCGAGGAGCAGCCTGCGCTCGCCCTCGCGGACGCTGAGCGTCACTTCGCGCACGGCGGGAACGCCGCCGAATGATTTGCAGACACCCTGCAGCTCGAGCGCCACGGCGCTCATGCCTCGGCCCCTCGGCGGACCGTGCGCCGTCTCAGGCGCTCGACTCCGGGCACGAGCCCTTCGGGCATGTAGAGCACGATGAGCACGAAGACGAAGCCGAGGAGCATCACCCAGCGGGTGATGTACGCGCTGACGACGTTCTTGAGCAGCACGACGACGGCGGCGCCCACGATGGGACCGAGGACGGTTCCGGCGCCGCCCGCGATCACCATGAGGAGGACTTCCGCCGAATTGGTGAGCGCGAGGACGTGCGGGCTGACGAACTGGTTGTAGTCCGCATAGAGGACGCCCGCGACCGCGCCCCAGAACCCGGCGACGACGAAGGTGACGAAGCGGATGCCCCAGACGTCCCACCCGAGCGCCTGCATCCGGCGGGGCTGATCCCGCACGCCTTGCAGACCGGCGCCGAACGTGGAGCGGACGAACACCGACACGAACAGGAAGGCGAGCACGAAGACGACGAGGGTGAAGAGGTAGAACGAGCCCGGCGAGGAGAGGTCGATTCCGAGCGGATGAGGGCGCGAGAATCCCGAGAGCCCGTTGTCGCCGCCGGTCAGCGAGACCCACCGGTAGGCGACTCCCCAGAGGATCTGCCCGAGCGCGAGGGTGATCATCACGAATCCGAGCCCGGTCGCCCGCAGCGAGAGGACGCCGAAGACTCCCGCCATGACGGTCGTCACGCCGAGCGCCCCGAGCGACGCCCACAGGTGCGAAAGCTCTCCGCGCGTCGCGAGCCAGGCGAGCACGTATGCGGAGGTTCCGAGAAATCCGGCGTGTCCGAGCGAGATCAGACCGCCGTAGCCGACGAGGAGGTTCAGGCTCGAGGCGAAGATCGCCGCAATCAAGATCTGCGTGGCGATGTTGACGTAGTAGTCGAACGGCAGGAACGCCGGTACCAGCAGGAGGACCGCGATCGCGGCGCGGACAATGGAGGAGCCGGCTTTGCCGGCGACGGACGGAGGCCGAAGGCCGGAGTATACGGAGTCGCGCTTCATGCGGCCCGCATCTTGAAGAGCCCCTGCGGCCGCAGGGCGAGCGCCGCGACCATGGGCAGGAAGAGGATGACGTAGGCCAGGTCGGGAAAGAGCGCCTGCCCGAACGTGTAGAGGAAGCCGATGAAGTAGCTGCCGGCGAAGGCGCCGAGCAGGTTTCCCGGTCCGCCGAGGATGAGGACGATGAGCGCGAGCGGGAGCATGTCCATGTCGAGGCCGGGATAGACGGAGAGGATCGGGCCTCCGAGGACCCCGCCCATCCCGGCGAGCGCGGCGCCGAGGCAGAACACGAGCGTGAACAAGCGGGGCACCGCGATTCCCAGCCCGCGCGCCATCTCCATGTCGTCGACGCCCGCCCGGATCATCGCGCCGACCCGGGTGCGCTCGAGACCGAGCCAGAGGATCACCAGCACCACTACCGAGAGCGCCACCACCGCGAGGCGATATCTGGGAAAGAAAATCGACCCGAACCGGACCACGCCGGCGAGGGCGTCGGGGATGGGCAGCGGCATCGGGTCCCCCGACCAGACGAGGAGGGACGCGTCGCCGATGATGAAGGCGATGCCGAGGGTGATGAGGACCTGCGAGAGCAATCGTCCCGCGAGCTTGCGCAAGAGGAACCGCTCCAGAAGCGCGCCGAGGATGGCGATGGCGAGCCCGCCGATGATGACGGCGGCGAAGAAGCCGAGCCCTGCCCGGAGCGCGGAGAGCCCGACGTACGCGCCGAGCATGAAGAAGGCGCCGTGCGCGAGGTTCGCGACGCGCATGAGGCCGAAGATGAGCGAGAACCCGGAGGAGAGCAGGAAGAGCAGCCCGCCCAGCGCGAGACCGTTCAGCGACTGGATGAGGAAGAAGCGCACGGGGACGGGTCTACTTCTCGAGGTTCTTCGCCTCCGGGAAGGCGCGCGAGTACACCGGGCTCTTGAGGAACTCCTTGGGCTGGTACTTCCAGAACTGGCTCACGTCCGGGTAGGTCTGGATCACGCTGTTGACGAGGCGGCCGTTCTTCCGCTCGACTTTGCGGATGTAGACGGTGAGGACGGGATTTCCGTATTCGTCGATCCGGATCGGGCCGCGGAAGCTGTCCTTGATGTCGAGGGATCGCAGCGCCTTCATGAAGGCTTCCTTGTCCTCGATGTTTCCCTTCACCTTCTGCAGGGCGAGATCGAGGAAGAGCGCGGCCGTGTAGGCGCCGGCGCTGTAGTAGCCCATGTCCTCGTCGTACTTCTTGCGGAACTCGGCGACGAGCTTCTGGTTCTCGGGGTTGTCGATGGCGGCGCTGTACCACCCGCTGGACACGACAGAGGCCGCCTCGTCGCCCATGTTCTTCAGGATTCCCTCGTCGACGGTGGTCATGTTCCCCAGGACCGGGATCTTTCCCTT
>JBJMQD010000290.1:0-8765 GCA_045802855.1 Myxococcales bacterium | reverse complement strand
CGGGAAGAACGTCCATACGGACAGTAAGACGAAAATCGAGATCTGCGATCGAAGGGCGACGTTCGCCGACCTCGCCGTCGGGCAACTGGTCGAGGTCGAAGGCACGCTGCAGGCGGACGGCAGCATCCTCGCCCGCAGCATCGAGGTCGAGAAGCAGGTGAAGCCGCCGCCGGCGAAGCCGCCAGTCGCCAACGCCGGCCCGGATCAGTCGGTGCCGTCCGGCGCCCTGGTCACCCTCGATGGCAGCGCCAGCGCCGATCCCGCGGGTCTGCCGCTCGGCTTCCAGTGGTCGCAGACCGCCGGACCCGCCGTGGTGCTGTCCAGCCCGACGGCGACGAAGCCGACGTTCATCGCCCCGACGGTGCCGTTCGGCCAGCCGCCCGCCGTCCTCACCTTTTCACTTTTGGTGAACAGCGCGAACCGCACCTCGGCGCCCTCCGCGGTGAAGATCACGGTCAACCCCCGCCCCGCGCCTCCTCCGATGCCCACCGCGAACGCGGGCCCCGATCAGGCTGTCGCCTCGGGCGCTCCGGTGACCCTCGACGGCAGCGCGAGCTCGGATCCTTCAGGGCTTGCGCTCTCCTTCCAGTGGTCGCAGGCGGCCGGACCGCCCGTCGTCCTCTCGAGCGCCGCCGTCGCACAGCCTACGTTCGCAGCGCCGATCGTGGCCTTCAATCAGCCGGCCGCGGTTCTCGTCTTCTCGCTCGTCGTCCAGAGCGCGAACGGCACCTCCGCTCCGTCGACGGTGCGGATCGCCGTGACCCCGCCGCCGCCTCCGCCGCCCATCGCGGACGCGGGCCCCGATCAGGCGGTCGCCTCCGGCGCCTTCGTCACCCTCGACGCAAGCGCCAGCTCGGACCCGGCGGGACTCGTGCTGTCGTTCGCCTGGACGCAGACGGCCGGACCCGTCGTGTCGCTGTCGAGCGCGATCGTCGCGCAGCCCACGTTCAGCGCGCCAACGGTGCCGTTCGGGGAGCTCCCGGTCGTCCTCACCTTCTCGCTCGTGGTGAGCGACGCGAACACGAGCTCGCTAGCAGCGACCGTGAGCGTGACCGTCAATCCGCAGGTCCCGCCGAATCCTGCACCCATCGCGAACGCCGGACCGGACCAGGCGGTCGCCTCCGGGTCTGCCGTCACGCTCGACGGCAGCGCCAGCGCCGATCCTGACGGCGAATCCATCACCTTCACCTGGACGCAGACGTCCGGTGCGGCCGTCGCGCTCGCCTCCGCCGACACCGCCCACCCGACGTTCACGGCTTCGGTCGTCCCGGCCGGATCTCCCGCGGCCGTCCTGGTCTTCGCCCTCGTCGCCACCGACGCGCACGGCGGTTCCACTCCCGCGAGCGTGACCATCACGGTAAACCCGGAGGCAGCCAACTTCCCGCCGCCGCCGGGGACGCCTCCTCCGGCCGATCCGAATCAGCCGCCGCTGCCGGTCGGCGGCAACGGCAGCCACCGATTCGAGATGGGCGCGGGACAGGGCCTGTACCTGCAGGATCCGACCCCCGGCCAACCGACCGTGTCAGGGTTCGTGGTCGTCACGCTCGGGGCCGCGGGCGGCGGGTTGCCTGGCAATGCGCCCGCCGACACGGTGGTGACCCTCAACGGCGTTCCCCTGCTCCGCGATCCGGCCCTCGACGGCAACTTCTTCCGCCTCGAGCCCGCCGGGCCCCAACCGAGGATCGGATGGGGCGGCCAGATGGTTCTCGTCGCGACCGGTACCGATCCGAAGGACGGCAAGGCGATCCAGCGGCAGCTCGTGCTGCCGTGCCCGAACGACATCACCGTCTCCTCGACGCCCGCGATCGGTAGCTCACTCGCGGGAGCGGCCACCCTCACCGTGACCTCGCCGTCCGACATCACGCTGAACATCGGAATTCCGCTGATGAACGGGATCTTTCCGCAGGCGACGCTGTTCGGTTACAACCGCGCGACGCGAACGCTCGCGCCTTCGGGCGCGCCGGTGAACATCGCTCCGGGCCCGCTCGCCGTCACGGTCCCGGTGACCGCGACTACCGGGGAAGCGTACCTGCTCGATCTGCGCTGGCCGGGGCACTTCATCCTCGACGGTCAGACAGGAGGCTTCTGCGGCCTCGCCAAGCGCTGGACCTACGCGAAGTAACGAACGTGAGTCGCGGCCCGGGGAAAGCTCATTGCCCCCGGGGCCGCGCTCCTAGCGTCGAGAAGGCCGAGCGGCTGAAGCGCCGGCCGCCGTTGAACGTGCTGCGCGTGAGCGGGTGGCTATGTTTCCCGCCTCACCCAGAGGGACCCATGCCGCTCTACGAATACGAATGCACGAGGGGTCACCGCTTCGAAGTGCTGGAGAGGGAAGCGAAGGACGCTCCCAAGCACTGCAACCACCCGGTCGGGGACAACAAGACCTGCGATGCGCCGGTCAAGCGCGCAATGTCCCTCCCCGCGTCGCAGTTTCCTGGCGCGGCCGGGTGGAAGCACGGATAGGGACCAGTCGTAGCGCCCGGGCTCTAGCAGGGCGCCGCCGTCATCGAGGTCGGATCTGGAGTAGACCGGGCTCACGGTCGCTCCCCTGGGCCGATCTGCGGATGAAACGGCGACATGGAATCGCACTGGCAACCACCCACGGAGTTCGACGACTACCTGCTCCTGCAGCCGCTCGGTAGCGGCAGCACGGGGCAGGTGTATCTCGCCGAGGACCAGGTGCTCGCCCGGCGGGTCGCGATCAAGTTCGCCACGGTCCCGCAACCGGATGCGGCGCTCCGACAGCGCTTCCTCATCGAGGCACGCGCCGCCGCGCGGGTGCAGCATCCGAACGTCGTTTCGATCTATCGGGTCGGCGAGCTCGAGGATCGCCCCTATCTCATCACCGAGTTCGTCCGCGGCCGCAGCCTCGAGCAGATCGAGAAGCCGATGCCCTGGGAGCGCGCTCTCGGCATCGGCATCGACCTTTCGCGCGGGCTCTCCGCCGCCCATCGCAACGGGGTCGTGCACTGCGATATCAAGAGCGCCAATGCCATCCTGCCCGAGGAGGGAGGAGCCAAGCTCCTCGACTTCGGGCTCGCGACGCTCGTCAAGGCTTCCGAGGACGGCGCCGAGCGTCGTGCAGCTCCCAAAGGAGCGGGCATCCGCGGCACTCCCGCCTACATGGCGCCGGAGATCTGGCGCGGCGAGGCGCCCACCCGGCGCAGCGACGTCTACAGCCTGGGAGCGCTCCTCTTCGAGCTCGTCACGGGGAAACCGCCCTTCGACGACGTTCCGGCGCCCGACCTGCCCCGGGTCGTGCAGGAGCGCGAGCCGCGCGCGCTTCGATCGCGCTCCGGACCGGCGGAGGCGCGCTTCTCCGCCGTGGTCGAACGCTGCCTGCGCCGCGATCCCGCCGAGCGGTACGCCTCCGGCGACGAAGTGCGCGAGGCGCTCGAGCAGGCGGCGCGTATCGCCTCGGCTCCCTCCCTCCCGGAGGGCAATCCCTACCGGGGCCTCCGCGCCTTCGAGGCGGGCCACCGCGCCCTCTTCTTCGGCCGCGGCGCGGAGATCGGCGTCGTCGTCGATCGCCTGCGCTCGGATCCGTTCGTGCTGGTGGCCGGCGATTCCGGGGTGGGCAAATCCTCGCTCTGCCGGGCGGGGGTCATCCCCGCGATCCTGGACGGGGCGCTCGGCCCGGGGCGCAGGTGGATCGCGGCCAGCCTGGTGCCGGGCCGCAATCCTCTCGCCTCCCTCGCCGCCGCTCTCGCGCCGGCGCTCGAGACCGACGTCGCCTCCCTGGGGCTGGCGATGAAGAACGAGCCCGCAAGCCTCGCGCGGGTGGTAGCCAAAGGCCTCGGCGACGGGCTCGGTCTGCTCGTGTTCGTCGATCAGCTGGAGGAGCTCCTCACCATCTCCGATCCAGAGGAGACCCGGCTCGTCGACTTCGCGCTCGCCGCGCTCGCTTCCGGCTTGCCGGGAGTGCGGCTCCTCGCCACCTTGCGCGCCGACTTCATCACCCGGTTCGCCGGGATTCCCCAGCTCAGCGAGGATCTCTCGCGGGTGCTCTTCGTCCTCCGCCCCCTGACGCCCGAGCGGATGCGCGACGTCATTCTCGGCCCTGCCCAGGTCACCGGGACCCGCTTCGAATCGGAAGCGATGGTCGAGGAGTTGGTCGCGGCCACCGCCGCGGCAGAGGGCAGCCTGCCCCTCTTGCAGTTCGCGCTCGCCGAGCTCTGGGAAGGGCGCGATAGGGCGACCAACACCATCACCCGGGCGGCGCTCGAGTCGGTCGGCGGGGTGGACGGCGCGCTCGCGCGGCACGCCGACGCGGTGCTCACGGGGCTGCTCCCCTCGCAGCGCGCCGCCGCGCGCCGGCTCCTCTCCCGCCTCGTCACGCTGGAAGGCACCCGCGCCAGGCGCACCGACGACGAGCTCGGTACGAGCGATCCCGCTGCCCGCGACGCGCTCGATGCCCTCGTGCGCGGCCGCCTCGTCGTGGCCCAGGACGCCGAGCACGGCAGCGCGTACGAGGTGGCGCACGAAGTCCTGGTCCGCGGGTGGGGCACCCTCAAGCGCTGGCTGGAAGAGGACGCCGAGGAGCGCATCGTCCGCGAGGGACTGTCGCGAGCGGCGGCGGAATGGGAGCGGCTGGGACGCTCGCGCGATGCCCTCCTCGGCCAGAAGCAGGTCGAGGAGATCGAGGGCATCGCCGCGCTCGATCTCTCCGACCTCGAGCGGGCATTCCTCGACGCCTCCCGCCGGACGCTCCATCGCAGGCGCTGGATTCGCCTGGGGCTCGCGGCCCTGGTCGTCCTTGTCG
The DNA here is from genome assembly GCA_045802855.1 of Myxococcales bacterium. Classification (GTDB taxonomy): domain Bacteria; phylum Myxococcota; class Myxococcia; order Myxococcales; family 40CM-4-68-19; genus VBKO01. Next base: position 4,006 of record JBJMQD010000290.1, on the reverse strand, counting down.
CGCTCGGTGTCTACGCCGGCGCGCGCCTGTCTGCGCAGAGCGAGCTCGAGCGCAGGGTGAATCTGCGCCTCTCCGCCGGAAGCGCGGCCCTGGGAAGAGCGCGGGCAGCGCGCGCGCAGGGCGAGGCGTTGCGGTCGCAGGCCTTCGCCCGGTTCGACGCGCACGACCGGGAGGGCGGACAGCAGATCTGGACCCAGGCGCTCTCTGCGATGAAGCAGGCGGAGCGGTCGCTCGGCGAAGCCAGCCGGGACCTGGAAGCCGGGCTCGCGCAGGATCCGGGCCGCGGCGATGTGCGCGGCCTTCTCGCCGATGCGCTCTACGAGAGGGCGCTCGCCGCGGAGTTGGCCGGCCATGCCGAGCAGCGCGACGAGTCCGTCGAGCGGTTCTCCCTCTACGACAGGGACGGCTCGCGGCGGGCGAAGTGGGTGATGCCGGCCCGTGTCTCGGTGGCGACGGATCCCGCCGCCTCTGCCGTGCTGGAGCGGGCGGGCGTCCCGGGAGCACGGCAGCTCGGAAACACTCCGCTCCGCGCGACGGAGCTGCCGGCCGGATCCTACGTGCTGACGCTGTCCGCGCCAGGGCGGGCGACGGTGCGCGCGCCCTTTCTCGTCTCGCGCGGCGAAGAGCTGGCGTTGCGGGTACCGCTGCCGGCCCCGACCTCGGTTCCCGCAGGGTTCGTGTACGTTCCCGCCGGCCGGTTCCTCTTCGGGAGCGCAGCCGACGAGGAGACCCGCCGCGGCTTCTTCGACACGGTTCCGCTCCACGCCATCTCGACCGGCCCCTATCTCATCGCGCAGAGCGAAGTGACCTGGGCGGACTGGCTCGCCTTCCTGCGTGCGCTTCCTGAGCGAGACCGGACCCTCCGCACTCCCTCGGTGCTCTCGAGCGCGAGCACGAGCAGCACCCTCCATCTCACGCGGCTGCGCGACGGCCGCTACAAGCTCACGCTGCAGCCCGCGCGAGACGTGCTCTCGGCGGTCGAGGGTGATCCGCTCGTCTACCCGCGCCGCAAGGAGAACGCGAGCGTCGACTGGCGGCGGCTTCCCGTCACCGGCATCTCCGGTGACGACGGCGAGGCGTACGTTCTATGGCTGCGCTCCTCCGGAAGAGCGGCGGGCGCGCGGCTCTGCAGCGAGCTGGAATGGGAGAGGGCCGCGCGCGGCGCCGACGGCCGCTCTTTCCCGAACGGCAACGATCTGTCGCCAGCCGACGCCAACTACGACGACACGCACGGAAAGGAATCGCTCGGCCCCGACGAGGTCGGATCGCACCCTGCCTCGCGCAGCCCGTTCGGCATCGACGACGCGAGCGGCAACGCCTTCGAATGGGTCAAGTCCTGGCTCAACCCCGGGGAGTACCTGGTGCGCGGCGGGAGCTACTTCCACGACCGCACGACCGCCCAGCTGCCCAATCGCAACGTGTCCGTCAGCAGCACCCGCGATGCGACGCTGGGGTTGCGGGTGTGCGCCGATCCGCCTTAGCCGTCGCCGTCGTCCACATCGGATCGCGCCGACGGCTTGAGTGGGTTCGCAATAGTGGTACTTCTATGCGTTCCCAGGGGTCTGGTGGCGTTCCTCGTCGACATCGAAAACGATCGCCGGTACGAGCTCGGCACGGTCGCCACCATCGGCCGCGATCGCTCGAGCACGGTCGTCGTCGACGATCCGCTCGTGTCGCCACGTCACGCGGAGATTCGCCGCCGGGACGACGGGACCTACCAGATCGTCGACCTGGGCAGCCGCCGCGGGACGTTCCGCGGCGATCGCCGGGTCTCCGACGCCCTTCTTCGCGACGGCGACGAGCTGCTCGTCGGCACGGTCCGTCTCCGCTTCGAAGTCGCCAAGGACGCGAAAGCGACGGGCGCGGGCCGGCAGCTGAACGGCCAATCCTACCTGCCGGCCTCGGAGGTGGCGGACACCGCGCAGCTGCGTCGCGACTACGAAAAGCTTCGCGCCGCCTTCGAGCTTTCCCAGGCGCTCTCCGAGGCGCAGGGATTGCCGGGCCTGCTCGGCGCCGTCCTCGATACCGCCTTCCGGGTGCTGGCCGCCGATCGCGGTCTCATCATGCTCTTCGATCCGGTGACCTTGCAGCCGACTACGCAGATCGCCCGCCATCGCGATGGCAAAGAGGCGCAGGTCGCCGTCTCCACCAGCGTGCTGAGCAAGATCATCGAGACCCGCGCGGGCGTGGTGACCGCCGACACGGGCACCGACCAGCTCTTCAACCGCGCTTCCAGCCTGCTCGCGCAGTCGATCGGGTCGGCCATGTGCGTGCCGATGATCCGCGGGCAGGAGCTGATCGGGCTCATCCACCTCGATTCCCGGTCGGCGAGCGGCATCTTCAGCGACAAGGACCTCGACCTCTTCACGGTCATCGCCAGCCAGGCCGCCGTCGCCATCGATCGATCGCTCCTCGCGGAACAGGTGATCGGCGCCGCCACCCTGGAGCGCCAGCGGCTCGCGCGCCTCGTGCGCGACCTTCCCGACGGCGTGCTGCTGCTCGATCGCAACCGGTCGGTGTCCTTCTCGAACCCGCAGGCCGACAGGCTCCTGCCACTGCTCGGCAAAGTCGAGCCGGGCGCGCCGCTCGAGCGGCTCGGTCCCTTCGCCATCGAGGACCTGCTCGAGCGGGCCGACGCCGCCGAGGTGACGGTGGGCGGCCCGTCGCGCCGCGTGCTGGCGCTACGGGCCTTCCCGTCGACCGGTCCGGAAGGCACCGGGACCGCGGTGCTCCTGCGCGACGTGACGGAAGAGCGGGAGCAGCAGGCGCGCCTCGCCCAGCAGGACCGGCTCGCGATCATCGGAGAGCTTGCGGGCGGGGTGGCGCACGACTTCAACAATCTCATCGCCGTCATCAGCAACTTCGCTTCCTTCGTGCACGACGCGGTCCGCGAGAAGGAGGTGCTCAGCGATATCGAGCAGATCCAGGGCGCCGCCGTGCGCGCCGCCGAGCTCACGAGGCACCTGCTCGCCTTCGGACGCCGCGATCCGGCGCGCACCCGCGTGGTCGTGCTCGACGAGGTCATCGGCGCCGGCGAGAAGCTCTTGCGGCGCTCCTTGCGGGCGGACATCGACCTCGAGATGCGGCTGTCGACCGGCCGCTGCCGCGTCAAGGTCGATCCCACCAAGCTCGAGCAGGTCCTGCTCAACCTCGCGGTCAATGCCCGCGACGCGATGCCCGCGGGCGGCCGCGTGATCGTCGAGACGTCCACGCTGGAGCTGACCCCGGACGAGGCGCGCCCGCACGGCATCACCGCCGGCCAGTACGTATCGATCGCGGTCACCGACGAAGGCACGGGCATGCCGCCGGAAGTGGCCGCGCGCGTCTTCGAGCCGTTCTTCACCACAAAGGAGGCCGGCAAGGGAACGGGCCTGGGCCTCGCGACCACCCACGGCATCGTCCGCCAGGCGGGCGGGGCAATCTCGGTGCGCTCCGTCGAGGGCCAGGGCTCGACCTTCCGCATCCTCCTCCCGGTCACGAACGAATCGCCCGACGAGGAGCTGCGCAAGGCCACGACGCGGACTGGCGGGAGCGAGACCGTGCTCGTCGCCGAGGACGAGGCGCCGGTGCGCGCCGTCGTCCGCCGCATCCTCGCGGAGGCCGGGTACAAGGTGCTCGAGGCGGCCAACGGGGAGGAGGCGCTCGCGCTCGCCCAGCGCCACTCCGGCAGCATCGATCTGCTCCTCGCCGATCTCGTCATGCCGGGCATGGGCGGCAAGGAGCTGGCGCGGCGGCTCTGCAATGGAAGCTCGGCGACGCGGGTCCTCTACCTGTCCGGTTACTTCGGCCCTTCCGGCGACTCGGAGCCGTCGCAGGACCAGTTCCTCGCCAAGCCGTTCACCCGGGATGAGCTACTCGCCCGGGTCCGCGCTCAGCTCGACGCCCCGCCCACTGGCGCCTAGCGCCTACTCCGACTGGAGCGCGATGGCGGGATCGATCCGGGTGGCGCGGCGCGCGGGCACGATGGTGGCGACGATGCAGACGATCCCGAGCGCCCCGGCGGCGA
>JBJMQD010000204.1:0-18882 GCA_045802855.1 Myxococcales bacterium | reverse complement strand
CCGGCGAGAGTGGAGGAGGCTGGGGAGCGACCCTCGTGGATCTGTTCCCGCCGTGATGCGCTGGGTGCTCTTCGACTGGGGCGGGACGCTCATGTCTGAGGACGGACCGCTCGACCTGCCGATGGCGCTGTGGCCCGAAGTGCGCCCGATCGACGGCGCGCGGGAGACGCTCGAGCGTGTCGCCCGCATGGCGCGCATCGGAATCGCCACCAACGCCTCGGTCTCGACCCGGCCCCACATCGAGACCGCGCTCGTCCGCGCCGGCCTGCGCGAGCTCGTCTCCGAGATCTTCTGCTTCACAGAGATGGGCGTGCGGAAGAGCGATCCCGCCTTCTGGCGCCACGTCCTGGAGAAGCTGGCCGTCGATCCGTCGCGCGTCGCCATGGTGGGAGACTCGCTCGTGGAGGACGTGATCCCGCCCCGGCAAGCGGGCATCTTCTCCATCTGGTTCGACGCCGCCCGACGACCGCCAGCCGAGCCGCTCGATCATCCCGTCGTCCACCGCCTGGTCGACATCGTCCCCATCCTTTTGAAGCAAGTCGCGACGCCTTCACACTGATCGAGGTGAAGCTCGCACCAGCGACTCGACTTGCCCCGGGGCAAGCACGGCAATCTCGTTGCGCTCTCCTACTTCGCCGCCTCGACGATCTTCGCGAAATCGTCCGCCTTGAGGGACGCCCCGCCGACGAGCGCTCCGTCGACATCCGCCTGCCCGAGCAGCTCCGCGGCGTTGTCGGGTTTCACCGATCCGCCGTACTGGATCCGCACGGCGTCCGCGACCTGCGCCCCGCCGATCTCCCGCAGGAGCCCGCGGATCTGCCCGTGCACCTCCTGCGCCTGGGCAGCCGTGGCGTTGCGCCCGGTGCCGATCGCCCAAACCGGCTCGTACGCGAGGGTGATCCGCGATACCTGCGCCCCGTCGAGCGCGACGAGCGCCGCCCGCACCTGCCGCGAGACGACCTCCCACGTCCGCCCCGCCTCGCGCTCCTGCAAGGTCTCCCCGACGCAGACGATGGGATGGAGTCCCTCGCCGAGCACCGCCTTCAGCTTCCGCGCGACTCCCTCGTCCGTCTCGCCGAAGAGCTGCCGCCGCTCGCTGTGCCCGAGGATGACCCCGTCGCAGCCGGCGTCCTTCAACATCGCAGCGCTCACCTCTCCGGTAAACGCCCCCTGCTTCTCGTGATGGCAGTTTTGTCCGAAGAGCTGCACCTGCGACTTCGCCTGCGAGAGCGCCCACTTCACCTGCGCGAGCGCCGTGAAGGGCGGCGCGATGCCGACCTGGGCCGAAACGCCGGACAGGCGAGTACCGAGCTCGCGCACGAGCTGCTGCGCCTCGGTTCCCGTCTTGAACATCTTCCAGTTGCCGCAAACGAATTTGCGCCGGGCGGCCATCTAGTCCTCCAGCGCCTTGATGCCCGGCAATTCGCGCCCTTCGAGGAACTCGAGCGATGCTCCGCCGCCGGTCGAGACGTGGGTCACGCGATCCGCGAGCCCCATCTCGGCTATGGCAGCCGCGCTGTCCCCTCCGCCGACCACTGTCGTCGCCCCTCGCGAGGTGGCCTCCGCGAGCGCCTCCGCCATCGCACGGGTGCCCGCCGCGTACTCGCGAATCTCGAAGATCCCCATCGGCCCGTTCCAGAACACCGTCGCGGCGGATGCGATGCGCTGCTTGAACCCTTCGACGGTCTTGGGCCCGATGTCGAGCCCGAGCCAGCCGTCCGGAATGGGATCGCCGACGGTCTTCGCCGGCACCCCGCCCTTCGGCTCCTGCGCGATGACGTGGTCGTGCGGCAGCAGGATCTGCACCCGCGACCGATCCGCCTTCTCCAGGAGCCGGCGGGCGAGGTCGATCTTGTCCTTCTCGACGCGCGACGATCCGACGCCGATGCCCTTCGCGGCGAGGAACGTGTACGCCATCGCTCCTCCGACGAGGAGCGCGTCGACGCGGGTCATGAGCTGCTCGATCACCTTGATCTTGTCGCTCACCTTCGCGCCGCCGAGCAGCGCAATGTAAGGCTTCTTCGCGCCCGAGAGCAGCGGCTGGAGGTGCTTCAACTCGGCCGCCACCAGATATCCGGCGCCCCGCTGCGGGACGTGCTTCACCATCCCCACCGTGGAGGCGTGGGCGCGGTGCACCGTCCCGAACGCGTCGTCCACGTACACTTCCGCAAGCTGCGCGAGCTTGCGCGAGAAGTCGTCGTCGTTCTTCTCCTCCTCGGCGTGGAAGCGGAGGTTCTCGAGGAGCACCACCTGCCCCTCCTTCATCTCCGAGACGAGCTTGCGCACTCCGTCGCCGACGCAGTCGTCGGCGAAGAGCACGTCCTGGCTGAGAAGCTGTGAGAGCCGCGCGCCGACGTTCTCGAGCGACATCGCCGGAACCGGTTTGCCGTCCGGACGGCCGAGATGCGAGGCGAGGATGGTCTTCGCCTTCTTGCCGATCAGGTGCTTGATGGTGGGCAGGGCGGCGCGGATGCGCGCGTCGTCCTTCAGCGCCCCGGTCTTCTTGTCGACCGGGACGTTGAAGTCGACGCGCACGAACACGCGCTTGCCCGCGACGTCGAGCGCGTCGAGGGAGCGGATCATGTGTCCTCCGTATGCTCCGGCCTGCTGGCCTTCGCGACTGGCGACGCCGGCAAAGCCGTCTGCTCCGGCCGCCTTGCGCAAAGGCGCGAGCGCGCGGGCCGCGCGATCCTTCGCCTCCTGCGGCAAGGGGACGCAGAAGAACAGGCGCATCCCGACACTCTACCCGAGGCGCGCTCTACCCAGGCGGCGTGGGCTTTGGTAGTCCCATGCGCCCGCATGCGCGCCCTCCTCTTCGACCTCGACGGCACGCTCACGCGAAGCGCGGGAGCGGGCGCGCGCGCCCTGGGCAAGGCGCTCGGCGCGCGCATGAGGGCGACGGAGGAATTGCGCAAGATGCGCCTCGACGGCATGACCGATCGAGCCATCGCGCGCACGCTTCTCGCCGCGGAGCGAGGCGAACAGCCCGCGCAGGTCACCACCGAGGAGATCGACCAGGTGCTCGAGCAATATCTCCACAACCTCGAACGCGAATGCGCCGCCAAGGCTTACGAGGCGATTCCGGGCGTCGCCGCGGTCCTCGATCGGCTCGCCTCGCGCGACGACGTGCTCCTCGGACTCTGCACGGGAAATCTCGAGCGCGGCGCGCAGCTCAAGCTCGGCTGCACCGGCCTGTGGGAACGGTTTCGATTCGGCGGTTATGGCAGCGACGCGGAGCCGCGGCCGGACATCGTGCGCACCGCCTGGAAGCGCGCCGAAGCGCTGGGAGCGAAGGAGGCGCTGGTCATCGGCGACACGCCCCGAGACATCCTCGCCGCGCACGAGGCCGGACTTCCCGCCTGCGGAGTCGCCACGGGGCGCTGGTCGACCCACGACCTCGCCGTCCACGGCGCGGAGGTGGTGCTCGAGGACTGGTCCGATCCCGATCGCGCGACCTCGCTGCTCCTCGGGGCGCTGCGATGAAGCCGATCGCGTTCGCGCTCCTCGTCGCCGTCGCGGCCTGCAAGAGCCCTGCTCCGGCGCCGAAGTTTTGCGATCAAGATCTGTCCGGGGTGTGGGTGAATGCCAGCGATACGCGCTTCGCCTACCGGTTGAGCGACAAAGGCGAGATCGTGAACGGGCAATTCTTCGCCCGGGAGACCGACGGCGGCGAGGTCCCGTCGGAAGGAGAGCCCATCCGCATCGACCTGCGACGCGCGGAAGGCGCCCTCGCCGGAGTGATGAAGGGAAGCGGCCAGTCTAAATCAGGACGCGTCTGCCCCGTCGACTTCAAATTGAACGTCACCTCCTGTGAGGCGGCGGCGCTGCAGGTCGTCGCGGAGACCCGCGTGAACGTGAACGACGATTGCACCCGATCGCGGTCGGAAGACGGCGGAATCGCGAAAGCAACCCTGGTCGAATACCGCTGGCAGAGACCCTAGCCGCGAAGCTCCGGCACGTGCCGGGCGAGGATCTCGCGCACCTCGCGCAGATCGGGTCGCCGCTCGAGCGCGTCCTTCACATAGCGCAAGGACGACGGGATGTGCACCAGGAACGACGGGTTCTTCTTCACCTGATCGATGAAGACGAATCTCCCCGCGTCCTTGAGCTTGCGCTGCACGGTGAGGAGGTCGAAGAAGGAGACGAAGTCGCGCTCGTCGAGGCGAGGACCGCCCTCCTCCACGAGCCTCGCGAGATACCGCTTCAGCATCGCGTCGATGAGCGGCCGGTCCAATTCGACGTAACTGTCCCGCAGGAGCGCGACGAGGTCGTACTGCCGCGGCCCCTGCAGCGCGTCCTGGAAATCGATCACCACCTGCTCGCCCGACGGCAGCACCATGATGTTGCGGCTCTGGTAATCGCGGTGCGTGAAGCTTCGCGGGGCGGCCGCCAGCTCTTTCGAGATGGCGTCGAATCGGGTGCGCAGCGTCTTCAACTCCGCCTCTGTGGGCTTCGCGCCCCGCGCGAGCAGCCCGTACTCGACGAAATGCTCGAACTCCCACTGGTAGAGGTCGTAGTCGAACGCGCGGCTCCAGGCGATGCAGCCCGGATCCGGATTGCGTTCGGCGTGGGCGCGCAGCCGCGCCAGCTGATCGATGGCGTCCTCGTAGATCTTCCTGCGGTCTCCCTTCCGGAGGGCCATCTCCAGCGTCTGGTCGGTGAGGTCCTCGATGACGACGAACCCGCGCCGGTGCGCGTCGAGGAACACGTGCGGCACGCGCACGCCGATCCGCTCGAGGTAGCGGTGCACGTCGAGAAACGGCAGGTCCTTTGGACTGGGCTCCTTGCTCGCCTCTTCGCTCTTGCCGGGTTCCGGCGGAAGCTCCATCACGACCGCTGAACGCCCGTCGCGCTCGACCAGGCGCCAGTAGATCCGGTTTCCGGCACCGCCCGGAAGGCGGATGACCTTCTCCGCGGGCCGGCCGATGGCCTCGGAATACGCCGCGCGCAGATCGCTCTCGTTCATCGGCGCAAACTAGGCGCGTTTCGCGCCGTGCGCAAAGGCGCGCATGCGCTATAACCCGCCCCCCGCGAGGAGGCGTCCGATGCCCGTCTTCCAGAACATCTTGCAGGCGATCGGCCGCACGCCCTTGGTGCGGTTGAACAAGCTCGTCGGGGCGAAGGACGCCGTGGTCTATGCCAAGTGCGAGTTCATGAATCCGGGCGGGTCCATCAAAGACCGGATGGCGCTCCACATCCTCGACAAGGCGGAGCGCGAAGGACGGATCAAGCCGGGCGGAACCATCGTCGAGAACACGAGCGGCAACACCGGCATGGGGGTGGCGCTCTGGGCCGCGGTGAAGGGATACCGCTGCGTCTTCACCATGCCGGACAAGATGTCTACCGAGAAGGTCAACTCGCTGAAGGCGTTCGGCGCCGAGGTGGTGGTGACGCCGACCAACGTGCCCGCCGAGGATCCGCTCAGCTATTACGAAACCGCAAAACGGATCCACCGCGAGACGCCCGGCTCGTTCATGCTGAACCAGTACCACAACCCCGACAACATCGACGCGCATTACAGGATTACCGGCCCCGAGATCGAGGACGACCTGCGCAAGGCGGGCTTGACGCTCGACGCGTTCGTCTCGGGACTGGGCACCGGCGGCACCATGAGCGGCGCCGGCAAGTACTTGAAGGAGAAATTTCCCCAGTCGAAGAACATCGGCGTCGATCCCGACGGGAGCGTCTATCTCGACTACTTCAAGACGGGAAAGCTCTCGCAGCCGCACGTCTACAAGGTGGAGGGCATCGGCGAGGACATGCTCTGCAAGGCGATGGACTTCAGCGTCCTCGACGACGTGCGCAGGGTCGACGACAAGCAGAGCTTCTTCGCCGCCCGCCGGCTCGCGCGCGAGGAAGGGCTCTTCGGTGGCGGATCCTCCGGGTCCGCGATCCACGTCGCGGTGGAGGTCGCGCAGGAGCTCGGCCGCGGCAAGACGGTGGTGGTGCCGCTACCGGACAGCGGCTCGCGCTACATCACCAAGTTCTATTCGGACGAGTGGATGAAGGACAACGGCTTCTTCGATCCCACCGACCGGATGGGAACGGTGAACGATCTGCTCGGCGGGAAGAAGCGCGAAGTGTACACGGTGACTCCGAAGGACAGCGCGAAGCACGCCGTCGATCTCATGAAACGGCATGGAATCTCGCAGCTCCCGGTGGTGGACGGCAGGAAGCCCGTGGCCATGCTCCACGAAGTGGATCTGCTCCAGGCGCTCCTCGAGGGCCGCCACAAGCTCGACGAGGCGGTGAGCGCCGTGATGAAGCCGATCCACGGGGTGGTGACGCTGCGGACCCCAGTGTCGAGGCTGCGGGAGCTCTTCGCCAAGGACCAGGTGGCGATCGTCAAGGACGGCGACGACCTGGCGGCAATCGTGACGAAGATCGACCTCATCGAGTGGCTGGCGGCGAGGTGAAGGAGTGCCCAGGATGCGATCCATGAATGCGAACGACACAGCGCGGGCGCTCGGCTGGTTCAGCATCGGACTCGGGATCGCCGAGCTATTTGGCGCGCGCAGGCTCGGGCGGTTCCTCGGCGCGGAGCGGAGCGCGGGCTGGATCCGGGCGTTCGGGGTGCGCGAGATCGCCGCCGGCCTCGGCATCCTTTCGCAAGCGAGGCCGCGCGCCGGATGGCTCTGGGCGAGGGTCGCCGGCGACGCGCTCGACCTCGCGGCGCTCGGCAAGGCGGCGGCGGGCTACAACCCGCAGCGCGGCGCGGTCTGGTTCTCGCTTGCCAACGTCGCGGCGGTCACCGCGCTCGACGTGGCCACCGCCCGCGCTCTGCCGGCGTGACCGTTCGAGCCGCGGCCTCGCGGCGTTCGAGTGGCTACCGAGGAGTAATCGTCCCTTCACGGGGTCTTGAGGAACTCGAGCAGCTCCCGGGCGGCATTCGTGAACGTGATGCCCATGCGTCCGCGTAGATTGACGCTGGGATCGCCAGGAGCGCTCCAGGCGACGCGGCCGGTGAATGCCACGATCCGGCCGTGCGCCTCGATCGAGCCGTCCACCGCCGTCCCTGCGGTGAGGACGCGCATGGCCTCCGTGGCAAAGCCCTTCGGCGATACGTCGGTGGTGAAGCAGACGACCGGTCCGAGCTTCACCTTGAAACGGCGGCGGTGCCGGGCGGAAGCTCGCCGGTTGCGCGCGGAGCCCGGCTTCTTGTCGCCCAGCACCCGATGCACCGCTCGCGAGAGCTCCTCGAATTCGAAGGGCTTCACGATGAAATCCGCCCAGCGCCGGTCGCGAGTGACGGTGATCGGGGCGGAGGTGATGAGGATGACGGGCACCTGCCTGAGCGCCGGGATCCGCTGCAGCGCGGCGAACAGCTCCGCGCCGCTCATGAGAGGCATCATCTGGTCGGTGACGACCAGATCGGGAGGATGCTGCGAGGCGCGTTCGAGCGCCTCCTCGCCGTTGGCGGCCGCCACCACCGAATAGCCCTCCTCCTCGAGGAGGTGCGAGAGCACCTCGATGATGGAATACTCGTCGTCGACGAGGAGGATGCTCTTCACGCGCCGCCCCGGCCTCTCCTCTTCGATCCGGAACGCCCGGGCGACGCCGGCCGCGCTCGACTGCTGCCGCCCGTCAGCACCGCTTCCTCGAATTCGAATGGGTCACCGATGGCGATGCCGCGGTCGGTGATCGTCAGCTCGCGAAGCCTCTCGTCGTGACGGGTCTCGCGGGTCTTCATCACCGCGATGGCGCGCTTGAGCTCGGAGACGTATTCGAGCTGCCGGACGAGGATGATGTTCTCCGCCAACCCCGACACACCGGACACCGGGATGATGACCTCGGCGCCGAACAACTCGCGCATCTCCTCCGTCATGACGGTGGTGACGCCGAGCCCGCGCAGCTCGTTCGCGACGGAAGTGAAGAACATCCCCAGCCGCTCCCGCCGGACGACGGATTCCTCGAATCCGGCGATCCCGTCGATCACCAGCCTCTTCACCCCGCGGCGCCGGACGGCCTCGAAGAGCTTCTCCGCGAGAGCGTCCATGATGAGCCCGCCGGTCGGCTGCCAGATGATCTCGAGGAGGCCCTTCTTGGCGTACTTCGAGAGCTGGAGCCCGAGCAGGTCTCCCTGTTGCGCGAAGCGCGCCGGCGATTCGAAGAATCCGAAATAGAGCCCGGGTTCTTTCTGCCGCGCCCCTTCGCTCAAGAAATGCATCCCCAGGATCGTCTTGCCGGTACCGGACGAACCGAGGACCAGAGTGGCGGTGCCGTCCGGAGGTCCCCCCGCCATCATCGCGTCCAGGTCGGGGATGCCGAAGCCTTTGCGCTCGCTGCTCGTCCCGGGGGTCTTGCTCGGTACCGCGAGCATCGACTCGATCCGGGGGTAGACCCGGATCCCGTCGCTTCCGATCTCGAAGAAATGAGCGCCGCGAAGATAGTCGCTGCCGCGAAACTTCGCGACGACCAGCTGCCGCACCGCGCGAACGCCGTCCATCACGTCCTCGATGTTGATCAATCCGTCGACCATCGTTCGCGCGGCATACGAACGGTCGTCGTCGAGGACATTGGTGAGGAGGACGGCGGTGCACCCGAGCAGCGTGAGCGCGACGTTCAGCTCGTGGACGAATACCTTGAACTCCTCGCCGGAGGATGCGGCGCGCTCCGCGGTGATGATCCCGTCCACCACGAGGAGCGTGGCGCCGAACCGTTTGACGACCTTCCGGATCAGCTCCAGAAGTGCCTTCAGGCCGCCTTCGCGGAGCGGTTCGTACCCGCTCACGTATTGAATGGCCTGCCCGATCGCTTCGGGATCGTAGAAGCTCATCGTCGAGATGTGGGAGAGCATCCGTCCGTGCGATTCCGCGAGCAGGCTGATGTACACGCTTTTGCCGCCCAAGGCGGCATGGCGGAAGCCGACCTGGTTCCCGAGGATCGTCTTGCCGGTGCCCGGTGAACCCGCGACGATGTAGCTTCCGCCCCTCAGGAAGCCGCCCCGCAGGATGATGTCGAGCTGCTCTATCCCCGTGGCGACGCGGGGCATCGGCTGCGGGCCGGCGGGTCGCCTCGCTTTCACGACGTGGTTCCTCCTGATTTTCCGAAGTTCCTTGCCTTCCGCGGCAGCTCGACGGTGAAGGTGGCTCCGGCGCCGAGGGAGCTTTCCACCCGGATCGTGCCGCCGAGGGCCTCGACGACCTTTCGGACGACCCACAATCCGATTCCCAGACTGCTCGTTGCTTGCACGGTGGAGGCCCTCTCGAAACGCTCGAAGATTCGCTCGTGATCGCGTTCGGCGATACCGATTCCGTTGTCGCGGACGCGCAGGCGTGCGCGATCGCCCACCGTGTCCACCGTGATGGCGATGATCCCGCCGCGCCCGTATTTCATGGCGTTGGAGACTAGATTGGCGACGACCTGTTCGAGCCGGAGCCGGTCCCAGCGGCCGACGACCGGTCCCGGCGACGAGAAGGACACGGCGAGCTTGGACCACGCGATCTGATCGGCGTTGCTCGCGAGCACGTCCTCGATGATCGCCGTGAGATCGACGTCCTCGAGTTTCAGGTCGAGCTGGCCGGCGGCGAGCCGCGAGGTATCGAGCATGCGGCGATTGAGATCGGCGAGCTGCTTGATGAGCCGGCCCATTGCGAAGATGCGCGCGAGGACCGGGGGTTCGACATTCGCCGTCCGGACCAGGGCATCGAGCTGCAGTCGCAGCGCGTTCAACGGGTTGCCGAACTCGTGGGCAGCGGCGGCGAAGGCGTCGTCCCGCGCGGCGAGCGCTTTCGTCGCCTCGCGGTGGATCCGCGAGCGACCCAGGGCAGCGCCTGCATTCATCGCCAGATCCTCCGCCATCGCTGCCTCTGTCGGCCCGGGAGGGGCGGCGGCGAAGACAAGCGTCAGGGCACCGACGATGGCGCCGGCGAAGGAGACGGGAACCATGAGCGTCGCCGGCGACCCCTGCGTCCCGGAGACGTCGTTCGCTCCCGTTCGAAGCACCTCCCGCAGACGCTCTCCATGACCTTCGGGAAGGGAGAGATCGGGAACGTGATCGGCCTGCCAGGCGGCGGCAACCTTCAGCTCTCCGGCGCCGCCGATCAGATGTACCCAGCAGCCGTCCGCGAGATGGTCGATGGCGAGGTGTCCGATGGCGGCGAGGACGTCTTCTTCGCGGAGGATCTCGCCAAGGTCTGTCGCGACGGTCCGCGCGAAACGGACGACGCGTTGCAGGTCTTCGCCTGCTGCTCGAAGTGGCGGCTCCACCTCGGCGCGGCTCCGTTCCAGCCGGGTCGGTTCTTCTGGGAGTACGACCTTCACAGGGCGCCAACCCTCATTGCCCCCCTCGGGCGTCGGGACAATGCCACAATTACGCGGATTGATATCGACGACGTCGCTCCCTGCACCGCACGACCGCGAACTCGCCCTCCCACGGCCGCCTGCTACATTTCAGCCATGCCCACGAGCCGTAGGGAATTTCTTGGCCGCGCCGTCGTCGGGATAGCGAGCGTCGCCGCGGGCGCCAAGGCCGACGAGCGCACTCCCGACGCAGGAACCGCGGACGCCGGGCCCCCCGGCGCCCCGCCCGCCTTCGGCACCGCGCCACCGGTCGGGCCCGAGGTGGGCTCCGCCACTTTCGCCGAGGCGGAAAAGCTCGTGCAGGTGACGAACAGCGCCGGGCACCGCGCCCAGATGGCGAGCAACTGGCGCGAGTCGATGGCCGCCCTCTACGAGCGCCGCACCGGTCCGAAGAAGATCGCCCTCGAGGAGACGCTGGCGCCGGCGACGGTGTGGAATCCGTCCATCCGCGGCGCCGGCACCGCGAAGAAATTCAGCAAGCTCGTCCGCAGCGACGTCGGCGTGAAGGCGTTGCCCAAGACGGACGACGACATCGCCTTCGCGACCGTCGCGGACCAATCGCTCTGGATCAAGTCGGGCGCGCTCACCTCCACGCGGCTCACGGAGATCTACCTGAACCGGCTCGAGCGGTTCGATTCCAAGCTCCGCTGCGTCATCACGCTCACGAAGGATCTGGCAATGCAGCAGGCGGCGCAGGCCGACCGCGACATCCGCGCGGGAAGGTTCCGGGGACCCTTGCAAGGGATTCCCTGGGGCGCGAAGGACCTGGTCGACACCAAGGGCATTCCCACCACCTACGGCGCGGAGCCTTTCCGGAACCGCATCCCGCAGAGGGACGCGACGGTCGTGCGCAAGCTCTCCGACGCGGGCGCGGTGCTGGTGGCGAAGCTCAGCCTCGGCGCGCTGGCCCTCAACGACATCTGGTTCGGCGGCCAGACGATGAACCCGTGGCTCCTCGTCGAGGGCTCGTCGGGATCGAGCGCCGGCCCGGGCGCGGCCACCGCCGCGGGCCTGGTCGGATTCGCAATCGGCAGCGAGACGCTGGGCAGCATCGTGGCGCCGTCGATGCGCTGCGGCTGCACCGGCCTTCGTCCCACCTTTGGCCGCGTCTCGCGCGCCGGCGCGATGACCCTCTGCTGGTCTCTCGACAAGCTCGGTCCGATGGCCCGCGGCGTGGAGGACACGCTGCTCGTCCTGCAAGCCATCTCGGGCGCCGACTCCAACGACGTCTCGACGGTGCCGAGCGAGCTGGAGTTCGACGCGACGAAGGCCGCGAGCGGCCTGAAGGTCGGCTTCGTCCCGCGCTGGATGAACGATCCGTCGACCACGCCGGTCGATCGCAAAGCGCTGGAGGTCGCGAAACAGGCCGGCATGAAGCCGGTGGAAGTGGACATTCCGGACTGGCCGTACGGCTCCCTGGTCCTCATCCTCTTCGCCGAGGCGGCGGCGGCATTCGAGGACCTCACTTTCGCCGGCGGTCTCGATCAGCTGAAGATGCAGGTCCCCGACGCGTGGCCGAACAGCTTCCGGCAATCGCGCTTCCTCTCCGCCGTCGATTTCGTCCAGGCCGACCGGCTCCGCCGCAAGGTCGCGCAGCAGATGGCGAACGTCTTCGCCAAGGTCGACGTGCTCCTCGTTCCTTCCTTCTCCGACATGCTCACGATCGGCAACTTCACCGGCCACCCGTCGCTCACCCTGCGCGCGGGATTCGTGGAAGTGACGGAAGCCCGTTCGGACTGGGCCCCGGATCCCAAGAATCCGTTACCGAAATTATCGAAGCCTGTCCGGGTTCCTCACGGCGTCACGCTGATCGGCAGGCTCTTCGACGAGGGCACGCTGGGGCGCGCCGGCCTCGCCCTGGAGCAGGCGTTCAAGGTGGCCCAGGAGCGCCCGCCCGGGTTCGGCTGAGCGCCATCAGCCGCGCCTCGGTAACCGCGGCAACCTCGGCGGGCGCGGACCGTGCCTCACCGCCCCGTCCACCGGAGCGTACGGAAGCTCCTCCCCGCTCCGGACGCAGCGTAGGAGAAGCCCGCCCCGGCTCATGTCCCCGCGCCCGACGAACGTGGGCGGAAAGAGCAGCCGCTGCCCGAACACCGAAAGGAGCGGGTCCACGTACTTCGCCGATGCCACGCTGCCGAGCAGCACGATCTCGCCGTCCGGCGGCAGCGCGCTCTTCAGCAGTTTCGATGCCTCGAGAAGCGGCTCCCGAAACCGGGGATCGGCCTCGTCGACCGGCACCTTCCCGAGCTGGACGAGCTGCTCGGTGCGCACCTGCGTCTCCGCCGGGACGAGACCGGCTCCCGGCGCGATGACGAGCACGCCCGGCACTCCTTCGGGCGGCCGCGCGAACGCCGTCGCGTAGGCGAGCTTGCCCCGGAAATAGAGCCCGCTCGTGAACGCGAACGCCTCGCCCAGCGAAGCGGCTCCCGCCCGTACCCGCTGCGCGAGATCGAACTCCGCCCCGGGCCGCAGGAGCATCTGCATCCGCTCCCCCGACGCGTTCGCGGGCGAAAGCAGGAACACTCGCGCACCGGAGGTGTTAGGAATCTGCGCCATGACCGAACATCGTTTCGAGACGCTCGCCATCCACGCCGGACAGCACCCCGACCCCACCACCGGCGCGGTGATGACTCCGGTCTACCTCACCTCCACGTACGCGCAGCAAGGTCCGGGCGAGCACAAAGGGTTCGAGTACTCGCGCACGCGCAACCCGACCCGCGACGCCCTGCAGGGATGCCTCGCGGCGCTGGAAGGCGGCAAGCACGGTCTCGCCTTCGCCTCCGGGCTCGCGGCGACGGACGCCGTCCTCCATCTCTGCAACGCGGGCGATCACGTCATTCTCGGCGACGACCTCTACGGCGGCACGTTCCGGATCGCGGACAAGGTGTTCAAGCGGCTCGGGATCGAGCTCACCTTCGTCGACATGACCTTCCCGCAGCGGATCGAGGCGGCCATCCGCCCGTCGACGAAGCTCCTCTGGACCGAGACGCCGACGAACCCGATGCTGAAGATCATCGACCTCGCACAGGTTTCGGAGATCTGCCGAAAGCGCGGGATCGTATCGGTCTGCGACAATACCTTCGCGACGCCGTTCTTCCAGCGCCCGCTCGACCTCGGCTTCGACGTCGTCGCCCATTCGATGACGAAATATCTCAACGGCCACAGCGACGTGGTCGCCGGAGCCCTCGTCACGAGCCGCGACGATCTCCACGAGAGGCTCGCTTTCCTGCAGAACGCGGTCGGCGCCGTCCCCGGTCCGCTCGACTCCTTCCTCGTCCTGCGCGGCCTGAAGACGCTGCACGTCCGCATGGAGCGCCACGAGGCGAACGCCCGCGCCATCGTCGAGGCGCTGCGCCGGCATCCCAAGGTCGAGCGCGTCACCTGGCCCGGCCTCCCCGAGCACCCTCAGCACGCCCTGGCGAAGAAGCAGATGCGCGGGTTCGGCGGAATGCTGACGTTCGTCATCAAGGGCGGACTGCCGGCGGCGAGGACCTTCTTGCGATCCGTGCAGATCTTCGCCTGCGCCGAATCGCTGGGCGGAGTCGAATCGCTCATCGAGCACCCCGCGATCATGACGCACGCCTCGGTGCCTCCCGAGACGCGCAAGCTGCTCGGGATCGACGACGGCTTCATCCGCCTCTCGGTCGGGATCGAGAACGCGCAGGACCTGATCGACGATTTGACCCAGGCGATGGGCCGCGTGGAGTGACTACAGCCTGAACGTCAGCTTCGAATCGGCGCAAAGCGGAATGAGCTGCGGCCGGTACGTCCAGGTGTTCTTGATCTGCTTTATGAGATCCGCGTCCACGCCGCCGCCGAGCTCGGTCACGACCTTCACTTCGGAGACGCGCCCGTCGGTGCCGATGCAGATCCGGTAGACCGCCTGCATGGTCTGGCGGGCGAAGTTGCGCTGGAACCACTCCGGGATCTTCGGAGAGGGCGCGTTGATCTTCTGCGTCTGCAGGAGCGCGGACGAGACTTCGCGCGGCCGGGTGGAGATGGGCAGCGTTGGGGGCGGCGTCGAACCTGCGATGGACGCCGCGGCGACGACGGGAGCCGGAGGCGGCTCGACCGGCTTTGCCGCCGGTTCAGGCGCGGGCGGGGCCGGCGGACCGAGCACGGGCACCACCGCGAGCGCCTTTTCGGGCTCCTTGGGAGCAGGAGCGACGGGCCGCGCGGGCCTGCGCTTTGCGCTCTCCTTCTGCGGCTCGGGCGCTGTCTTGTTTTCCGCGGGAGCTACCTGGACGGGCACCGCCGGCGCGGGTTCGGCAGCCACCGGAGGAGTCTCGACGGGAGGCGCAGGTCGGCGGCCGTCGAGGTCGATCTCCATGGTCAGCCTGGGCCGCGAAGGCGCGGCGGCGGGCGCAGCTACTGGTGCGCGATGCGAGCGCACGAAGAGCGCCGTCCCTACCAGCGCGACAGCCACCACCACGGCCGCGCCGAGCGCGATCGCCGGACCACGCTTCGTCGCGACCGCCGGAGCGTTCTGCACCAGCGCCGGCGTCGGCGGAATCGAATGCGGAACGCGGTTGCTGATCGGACGCGGCGTCGAATTCGGAATGCGGTTCGAGATGGAAGCGAGCGGCGTCCCCCGCGCGCGGATGCCGGCGGCGGGAGGCGTCGGATTCAACAGGCCCGGAGGCGAAACGCCCATGAGCGGATCCGGCCCGCGAGCCACCGAGCGCGCCTGCGTGACGATGTGCGATCGCACCTGCGTGAGCGCAGCGAGCAGCTCGTCCATCGACTGGACGCGCTCGTCGCGCTGCTTGGCGAGGCACCTCAGGACGAGCGCCTCGAGCTGCGGATCGATGTTGAGGTCGGGCCTGCGCTCTCGCGGCGGCACGGGCTGTTCGTTGAGCTGCTTGACCAGTACTTCCACCGCGCTCGCGGCGTGGAACGGCACGTGCCCCGTCAGCATCAGGTAGATGAGGATGCCGAGCGAGTAGACGTCGGAGCGGGGATCGGGCTGCTCGTCGCGGGCCTGTTCCGGAGAGACGTAGTGCGGAGTGCCGACGAACGTTCCCTGGTGCGTGTGCCCGTCGACGCCGTCGGTGAAGAACTTCACGAGGCCGAAGTCGAGCACCTTCGCGAAGTCGAGCTCGTGGCGCTGCGAGAGCAGCATCACGTTCGCGGGCTTCAGATCGCGGTGGATGACGCCCTGCGAGTGGGCCTCGGAAAGGCTCCTGCAGACCTGCTGGGCGATGTGGATCGCGCGCTCCTGCGAGAGCGCTCCCTCCTGCCGGACCACGTCCGAGAGCGTGCGGCCCTTCAGGAGCTCCATCGCGATGTAGTAGATGCCGTCGTGCTCGCCGTAATCGAAGAGCGTGACGGTGTTCGGGTGGGTGAGCTTGGAAGTGACCGCCGCTTCCAGCATGAAGCGCCGGCGGAACGCGGCGTCGTGCGCGTGCCCGCCGAGCAGCACCTTGATGGCGACGTGGCGATCGAGCGGCGACTGGACCGCGTCGTAGACGCGACCCATGCCTCCCAACCCGACCGTTCCCACGATCCGATAGCGGCCACCGATCGTCCGACCGACCAGGGCGTCTTCTTCCGCCCCGTGGGTCGTCGTCGGATGTGGCTGCTTCTCGACTGCCATCCCACTCCTCCAAAAATCCTGCGCCTGCGGAAAAACACAGCTGGAAATTCATCTTGCGCGATCCGAGAGGGCCATCGCAAATGCGACAAGCGTGCCGTCAAGGCGCAGATTTCCTACACCGATGTGACAATGGAATGATTTCGCGCACTTGAAGCCGAAAACGGCCGGAGGAGGAGGCCGGACGCGGCACCCTCCTCCGCGCCGAAATCTCAATAGACCGCAGGTCTTGCATCGGCTGCCAAGGGACTCTGGTACGGCTTCCCCTTGGTCGCCTTGGCAAACTCGGCCTTCGCGTCGCCTACGAGCTTCGGGTTCTGCAGGAAGTCCACCGCCGAGGCACCGAGCACCTTGCTCCCGACCTCCATGCCTTTGAGCCCCAAAGGATGGATCGCGCAAGCCGTCTGCCCCCAGGTGTGCGCCGCCGTACCGATGGGGCGCGTCACGACGTTCAGCTCGGCGAGCGGCTTCGCGGCGCTCACTTCGCCGAGGTCCGACGAAGCGGTTCCGCCGTGATTGGGGCCGAAGGGAACGACTTCCGTGCTGAGCCCCGTTTGCTCGACGCCCACTTCCTTCTGCAGGGCCTTGGCGAACTCCTGGTCCTTGTCGTCGAACTTCGGCGCGCCGATCCGATCGAGATGCTTCTGCATCACGCGCCCGACCACCTCGTTGTTGATCGGGTCGCGACCCGAGGCGAGGACGGTCACCTTGGCGCGCGTCTCGGTCCCGAGCGCCGCGCCGTCCGCTGCCTTGCGCATCCGCTCCAGCATCTCCTGCACGTCGGTGCCGGTCTGGTCGCGCAGCCAGACCTGGATCTTGGCGTAGTCGGGAATCACGTTCGGTACCAGCCCGCCGTTCTTGATGGTCCGGTGGATGCGCGCCGTCGGGTGGATGTGCTCGCGCATCAGCGCCATCGCATGGTCGAACAGCTCGACCGCGTCGAGCGAGCTGCGCCCGAGCCAGGGCGACGCGGCGGCGTGCGCCGTCTTTCCGAAGAATTCCACGTCGGTCGCCGTCAGAGCGAGGCGAGGCCTCGTCACCACCTGGTTCGAGGCCTCGGGATGCCAGGTGAGCACGATGTCCGTGTGGTCGAACGCGCCCGCCTTGAGCATGAACACCTTGCCGAGCAGGAGCTCCTCCGCGGGCGTCCCGAACACCTGGATGGTCCCGGGAAGCTTCTGCTCGATTCGCGCGCGATTCGCCGCTACGCCCGCCGCGAGCGCGGCCGTGCCGAGGAGGTTGTGCCCGCAGCCGTGGCCGGGCGCTCCTTCCTTCTCCGGATCCTTCTTCGGCTCGCCGGGCTTCTGGGACAGCCCGGGCAGCGCATCGTACTCGGCGAGGATGGCGACGACCGGCTCGCCCTTTCCCGCCGTCGCGACGAACGCGGTGGGCATCCCGGCCACGCCCTTCGTGACCGTGAAGCCCTCCTTCTCGAGGACGTCTTCGAATGCCTTGGCGGATTTCTCCTCGTGGAGGCCCGTCTCGGCATAGCCCCAGATCTGTTGCGAGAACTTCTCCCACTGCGTGCGCGTCTGATCGAGATAAGCGTCGGTCGGTGCGGCGGCGCCTGCGGCGAGAACGATCGCGAGCAGCATCGATGTGTCTCCTTACGGGTCGATGAGGTGGAGCGTACTCTAGCAGGGTACATTGCTTGGCATGAGCGCCGAGGTGGCGGTCGTCGTTTCGCGCCACGGCGTGGATCGGCTCCGCAAGGGTCATGTCTGGGTGTACCGGAGCGACGTCCGCGCGCCCGCGGAGCTTCGCGGCGGCGAAGTCGTCCGCGTCGAGGACGACCGCGGCTACTTTCTCGGCAGGGCCTTCTACGGGAAGACGAGCCAGATCTCGGTCCGCCTGCTCACCCGCGAGGACGAGGCGATCGACGAGGAGTTCTTCGCCCGCCGGCTCGCGGCCGCGAAGGCCCTGCGCGACGCCGCCCAGCCCGACCCGGAGCGCGTTCGCGCCGCCCGGGTCGTGCACGGCGAGTCGGATCTCTTGCCCGGGCTCATCGTCGACCGCTACGCGGGCGTGCTCTGCGTGCAGACGCTGATCGAGGCGACCGACGCGCGCCGCGAGATGCTCGCGTCGATGCTGGAGGGCCTCTGGTCGCCCCGCGCAATCGTCGAGCGCAACGACGCCAAGGTCCGCGCGCACGAGGGATTGCCGCTTCGCAAAGGAATGCTCCGCGGCGGTCCGCCGGGCGCGGTCGAGTTCCTGGAGGGCGAAGTGCGCCTCGTCGCCGATCCGCTCGAGGGGCAGAAGACGGGCGCCTTCCTCGATCAGGCGGAGAACCGGATCGAGGCGGGCCGCTATGCCCACGGCCGCGCTCTCGATTGTTTTACCTACGCCGGCGCGTTTGCCCTGCAGCTCGCACGGCGTTCCGAGCGGGTCCTGGCCGTGGATATCAGCGACGAGGCCGCCGCTCTCGGACGCGAGGCAGCTCGCCGCACCGGAGCGGCGAACGTCGAATTCGTGGTCGCAAACGTCTTCGATCTATTGAAGGACCGCGTGGAAGAAGGGGAGCAATTCGATACCATCGTCCTCGACCCGCCCGCCTTCGCCAAGACCCGCGGTTCCGTGGACGCGGCGCTGCGCGGCTACAAGGAGATCAACCTGCGCGCGTTCCAGCTTCTCTCTCCGGGCGGCGTCCTCGTCACGGCGAGCTGCAGCTTCCACGTGAGCGAGTCGATGTTCGAGGAAACCGTCCTCGCCGCCGCCGCCGACGCGCGCCGGACGGTGCAGCTCATCGAAAAGCGCGGCGCCGCCCGCGACCACCCGCCGCTATTGGGAGTGCCGGAGACCCGGTATTTGAAATGCTTGATCCTGCGAGCGCTCTGACACCACGGGCAGCTCACAGGAGCGGCTGGACCACCTTCACGAACAGATCCACCAGCGCCGGATCGAACCGGAAGAGCTGCTCCGTGGTCATGATTCCGATCGCGTCCCGGGCGGTGTGGGCGCGGCGGAACGGCCGGTCGGTGGTGAGCGCG